>NZ_JBQKUP010000001.1:0-1145 GCF_052156535.1 Nitrospira sp. T9
GTATCCACGGCGAAGTCGGTAAAGGGGCATGAAACCCGGCCGGACGGACGGGCGATTGCACTGGATACCGGCTATCAATCGAATTTCCGGTATGGGGCGCAGCAGTCGTTTACCCGTAGTTGGCTGATGCCGATGCATCAATTGGACTCGTTGCCAGGCAAAATGGCGAATAAATGGAAATTCAAATGGGGTTTTGAAATCGATCACCATGCGGTCAACACGGTGCCGAAGGAATGTCTCATCCGGATTACCAAGGCGGAGGATGGCGGCATTGGCGGACGTGGGCCGTGGGAACCGGTTCGAACCGGGTTCACGCCAGGTCAGGAGAATGAGTTCATGATCAAATGGCTGAAAGGTGATCATATTAAGATCAAAGTATAGGTGAGTTGGAGGCTGGGGATATTTTTTCTATATTGACGTCTAGAAAGAAATATGATGAATACCTCCCCCCAGCCTCCTTCTTCTTAGGGTGATCATTGAAACTAAAAAAAATCTTGTAAGCCTTTTATCATGAAAACTGTTGGGGGAAGCAAGATGAAACAGGTAATAGGACCCGTCGGTGAGCACACCCTCTGTATTTGTGGTGGATGATGATGAGGTGGTTCGTTTAAATATTGCGAAAAAACTTTCCCGGTTGCATTGCACGGTACGTGCTTTTGATTCGGGAGAGGCCTTGATGGAATTTTTGAGAGATAATAGGGATGAACCTGATGTGATCTTGGTGGATTATAAAATGGGTGGGATGAATGGGGTGGAAACCGTGCATGCCATTCGAAAATTTTCTTCTGTTCCAGCCATTATTTTTACCGCGTATGAAGGTTGGATAGATCCGCAGAAAATGAAAGAAATAGGGAATTGTGAGGTCATGATCAAAACCGTAGATCTTCACAATCTCAGTCATATGGTGAACGGGGTCATGGCCTTAAGGAATTTACGAAAAATTGAGTGGTGGGTTGATACCGGGGGACTGCCAACCTGAGCGTTGGCTGGCGGTGCCTGATTAGCCCCGAAATTTTCACCGAAACGGAGGACGACAATGCCTGAAGTGTATAACTGGCAGTTAGGACGAAAGATGCTGTATCCGTATGAGGAGCGGCATCCGAAATGGCAGTTTGCGTTTGTCTTTAACATCAACCGGTGTCTGG
>NZ_JBQKUP010000002.1:0-1338 GCF_052156535.1 Nitrospira sp. T9
GTCGGAGGCGTGATATCGGGAGCGGGACCCTCTGCTGGTTGAACGATGACGGAATACATACTGCCACTCCCCCCGCTGGCATTGCCCCCGAGAGTGATCGTCCCGGCCGGAAAGGTCCGAGCATAGAGGTGGAGGGTCGTATCCGAGGTCACCAGATTCTTGCCCGTATCGGTAAAGCTGCTCAACCACGACGGTTTCGGAGTCAGCCGCACGTCATAGGCCACCGAGACAGACACCGGTTGATTCACCGTAAAACGGAGGAAGGCGGCTGTGGCATCTGCTTTATCATTATTGGCCGTTTGGATATAGGCCGCGCCCTGCACACTCGTGGGGACCGTGGTAAACGTATAGGCGCGATCGCGATATACCGTCCCCCCGGCTTGGAGGCCGACGGCGGACACCATATACGTTGCGCCACTGGCAACGGTCAGATTCGAAATGCTGAGTGAGGAGGGCGGCGGCGGACTAGAGGAACCGGAAGAGTTGGAGGACGGTGCAATATATTTTTTCACCTCGGGGGAGGGAAGACTTTCATTACCCGAGGCATCGAAAGCGGTAATCGTAAAATAGTGCGTTTTGTCCGTGAGTAAGTTGGTATATTGGTAGGTCGTGATCTTCCCGACCGTCGTGGGAACCCCATAGACCCCGGGGTTGGTTCCTCGATAGATCCGGTACCCCGCTAAGTTGGCCTCTTGATTGGCGGTCCATTGGAGGGTGGCTGAATCACTGGTCGCGGCTTGTACCCCCTGCGGGAGAAAAAGAAGGCAACTGCCAAAGATACACCACGCTAGACACCTTTTTAGACGACTCCCCGCACGCACATCGGACATGGGATACCTCCTTCGCACACATACAGAGGCCCCATTCCCGCACGTCTCTCTTTCTTCGGTAACCCGGCTATCAGAAATTCTGACCCGTGGCTTTGCGTCCCCACTTCACAATGGGTTTGCCTTTATCGGAAAGAGGCCACTCGTTTACGCTGTGTTATGCCATCTTCGTTCGAATGATCCAAACTCGCTCTTGAATGTGAGAAGACACAGGCTGTCTTTACTTCACGGGCTTTTATCGGTGGATCCCCAAAAGCCTTTAGGCATGAACCAGGCAGGGGAGGTTGGAGAATTCTTCTGGCACTTGCCGTCCAATCATGATCGTTCTTGAACGGCACGTTTGACGGGTCTTCTTCAACATCCTTGAGACGTGCGCAAGGCGTGAAGGCTCGAACCTTGCTTGACGAGACCCTTTTGTTTAAAACACGAAAGGACCCGTTGGCGAAGCATTCCTTCAGCGAAAGCTCAGACGGCATCGCATCTCCTTCACAGGACCCACCTGGGATTCATG
>NZ_JBQKUP010000003.1:0-2062 GCF_052156535.1 Nitrospira sp. T9
GACCGTGTCACGGAATCACCGGATCATTTTCCGGTTTGAAGATGGCCACGCTTTTGATGTGGATTTAGTAGACTATCATTGAGGAGAGAATATTATGGCGATGAAAAACCCTGTCCATCCGGGCAAGATCATTAAACATTCCATTGAGGCTTCGGGCCTCAGTGTGACCGAGGCTGCGGAACGGCTTGGCGTGACGCGGCAGACCCTCTCGCGGGTGACAAATGAAAAAACCTCACTCTCGCCGGAAATGGCGGTCAGGGTGTCTAAAGCATTTGGCTCAAGCGTGGAACATTGGATGCGGATGCAAATGGCTTTTGATCTGGCCAATATCGAAAAGACGGCCAAGACGATCAAAGTGAAGCGCTTTCCGGAAGTCGAGCCCTTGCCCGTGTAAGGGTAGCACGCCAACTACTAAAAAATGTGGGAACAATATCAATGAGTTAGTGTGATAATGTTATTTATGGGAAATACGAGTAGGTTTAATTATCGCGCCATCAGGTAACGTCGAGGGAGTTCATAGGGCACAATCTGTTCACAGACCTGATCTAACTGCACCACACGAAATTTTGGCTCACGCAAGGATAAAACAGAATCCGGCCCAAGCTCCCGGTACAATTGCACTCCTATGCTTTCCCATCTTTTTTCCTCGGAATAGTGCTCGCTCTCGACTTTCATAGTTGCAGCCAGAATTTGAAGACCTTTTTCGGGCCATCCAATCCATAGCGTGACGGGATTGGGTGGATCAATGCGTGGCACCCAGACTTCCAGCCCGTTACCCGAAAGAATAGGAAGCGCCTGTCGAAACGCCTTCGTTCCTTCTGGCCAGAGCACCCCGCAGCGGATGGCCTTATACTCGTCAACAGAGAAATCCGGGGTATCACGGGCAAAAAACGTGATGTGAACCGTGACATTGTCTAAGGGTGTCTGAGCTTCAACCTTAAACATTGACATGGCGGGAAAGTCCCAGCCTTTCAACAAAAACGGCAAATCGTCATGGTAGCCTACCATGTGGAGTTCCAACGCCTTTGATTTAGCCTCTTCGGCCAAGGCTGCAAGCGGTATCCCAAACGTGACGAGTAGCACCCCAATCCATTTCATCATTGCCCCCTTGTGGAAAACCCAACGCCTTTGCCTTGGCGTTTCCCTCGATCCGTTTCATACTTTCTGCATGGATATTACTGCGTCATTTTATCGGGCGGTTAAAGTTCCGCCGCGCCGATACGGGGATAAATTTTTCACCCCGAAATTTCGCCCACGGGTTCGAAGCAAGCGCCGCTATAAAATTCCCAAGCCCAAATGGATGAAATAACCCCGACACACGCTAATAACTCGGCTTTTCGGTCGTGACAGCAATCCGTACCATCCCATTTTTAAGAGAATGGTTCTTTCCTTCAACCATGAGGTGGTCTTCTCCCAGCTCAATTTCCAAGCCGCCGACGTATAAGGACCGACTTTTTTCTTTCAACACGTCGCCCATGACTTGGATGATATCCACCTCTAAGGTTTCGGTCGTGTCATGTTCGTGGTTCTTGAAACTGATCGAAAGCGTCAAATCATCACACCACTCAAACCAGCGTTCGAAATCAATTTCGTCTCCCTTCCAAAAATCAATATCAATCAGTTCCCATGCTTCGACCGTCCGAATGGAGTAATCGAGCACCCGGTCAACAATCTTCGACAACGGGACCGGATACAAAAAGGAATGGTTTTTGGCAATCGCACATACCCGCGTTAATTCCATGGTCGTCAGGGAAATTAAGGAAGAGCTATCCTGTCCGTTTACTTGAGGCGTCGAGACCTTAGCCATGATTTCCCTTTTCCTTTATTAATCCTTGACGATCCGCCATTCCTCCTTTAGAGAGGGAGTTTATCGAAAAAATTATTGTATTGAACCTCACTGAGTATGACATGACATCGGACCCCTCTTCCTTATCCCCCAGCCTTTCGGTGCCATGGGTGCGCGTGATGCTGGTCCAAGAAACGGAAGGACCCTATCATCCCCCCATTGCCCACAGTCAGGATGTCGCTCGGTTATGTGCGGACATGCTCCGCCTCGACCGGG
>NZ_JBQKUP010000004.1:0-1186 GCF_052156535.1 Nitrospira sp. T9
CAGGCGCTGAAGGTGGAGGCGACGGAACTTTTGGCCACCTATGCGGATCAACGGGATGAGCAAGGGCATGCGAGGGTTGTCCTCAGCGGCCCTCATCCCGAACGCGTTATTCAAACGGGCATGGGGCCCGTGCCGGTACGGGTGCCTAAAGTGCGCAGTCGCCAGGGCGACCCGGTGAGGTTTCATTCAGCCTTGGTGCCGCCGTATGTGCGCAAGACGGCCAGTCTGGAAGCGGCCATCCCGTGGCTGTATTTGAAAGGCATTTCGACGGGGGAGATGCAGGTGGCCCTCGAAGCGTTAGTGGGCCCGGAAGCCAAGGGGCTGTCTGCCAGTACGGTGGCTCGGCTCAAGCAGGTCTGGCGGGAGGAATACGCCATCTGGCGGCACCGGCGCCTGGATGCGGACCAGTGGGTCTATCTCTGGGTGGATGGCATCTATAGTGGCTTACGAGCCGAGACGCAGCGGTTGTGTGCGTTGGTCGTCATTGGCATGAATGCCCAGGGGGAGAAGCATCTCTTGGCGATCGAAGACGAGATTCGCGAATCCCCCCAGAGTTGGCGGGAAGTCCTGTTAACGCTGAAAGCGCGAGGGCTGACCGCTCCGGCCTTGGCCATCGGCGATGGGGCCATGGGCTTCTGGGGGGCCTTGGAAGAAATATATCCAAGCACGCAGCAGCAACGGTGTTGGTGCCATAAGACGAGGAATGTCTTGAATGCCTTGCCCCAAAGTGTGCAGCCGAAGGCGAAACAGGCCTTACCTGAAATCTGGCAGGCCCCAACTAAAGCCACCGCAGAGGACGCGTTCGATGTCTTCATCAACACGTATGACGTGAAGTATCCGAAGGCCACCGCCTGTTTGCAGAAAGATCGGGAAGCATTGCTGACCTTCTATGCCTTTCCCGCCGAGCAGTGGCCGAGTCTGCGCACGACGAATCCAATTGAATCGACCTTTGGGACGATTCGGCCTCGAACCATCCGGACGAAGGGCTGTCTGACACGGGATGGCATGCTCCACATGATGTTCAAGCTCGGCCAGTGTGCCGAGAAGACGTGGCGTCGTGTGCGAGGATTCAAACAGTTGCCGAAGGTCATCGAAGGGATTCAGTTTATTGATGGCATGGACCCGAACACCATGAACTCGGTCGCCGCGTAATCACCGGCTCAGACACTAGATTTGACAATAGCTC
>NZ_JBQKUP010000005.1:0-1137 GCF_052156535.1 Nitrospira sp. T9
GTATCCACGGCGAAGTCGGTAAAGGGGCATGAAACCCGGCCGGACGGACGGGCGATTGCACTGGATACCGGCTATCAATCGAATTTCCGGTATGGGGCGCAGCAGTCGTTTACCCGTAGTTGGCTGATGCCGATGCATCAAACCGACTCGTTACCGGGTAAACATCCAGTTGCCTGGAAATTCAAATGGGGTTTTGCGATTGATCATCATGCGGTCAATACAACGCCAAAGGAATGTCTCATCCGGATTACCAAGGCGGAGGATGGCGGCATTGGCGGACGTGGGCCGTGGGAACCGGTTCGAACCGGGTTCACGCCAGGTCAGGAGAATGAGTTCATGATCAAATGGCTGAAGGGTGATCATATTAAGATCAAAGTGTAGGTGAGTTGGAGGCTGGGGGTTTTTTTTCTTGATTGCCGTCTAGAAAGAAACATTGCGAATACCTCCCCCAGCCTCCCTCTACTTACGTGGCGAATCTTACAAAGATTATCCTTTGGAGGATGCTATGACAGTTGAGATCGACGTAAATCACAACCAATTACCAGGACCTGTCGGTGAGCAAACCCTATGTATTTGTGGTGGATGATGATGAGGTGATTCGCTCAAACATTGCGAAAAAACTTTCCCGTTTACATTGCACGGTACGTGTCTTTGATTCGGGAGAGGCCTTGATGGAATTTTTACGAGATAATAGGGATGAACCTGATGTGATCTTGGTGGATTATAAAATGGGTGGGATGAATGGGGTGGAAACCGTGCGGGCAGTGAGAAAGGTTTCATCCACTCCTACCGTAATTTTTACGGCGTATGAAGGCCTGGTGGACTTGCAGGCCGTGAAACAACTAGGGCGCTGCGAAGTCCTGCTCAAAACGATAGATCTGAATGTGTTAGGTTCTATCGTGAATGAAGCGATGGCTGTAAGAAAGATGCGACAGTTAAATTGGGTTGATACCGGGGGACTGCCAACCTGAGGGTTGGCAGACGCCGCCTGGTCAACCCCGAAATTTTCACCGAAACGGAGGACGACAATGCCTGAAGTGTATAACTGGCAGTTAGGACGAAAGATGCTGTATCCGTATGAGGAGCGGCATCCGAAATGGCAGTTTGCGTTTGTCTTTAACATCAACCGGTGTCTGG
>NZ_JBQKUP010000006.1:0-1104 GCF_052156535.1 Nitrospira sp. T9
ACCGTCACTTGAACGGTCGCGGGGGTGGGGTCGGGCAATCCCAGGGCATCCGTTACCGTATAGGTCACCGTAAACACCCCGGCGTTCGGGAAGGTCACCGCCCCCGGGTCCTTCACCGTGGCATTAGGAATCCCAGAGCCGGCTCCAAAGGTCCACCGATGAGTAAGGGGTAGGTTGGGTTCAGGATCAGTGCCCGTGCCAGTAAAGGTGACGGTCTGGCCCACCTGAATGGTCTGTGCCCCACTAGGGGTAATGACCCCATTCGGAGCTTGGTTAACCGGTCCTCCTCCGGCGCCGGACTCCATTAGCCGGATTGCACTGCCATACTTCCCGGTGTATTGGCTGGCAATGTTTCCATCAAAGCTAATGGTAAGCACGACCTTTCCATCGCTGCCTGGCTCAATATTACTAAATCGCGCGACGTATCCCTTGTCATTGTCAGCCGGTAGACGAGTCGAGGTATCTGACGGCCCGGAGAAGATCACCCCGCCGACTTCACTGGGATTATCGCTTGCGACCGAACTAGTATTGATAAATGCGTCATGACCAGAAAGAGTCACGAGTGAGGCTCGATCCCAACCATAAGAATCTCGATGAGCAAAGAAGGACAAATCGTAGGACTTACTCGGATTGAGCCCATTAAAGGTCAACAAGAGCGAGTTGGCAGCTTGATTGACGTAGGAGATAACGCCAAGAGTACTGACTTTTCCATTAAAAATGGTGAAGGCGTCTCCCACGGTAGGGTTTGCACCCTGAGTGGCTTGGCCACTACCGATAAATTCTCCGCCCGTCACAGTCAGGGTTACACCGGTATTGAGACCGGTGGTGAAATCTTTAAGTATGCCGCTGCTGGGTAAGCCTGAGTTTCCTATGGGAGAGGTAATCTTTGTAATATTCGTTTCGAGCTGCCCAGTGCCCCAGGCGAGGTCATTATAGGCGGTAAAACCTGTTCCTTGTGTCTGGACCGTCACTTGAACGGTCGCGGGGGTGGGGTCGGGCAATCCCAGGGCATCCGTTACCGTATAGGTCACCGTAAACACCCCGGCGTTCGGGAAGGTCACCGCCCCCGGGTCCTTCACCGTGGCATTAGGAATCCCAGAGCCG
>NZ_JBQKUP010000007.1:0-1212 GCF_052156535.1 Nitrospira sp. T9
GCGACGATTTCCGTGACCACCCCGGCTCCGACCGTTCGGCCCCCTTCTCGCACTGCAAATCGCACCCCTTGCTCCATCGCAATCGGGGAGATCAGTTCACCCTCAAATGACACATTATCCCCCGGCATCACCATCTCGACCCCCGGGTTTAATTGCACCACTCCCGTGACATCTGTCGTCCGGAAGTAAAACTGCGGACGATAGCCATTAAAAAACGGCGTATGCCGTCCGCCCTCTTCCTTCGTCAAAATATACACTTCCGCCTTGAATTTCGTATGCGGCGTAATGCTCTTCGGCTTGGCCAACACCATGCCCCGCTCCACATCCTCTTTCTTCGTGCCCCGCAACAGCGCCCCAATATTGTCACCCGCCTGCCCCTCATCCAACACCTTCCGGAACATTTCCACTCCCGTGACAATCGTCGTCTGCGTCGGCTTCAGCCCCACAATCTCAATTTCATCCCCCACCTTGACCACGCCGCGCTCCACCCGGCCCGTCACCACCGTCCCCCGCCCGCTGATTGTAAAGACATCTTCAATCGGCATCAGAAACGGTTTATCAATGGCTCGCTGCGGAGTCGGGATGTAACTATCGACCGCCTCCAATAAGCGCATAATCGACGGCACACCCACCTCACTCTGATCCCCTTCAATGGCCTTGATCGCTGACCCGATGACCACCGGCACATCATCGCCCGGAAAGCCATACTTCGTCAGCAACTCCCGCACTTCCAATTCCACCAACTCCAGCAATTCCTTGTCTTCCACCTTATCCGCTTTATTCAAAAAGACCACGATAAACGGGACCCCCACCTGCCGCGCTAACAAAATATGTTCCCGCGTTTGCGGCATCGGCCCATCGGCGGCACTGACCACCAAAATCGCGCCATCCATTTGCGCCGCCCCTGTAATCATGTTCTTCACATAATCCGCATGCCCCGGGCAGTCGACGTGCGCATAATGGCGATTGTCGGTTTCATATTCCACATGGGAGATCGCAATGGTAAGAATTTTGGTCGGATCCCGTCGCCCCTGACTCTCACTCGCCTTGGCGACTTCATCATAGGGAACAAACTTCGCCTTCCCCGTATCCCCCATCACTTTCGTCAAGGCCGACGTCAGGGTCGTCTTCCCATGGTCAACGTGCCCGATCGTCCCCACATTGACATGCGGCTTCTTCCGCTCAAATTTCGCCTTCGCCATGCCCTACCTC
>NZ_JBQKUP010000008.1:0-3278 GCF_052156535.1 Nitrospira sp. T9
CCTCCTGGATGGGGCCTACGGCTATGGCACGGCCCCCAACTTTGCCACCCCATCATTCAATACGCTGCAAGCCGATGGCCATATTCTTGATGCGGGAAATGGGAATCCCTCTGGCACGGGAGCGTATCAAAAAAGTGCCGGGGGTGTGTCGCACGAGGGAACGGTCTATGTGGTCGCAGGTCATGGGGGTAAAAGCATTGAAACCAATACTGGATCCCATCCTGTCATGACGGTGGTTGACCTGGCCTATGGGTCGGTGCTCTTGGACATTACGGGCAGCAGCCTCACGTTTCGGAATTTACGGGCAGGGGGCGGGATCACCGACACTGTGGGTATCGTCAAAAATTCTAGTGGTGCCATTGCCCCGCATGATTTTAATGTCGACGGCAAATCGGATCTTGTTTGGCGGAATACCAGTACCGGGACCTCGGCCGTGTGGCTCATGAACGGTGTTAATATTGCCAATACAGGGTTTCCAGGCGGGGCGTCTTTATCCTGGAAAATCGCCGGAAAGGGCGATCTTAATGGCGATGGAAAGTCCGACCTCGTCTGGCGAAATACCAATAGTGGCGCCGTGTCAGTGTGGTTCATGAACGGGACAACCATCACGTCGACGGGTTTCCCATCCGGGGCGCCCTTAGCGTGGCAGATCGTGGGTGTGGGAGATCTCAATGGCGATGGGAAGGCAGACCTCGTTTGGCGAAATACGAGCAGTGGTGCCGTGGCGGTGTGGATCATGAATGGGACAACCATCACATCGACCGGCTTTCCAGGTAGTGTCCCCTTGGATTGGGTGATTAAGGAGGTAGGGGATCTCAATGGCGATGGGAAGGCAGACCTCGTTTGGCGTAAAAACAGCACAGGGGCCGTGGCAGTGTGGCTGATGAATGGAGCCACTATTACGTCAACAGGTTTCCCATCCGGTGGATCCTTAGCGTGGCAGATTGCGGGCTTGGGAGACGTAAATGGGAATGGCACGGAGGACATTGTTTGGCGTCATGCGAGCTCAGGCGCGGTGGCGGTGTGGTTCATGAATGGGGCGACGATCACATCGACCGGCTTTCCAGGTAGTGTCTCGTTGAATTGGGTGATTCGGCAGGTTGGCGATTTCAATGGCGATGGGAAGGCAGACCTCGTCTGGCATAATACTGGTAGTGGCACAGTAGCGGTATGGTTAATGAATGGGGCGACCATAACCTCAACAGGCTATCCCGCGACTACGTCCCTAGATTGGCAAATTCAATAGGCAGATGTATCAGGGATACTTCTCTCCGGACGCTCCAGCATGAGAAAGTTCTCTCCATTATTCAAGTTGTCTGAACAACTCTCGATGTTTTAAGAGAGGATCCTGTAAAATCATCATGGTTTGCTCTAACCGGCTAATTGTTGATGGCTACATCTGAGTTGTTACCCGCCGCAGCCCAATAGACTACTAGACAAGATAAAAGGCCTTCTTAAAACTCCGCGTTATCAAATGGTTACCGCTTGGTTTCTCCATTGGACGGGGTGTCTGTCGTCTAAGAGATGTACCTATGCTGTACCTTAAACGATTCAGTGAGTTTTCTCAGCCATCTCTAATGCATCAGAAGACGGTCCCATTCCTAGGTATATTATAGTATATTAACTTTTAACTAAGACTTCTGTCATGCTAATCTCCGGGGTATGAGCAATGCCTATAGTCTTGATCTTCGAGAGCGAGTCGTCGCGTATGTTCAGGCCGGTGGAGACCGAAAACAGGCCTGTCAGATTTTCCAGATCGGTCGAGATACCCTGTATCGCTGGCTCCGGCAATCTCAGACTGAGGGCAGTTTGGCCCCACGCCCCCGAGGGAAATATGCCCCCCGAAAACTGGATGATGTCGTAGTGGCCCAGTATATCGCGAAGGATCCCGATGCGACGCTGGCAGAACTGGGGGAGGAGTTTGCTGTCAGCGCCGTGGCCATTTGGAAAGCCTGCCGCCGGTTGCAGATCACCCGAAAAAAAAACGCCCCTATACGTTGAGCGGGACGAAGTCGCCCGGGCACAATTCCAAGACGAGCTGGCTGACTTGGACCCCGATGACCTGGTCTATCTTGATGAAAGTGGAGTTAATGAGGCCCTGCATCGTCCGTATGCTCGGGCCGCACGCGGCACGACCGTGCGGGGCGACATCGTCGGTTCTACCACTCAACGGATCAGCCTCATCGCCGCCCTCAATCGGTCACAGCTCGTGGCCCCCATGCGCTTTGAGGGCTATTGTGATACGGGGGTGTTCTATACATGGCTGGAGCAAGCGCTGTTGCCTGAGTTGCGTCCGGGGCAGACCGGATTGATGGACAATGCGTCCTTTCATAAGTCCGCTGCCACCAAGGATCTTATCGAAACCAAAGGCTGTTACTTGAAATATCTGCCCACGTACTCGCCTGATCTGAACCCCATTGAATCACAATGGGCAATCCTCAAAGCCCGCTTGAGGAAACATCATCAGCCTCACCAAGAACTGGGGAAGGCGATCGATACGATCTTCGCCAGGTACTAATGAAAAGTTAAACCACTATATTGGTCTTGGGATAAGTCAGTTTATGGAATTTGGCTCTGAGGTTGGATGACGACCGAATACATGCTGCCGCTTCCACCGCTGGCATTGCCCCCGAGGGTAATAGTCCCAGCCGGGAAGGACCGCGCAAAGAGGCGGAGAGTGGTATCCGAGGTCACCAGATTTGTACCGGTATCCGTAAAGGTGCTCAACCACGACGGTTTAGGGGTGAGCCGCACGTCATGGGCGACCGACACGGAGACGGGTTGATTAACTGAAAAGCTGAGGAAAGTGGCAGTGGTAGCCGCTTTATCATTGTTGGCGGTTCGGATATATGTGGCGCCCTGCATGCTGGCAGGAACCGTGGTAAAAGTATAGCCGCGGTCGATATAGACCGTGCCCCCGGCTTGGAGGCCGGAAGCGGGCACAACATATGATTGCCCACTGGCTACGGTCAGATTCGAGATGGTTAAAGAGGAGGGTGGCGGTGTGCCAGACACCGTCACTTGAACGGTCGCGGGGGTGGGGTCGGGCAATCCCAGGGCATCCGTTACCGTATAGGTCACCGTAAACACCCCGGCGTTCGGGAAGGTCACCGCCCCCGGGTCCTTCACCGTGGCATCAGGAATCCCAGAGCCGGCTCCAAAGGTCCACCGATGAGTAAGGGGTAGGTTGGGTTCAGGATCAGTGCCCGTGCCAGTAAAGGTGACGGTCTGGCCCACCTGAATGGTCTGTGCCCCACTAGGGGTAATGACCCCATTCG
>NZ_JBQKUP010000009.1:0-2026 GCF_052156535.1 Nitrospira sp. T9
GACCGTGTCACGGAATCACCGGATCATTTTCCGGTTTGAAGATGGCCACGCTTTTGATGTGGATTTAGTAGACTATCATTGAGGAGAGAATATTATGGCGATGAAAAACCCTGTCCATCCGGGCAAGATCATTAAACATTCGATTGAGGCTTCGGGCCTCAGTGTGACCGAGGCTGCGGAACGGCTTGGCGTGACGCGGCAAACCTTGTCTCGTGTGACGAATGAAAAAACGGCGCTCTCGCCGGAAATGGCGGTCAGGGTGTCCAAAGCCTTTGGCTCAACCGTGGAACATTGGATGCGGATGCAAATGGCTTTTGATCTGGCCAATGTCGAAAAGACGGCCAAGACGATCAAAGTGAAACGCTTTCCGGAAGTGGAACCGTTGCCCGTGTAAGAGTAGCAGACCAAATACTTGAAAATGTGTGAACAATATCAATGAGTTAGTGTGATAATGTTATTTATGAAAAATACGATAGGTTTTAGCTTTGCTGCTTTTCTTTTGCCTCTTTGAGTTGTTCTTCAAGCGTGTACGGGCTACACACCTCATCAAGAGAGAGTTCCTGATAATACGTATCAAGGTCGGTCAGCGGGTTTTTGGCAAAGAGCCATTCACTCGATCCCGAATGCCATGTATCCAAAACTTTTATGCGATTATTTTCGGTTTCTAAGGTGGCGTATTCCAACACCGGGCGTCCCTCGTCCCAAAAGACTCCGAATTCTACCCGATCTTTCTGCGTGAGAGACGGTAACCACAGTTCAGGCCCGTTCTTCCCTGCTATCCAATAATCTCCGAATCCTGAAACTGCCTGATTATTTACCAACAATACGCACTCACCTGGTAAAGCGGAATCGACGGGATGGAATTTCGAGAAAAAAAAGCGAAACTTCGCCCGCAAAAAATCCCCGTCTTCGCGGGCCTTTAGGGAAAATATAATCTTATGTGGATGTTCCGGCCTCACGAATTTTTTGCTGAAAATGCTCACCTCTGGGGCCATTTCCGAACGCTCCGCGTGTGCCGACACCGGAACCAGTAACACCGCGATCAAGACCCAAATCCATTTCATGATGGCACCCTTGTGGAAAACACCAAGCCACGCCTTGGCGTTTCCCGATTTTCCTTTCATACTTTCCCTATGAGTATCACTGCGTCATTTTATCAAGCGGCGACCGTGCCAGCACGACGATACGGCGGGATATTTACCAGCCCGAAGTTTTCCCCCCGCCTCAAAAGCAATCGCCGCTTTAAATTGCTCAAGCCGAAATGGATGAAATAACCCTGACACACGCTAATAACTCGGCTTTTCGGTCGTGACAGCAATCCGTACCATCCCATTTTTAAGAGAATGGTTCTTTCCCTCCACCATGAGGGGGTCTTCTCCCAGCTCAATTTCCAAGCCGCCGATGTATAACGACCGACTTTTTTCTTTCAACACGTCGCCCATGACTTGAATGATATCCACCTCTAAGGTTTCGATCGTGTCATGTTCGTGGTTCTTGAAACTGATCGAAAGCGTCAAATCATCACACCACTCAAACCAGCGTTCGAAATCAATTTCGTCCCCTTTCCAAAAATCAATATCAATCAGTTCCCATGTTTCGACCGTCCGAATCGAGTAATCAAGGACCCGGTCAACAATCTTCGACAATGGGACCGGATATAAAAAGGAATGGTTTTTGGCAATTGCACATACCCGCATTAATTCCATGGTCGTCATGGAAATTAACGAAGAGCTATCCTGTCCGTTTACTTGAGGCGTCAAGACCTTGGCCATGATTGCATTTTTCCTTCATTAATCCTTGACGATCCGCCATTCCTCCTTTAGAGAGGGAGTTATCGAAAAGATTATTGTAATGAACCTTACTGAGTATGACATGACATCGGACTCCTCTTCCTTATCCCCCAGCCTTTCGGTGCCATGGGTGCGCGTGATGCTGGTCCAAGAAACGGAAGGACCCTATCATCCCCCCATTGCCCACAGTCAGGATGTCGCTCGGTTATGTGCGGACATGCTCCGCCTCGACCGGG
>NZ_JBQKUP010000010.1:0-5085 GCF_052156535.1 Nitrospira sp. T9
AGGGCCGTCGGGGTACGCGCGGCCTGCAGGGCAATCAGCTCCGGCACCGTCGTGGCTGTCGGATAGGCCCGGGCCGTGGCATTCCACTCCTCCACCACTACCGCCCGCTCCGCCGCCCCCATCATCGACAACGCCGATAACCGTTGTTCCGGTTGGTTAACGATCGCTTCTAAAATTGACTGAAAATGCCCGGCCATTCGCTGAATGGTGGAGGGTTCGAACAGATCCGTGTTGTACTCGAAAAATCCGGTCAGCCCTTCCGGCTCGAGCGTCATTTCCAAAGACAAGTCGAACTTGGCGCTTCCAGGATCGATGTCAAGCATTTCAATCTTCAGATCAGGGAGATCAAAGGTCTGAGCATTCAGTGTCTGCAGAGCGAACATCACCTGAAAAAGGGGTGGATGGCTTAAATCACGGGTTGGCCGCAAAGCCTCAACAACGTGCTCGAACGGCAGATCCTGATGGGCTTGCGCGCCAAGCACGACTTCACGGACACGGCTCAACAGGTCGATGAAGCGCGGATTACCGCCGAGATCGGTCCGGAGCACCAGCGTATTGACGAAAAACCCGATGAGGTCCTCCGTCTCAAGACTGGTCCGATTCGCAATCGGCGTACCGATCGAGACATCTGTTTCTCCGCTATAGCGATGCAACAGTACCTGGAAGGCTGCCAACAAGGTCATAAACAACGTCGCCCCCTGACGCCTGCCGATGACATGCAGTGCAGTCGTCAGGGGGCCGGGCATCATGATGACATGCCGTGCACCGCGGAACGTTTGAACAGACGGACGAACATGGTCGGCTTGGAGCGCCAGGACCGCAGGAGCACCGCTCAGTGTCAGTTTCCAATAATCGAGTTGCCGTTCCAGAACCTCACCGGCAAGCCATTTGCGCTGCCACTGTGCATAGTCCGCATACTGCAGGCACGGCGCTTGGAGCGGAGACGGTCGGCCCGCTCGCAAGGCAGCGTACGAGGCAATCATGTCGGTAAGGAGTAGATTCAGCGACCAGCCGTCCGCGATGGCATGGTGCAAGGTCACCATCAAAACATGGTCCTGCTCGTTCAACTGAAACAACCGCGCCCGCCATAGTAGACCACCTTCAATATTGAATACGTGCCGGGCCTCCTCGTCGGCTAACCGCTGAACCTCCTGCTCCCTGTCATTTCCCGTTGGGGGAGCAATGACTATACACGCGAAGGGTGTCGGTAGAGATTCATCAATCACTTGCGACGGACGCCCATTGGCCACTGTAAATATCATCCGCAGCATGTCGTGACGACGAGCCACGGCGTCAAAACTTGCCCGCAAGGCCGCCACGTCCAACGGACCGGCCACTCGCATGCCGAACGAAAGATTGTAGAACCAGCTGTCCGGTTCCATCTTCGCCAAAAACCAGAGCCGCTGTTGTGCAAATGAAAGTGGGAGCGGCCCCGTTGTGTCCACAGGAACAATCGAAGGGGGCTGGGGGCCGGCTTCTTTCCCCCGCCTTCCATCCACAGCCACGGCCAGTTCCGAAACCGTGGGGGAATCGAATAGGGTCCTGAGCGGCAACTCGATATGAAAGGCGCTACGGATTCGCGACATGATTTGGGTTGATAACAGGGAGTGGCCGCCAAGTTCAAAAAAATTATCGTGTATTCCCACACGATCCACCGTAAGAATGTCCATCCACATGCCGGCTAACAATTCTTCCGTGGTCGTGCGAGGCGCAAGATAACGTTGTGCGAGATGATCATCGATGCCCGGAGCCGGCAAGGCCCGGCGGTCGACTTTTCCATTAACAGTCCTCGGCAACGTGTCGAGCGCCACGAAAAAGGCGGGGACCATGTATTCAGGAAGTTGTGCCTCAAGAAACTGCCGTAGGGCCGCGGCATCGACCGGTTCCTTTTCACGATTGACGACATAGGCCACCAACCGCCGGTCGCCCGGCCGGTCTTCGCGCACCACGACCACGGCGTCTCGAACAGACCCGTGGCGGTTCAGATGCGTCTCGATGTCACCGAGCTCGATCCGGAATCCTCGAATTTTGACTTGATGGTCCAGGCGTCCCAGATACTCGATCGTGCCGTCTTTCCGATATCTCGCCAGATCGCCCGTGCGATAGAGGCGCGCGCCACGCTCCGTACCGAACGGATCCGGCACGAAGGATTCTGCTGTGCGGATCGGATCCTGCACATACCCACGCCCGACACCGACACCTCCGACACACAACTCTCCCGACACACCAACCGGAACCGGAAAAAGAAAACGATTTACGATATAGAGCCGAATATTGGGTATTGCCCGACCGATCGGAACCTGGAGGAGACCCTCAGGAGGAGCGATCATGATCGGATGGACTGCAACATCGTCGGCACATTCAGCCGGTCCATACGCATTCATCAGGGGAATCTGCGGATAGTGCTCAAACCAATGACGACACAAGGACGCCGGCAAAGCTTCACCGGTTGGCAAGACCCAACGCAGTCTGGATAGAGAGGTCATTGAACCAGATGCGCGGCCGGTGTCCAGCAACGCCTGCAGCAATGCGGGAACCGTCTCAAAAATACTGATCCCCGCCTCTTCAAGATGCGGTAAAAGTTTCTCAGGATCGCGAACGATTTCGTCCGGCACGATATGCGTGCGCGCTCCGCATACCAGCGCCGTCAAGAATTGCCAGACTGAAATATCGAAACATTGTGATGCCGTCTGCGCGATCACGTCAGTCCCGGTTAGTGACAGGGATGAGAGTTTACTCGAAAAATTGTTGAGCATGCCGCCATGCGTGACCATCGCTCCCTTAGGCACACCGGTCGAGCCGGACGTATAGATGACATAGGCCAGATGTTCCGGTCGCGCCCGTTCCGGAATATTTTCCTCATGGCCCGGCTCAGCCAAGACGGCATCAAGCGACAACAGAAGTGGACGAGCCTCCTCCGGCAGGGAAGCCACTGCCTGTGTCAGATGGTCCAACAAACCCGCTGACGTCACGACCACCGGGACCCGGCTGAGTTCGAGAATATTCACCAGCCGCGACGTGGGATGATGAGGGTCCAGCGGAAGATAGGCTCCGCCGGCCTTGAATACGCCCACGATCATCGTGAGGAGAGCGGGACTTCGTTCGTCCAGCAGAGCGACGATGGTTTCCGGACCGACCCCGGCGGACACCAAATCATGGGCGAGCCGGTTGGCCTGTCGATTTAGTTCGTGATAACTCAGGACACGACCCTGGCAGGAAACTGCAGGCGACTGGGGCGTTCGCCGGACCTGCTCTTCAAACCGGACACTGAAACTCCTGTCTTCCTGTTTGTGCGCCGTCGTCGCGACCCACGTCGTGAGGAGCTGTGTGCGTTCATCCTGCCCGAGCATGGGCAATTCGCCGATTCGAGCGTCAGGGCGCTGAACCATCCCTTCCAGCACCCGTTTCAAATGGCCGATCATTCTGACGACCGTTTCCGAGTCGAACACCCGGCGGTCATAGGACAGCTTCAGACCCAGTTCCTTCCCCGGCCATCCCATTACGGTCATGGGGTAATTGGTATGGACCCGGTATTGCTCTTCTTCGGCACGAAACATAATTCGTCCATCGCAAAGCGCCGGATCGACCGGGGCATTCTCGAAGACGAACAGGCTGTGAAACAGCGCTTCCCCCCGCTGAATTTCACTGCAACGTTGAATATGGACAAGCGGCGTATATTCAAACTGCCGCAGCCGGACATTCTCCGCCAATACATCTTTGAGCCATGGAAGGACGTGACGGTCAGGCGAGACCCGCGCACGCAGCGGAAGCGTATTAATGAACAGTCCGAGCACGGACTCCATGCCCAGCAGATCTGTCGGACGACCGGCGACGGTCACACCGAACAGAATGTCCGGATCGCCACTGTAGTAACTCAAGAGAATCGCCCATGCACCTTGCACGAATGTGTTCGGCGTCAGTCGATGCTGTTGGGCCAATGAGACCAGGGCCGCCGTGGTGTCAGCGCTCAAGTGGATGCAATGATCCGCCGCATCTTCATTTTGATCGGCAAGGCCTTCAGGCGGTCGGTCATACGCCAGTGGCGTCGGCGTTGAAAAATCACGGAGGTAGTCCCGCCAGAACGTCTCCGCAACCTTCAAGTCCTGCTTTTGTAACCATGCAATGTAGTCCCGATAGGGACGAGGGACATCTGTCTGACAGTCCCGCCCCTGGGCACAGGCTTCATAATGCGCCAGAAAATCCATAAGCAGCGGTGAAATGCACCATTCATCCAATAGGATATGATGAAAACTATGCACAAACTGATAGGTATGGTCGGTCAGACGAATCAAGCGCAATCGCATCAACGGCGCTTTGGCAAAATCGAATCCTTTTTCCAGTTCGCGTTGCAAGAGAATATCCAGGCGGCTGATTTGCTCCACCCGATTCGTCCCACGCCAATCCATAACATCGAGAGGGACTTCCACCTGCTTATGCACGGCCTGCAACGGACGTTTCTGAGTCTTCCACGCAAAGGACGTGCGCAAGATGGAATGACGCGCAATGACCTGTTCCCACGCCCGGCGAAAGACCTCGGGATCCACGTCTCCCTCCACGTAATACCGGTTTTGCATCAGATAAATACCGGTGCCGGGGTTCATTAACGTATGGAACAACATTCCTTCCTGCATCGGCGAAAGCGGGTAAATGGCTTCGATCTGTTTTGCGGCGGCGCGCTTGGTCGACTCGACCTTCGTTGCATCAATCATGTTCAGGTCAATCCCCTATACGATTTCTTCCAGTAAGTTCTGCATATCGTCATCCGTCAGTTCCACATCAGAGATTCGAGATGGATCGGCGGCGTCCGGCAATGATTCTGTTGCTGCCGCGCTGCCGACCACCGCCACGGCAACAGCAGAGGCAACGGTCGGATGGTCAAAGAGTTGCTTGGGGGTCAATTGGATTCCTGCGCGGTGGGCCCGCGCCAGAACCTGCAGGCTGGTGATCGAATCGCCGCCGAGTGCAAAGAAGTTCTCGTGGCGACCGACGCGAGGGAGCCCGAGCACCTGCGCCCAGATCGCCGCCAGGGTCCGCTCCGTCTCCGTCTGCGGCGCTTCCTCCGCCCCCGGCCGCTGGCTCTCCGCC
>NZ_JBQKUP010000011.1:0-16833 GCF_052156535.1 Nitrospira sp. T9
GGACGAAAGATGCTGTATCCGTATGAGGAGCGGCATCCGAAATGGCAGTTTGCGTTTGTCTTTAACATCAACCGGTGTCTGGCGTGTCAAACCTGCTCGATGGCGGACAAGTCGACGTGGCTGTTCAGCAAAGGGCAGGAATACATGTGGTGGAACAACGTGGAAACGAAGCCGTACGGGGGCTATCCGCAGTTCTACGATGTGAAGATCACGCAGTTGATTGAGCAGGTCAATCCGGGCGGGCAGGTGTGGAACGTGCGGGTGGGCCGCAAACACCATGCGCCGTACGGGGTGTTTGAAGGGATGACGATCTTTGATTCAGGGGCCAAGATCGGGCAGGCGGCCATTGGCTATATCCCGACCGACCAGGAATGGCGGTTTGTGAATATTTATGAAGATACGGCGACCTCGATGCGGGCGATCGTGGAAGGGGTCGATAAGACGGGGTTTACGAAAGAAGAGCCGTGGAAAATGCAAGGCAGCAGCTTGCCGGAGCATGAGACGTACTTCTTCTATCTGCAACGCATCTGTAACCACTGTACGTATCCGGGGTGTCTGGCGGCGTGTCCGCGGAAGGCCATCTACAAGCGGCCGGAAGACGGGATTGTGTTGATCGACCAGAACCGGTGCCGGGGGTACAAGAAGTGTGTGGAGCAATGCCCCTATAAGAAGCCGATGTACCGGGGCACGACGCGGGTGAGTGAGAAGTGTATTGCGTGCTATCCGCGGGTGGAAGGCAAAGACCCCTTAACGGGGGGCGAGCCGATGGAGACGCGGTGTATGGCGGCGTGCGTGGGCAAAATCCGGCTGCAAGGGTTGGTGAAGGTGGGCGATGACGGGCTCTGGGCGGAAGATCGCTGGAATCCGTTGTACTATGCCATCCGGGTGGAACAAGTGGCGTTGCCGTTGTATCCGCAATGGGGCACGGAGCCCAACGGGTTTTACATTCCCCCGCGGCAGGCGCCGCGCGGCTACATCCGGCAGATGTTTGGGCCGGGGGTGGATAATGCGATTGAGAAGTATCTGGTGCCGAGCCGGGAGTTGTTGGCGGTGCTGCAGTTGTGGCGGGCGAGCCAACAGATCATCTTCCGGTATGACGTGATTCCGGGGCCGAAAGTGTTTGAAACCCAAATCCATGGGCGGAAGTTTGAGATGTACAACGACACGGTGTTGGGGTTCAACAAATCGGGCAAGGAAGCGGTGCGGCAGCAAGTGGAAGAGCCGATTTACATCCGCCCGGCGGAGCGGGTGAACTGGCTGTAAGTTCCAGGATTATTCATGCAGTGGGAGACAACCGGAATCATCAATTTTCGGTGAGGCTGGAGGCCGGCTGGCGACGTAAAAATGAGTGTCAGGGAAAAATTGCCACCCGGTCTCTCCCCTGTTAAGGGGAAAAGCCGGAAAGGGGGAATGTTATGAATTGTCGGCGTTGTGCCGGTCTCATGCATTGGCTAAATATGGGAGATCATCTTAATGATTCAGGACAATTATGGTCCATGGCTTGGCAATGCTATAACTGTGGAGAAATTGTCGATTCTTTAATATTAAAAAATCGGGGAAACGAACCCAGGCCCAAGGTGGGAAAGGCCCGCCTTAAAACGTTTTCACCATCCAGGCAGATAATGCGGGAAAATGCTCAAACCATAGAAGCCTAACGAAGAACCGCGAGTCCGCTGCTGGAAGAGCACAAAGGGGTGAATACGTTTCACCTCCTTGTGCTCTTCTTCGTTGAATATATGAAAAATAATCCAAAATTCTTTTTCATCACAAAGGATTCATTCAACGGAATTCCAAATTATTAATCGAAGAAAGACCGTTTTTGGGATGGGTACGACGGGACCTGATATTCAGATAAGGCAGTTGACCATTCATAAGGGAGAAGCATCATGGAGGATGTCCAACCTTTGGATGGTTGGGTGAACTGTAGTGTTTGCCTATTGAAGGTGTCCACCATGAATTTTTTCCATATCCGCTCAGCCAGGCGGAAATGTCTGTTTGTGAGGCAAAGAAAGCTCATGCAGGCCAAGTTTTCCAAACGCCTGCGAGGCTGGCACTTTATTCTGTTCAATATCACGCTCGGTCTTGGGCACATTCTCGTGATGTTCAATGCCGGGTCCTATGTGGCGCTGTTACCCCATGTCGCCGGCGACCTGGAAGGGGTATTGCCGAGTTTCCTGACCTGGGCTCAGACGGATTTTATGATTGCTCTGGCGCTGGGTATTCCCATTGGTCGCACGTTGTCTGACCGGTACGGCAATATCCGTGTGTTTGTTTCCGCGTTTCTTCTGTATGCCGTGGCTTCATATATTGGCGCTATTAGTCAGACCCATTGGGAATTTCTGAATGCCAGAATTGTTCAGGGGTTTGCAGGCGGCCTCACGATTTTTCTCTCACAAGACATGCTCCTCAGAGAGTACCCGGATCGGCTCAAGTCCATGGGATTAGCTATTTGGGGTTTGTTTACCATTACGCCATTTACCATTGGACTTCCTGTGGGCGGGTGGATCGCGGATGATCTCGGGTGGCGTTATCTATTTTATATGGATGTGGTCCTCTCCTTGATTGTCGTCGGCTTCATGGGTTCGTTGCTGTATGGTCGGGGATTCCGTCAACAGCGTACCAGATTCGATTTCGTGGGATTTTTTCTCTTGGCGGTCATTTTGGGGGGCATTCAGACTCTTCTGAACATGGGGAACGATTTTGACTGGCTTGACTCGCTATTCCTCCGTGGCGTCCTGATTGTCGTCATCGTGGCATTGCCTTGTTTTATCATCTGGGAGTTTGGCGAACGTCATCCTATCCTGGATCTCCGGCTGTTCGCTGACCGGAATTTTACCATCGGGGTGATCTGTTTGGTGGTGGGATTCTTTTCGATCCAGGGATTACTCACACTTCTGATCGTCCAGCTTCAATTGTTGATGGGTTATTCCTCGCTACTTGCCGGTATGGCGCTTTTCCCCATGGTTTTATTGGGGGCTCCGATGATTGCCGTGATGCATGAGCTCTCCAAGCGGTTCGACGTTCGCCTGCTGGCGAGTCTCAACTTTCTTGGATTTGCAGTGACTCTGTACTGGATAGGCCAATACGACGATCCTCACTCATTTGACCAGATTTTCTGGCCTATTCTGCTCGAAGGTCTATTCTTGGGATCATTTTTCACTCCGCTGACTGTGCTCATGCTTCATCGATTGCATGACGGTCAGGTGATACGTGCAGCGGAAACGGCCAATCTGTTGCGGATTTCCGCCGGGGCGATCGGGATTACGTACCAGGAGGTTGTACTTTTCCGACGTCTCCCCTTTCATCAGCTTCATTTGGCGAATCATTTTGGAGGAAGGCAGTTTGCGTCATTCGACGTGTTGGGAGGATTCTCGACCAAGCTGACTGGCGCCGGGCTCGATACTGCCATGGTCAATGGCAAGCTCCTGGGTCTTGTCAGGCAATATGCGGGCATTCTGGCCATGAGCGATGCGTTTCTGCTTGCCAGCTCTATGTTTGTGGGATTAGCCGCGCTCGTCTGGTTGGCCTATCCCACTCAACTCCCGTTGTACCCAAGCCGGGAAGAAGAGTTGGAAGAAATGCGGTCCGAAGCACTCCTTGAGGAGCCGCTATGAATCATCCCCTCGCATTGAAATGGCACTGGTTACTTACGTTCAGTCTGTGCAATCTGCTCCTTTGTGCCGGTTGTGCCTGGATTCCTCCAGGCGAAGACCCTGCCGAATTCTTAGAATCGAATTCCATGGACGAGACACTTTCCCATGCGATTCATCACGAACCGGAGGATCCAATCCTGCAATGGCCTGAAGATCGTTGGTGGAAAGAGTTCGGGAGCCCTGAGCTGGACGAGTTGATCGACACAGGTCTCAAGAATAACCCCGGTCTCAAGGTTGCCTACGCCCGTCTCCATGAGGCGCATGCCCTGGTCCGCGTCGAAGGTGCGAGGTTGCTGCCGTTCCTGGAGGCAGATGCGGAACTGACTGCAGAGCGGATTTCCGAGCATGGCGTGTTTGCGGCCCTTAATCCTGAGGTGGCCGGGATTGATATTGCGTTGGGCCTCATCAATCCATTGAGTTTTCGATGGGAGTTGGATTTCTGGGGGAAGAATCGCGCCATGATGGAATCCGCGATGAGCAGGGAATTGGCCCATCATGCGGAATGGGCAGAGGTGCGTTTACGGTTAACCACTGCGATCGCCCGGTCATACTTTCGCAGAGTCGCATTGCGCCAGCAGCTTGAGGTGGTCGAGGCCATGGTGGAACTTCGTCGTGATCTCCTGAGTCTGGCGAAGATTCGATTTCGGTCAGGCCTGGATGATGGCAACTCGGTCATGCGGGCCACTGCGGAGTTAGAGGCGGCGAATAAACGTGAAGCCGGTATCCGGGAGCAGTTGGACTTTCAACAATATCTGCTGGTCAGGCTGAGCGGTCATGGGCCTGATTGGGGAGAGCATGTGTTCGCTGACAGGGTGATCCTGCCACGGCGAATTCCCCTGCCGCCCGAGTTGCCGATAGGGCTGTTGGCGCACCGTCCGGATCTCGCCGCGGCCAAATATCGAGCCGAGGCTGCAGCAAAGTTAATCAGGGTGGCGAAAACTCGATTTCTTCCCACTATCGATTTGAATGGGTTCGTGGGCTTTAAAGCTCTGACTCTGGCGAGCGGGGCCGGTTCTTTGGGTAATCTTCTGTTTTCATCGTCCAGTCTTGCGTATGGGGGAGGACCGGGTCTGCGGCTTCCCTGGTTCGAAGGCGGTCGTCTTCGTGGAGAACTAGAAGCGCAACGGAGAGAATATGACTCGGCAGTGGAACTCTATAACGATACCTTGCTGGAAGCCATGCGGGAAGTTGCCGACAGTTTAAGTGTCTGGCATGAGACTCGCTCGATGCTTGATGCACATCGTCGGCTTCTGACATCGGTGAGTCACGACCGGCACCTTGTTGAATTCCGCTTTCGCACCGGTCTAGACGATCGCCGTGAGGTGTTAAAACAGCATCATGCGGTATTGGATCAGGAGTTTGCCTTGAAGGCTCTGGAAGCCGATCAACTTGTGTCGATGGTGGGTTTGATCGAAGCCCTGGGTGGGGGATACCCCATCGTTCAAGAATCCTCTCAAGCAAGGAAATGACATCATGGAGACCCCTATGGTGAAAATTCGCCCTAAGGAATTTCGCCGCCGACGTAACCGTCGGTTGGCGTTGGTTGGCGTGATTCTTGTTGTGGCGGTATTGGCTTACGGCGGGTACTGGTGGTACTACGCACGTTTCTGGGTCTGGACCGATAATGCCTTTATTGCCGGCAATCTCGTCACGTTGGAGGCCCAGGCAACGGGCATTATCACTCAGGTCCTCGTGGAGGAAACCCAGTATGTAGAAAAAGGAGATCTTCTCATTCGTCTTGATGAACACCAGGCCCAGGCCAGATTGGGCCGGACGCGGGGTCTACTGGGAGGGGAGGTGCGCAGAGTCGCGTCATTGTTCGCCCAGAGGCGGCAGATTCAGCAAAAATTTACCTCAAGGATGGCTCGACTCGACTTAGTACGCCACGATTTGGCCCGCTTCCGTGAGGCGCTTCCGAGTGGGGCCATATCTGAACAAATCCTCCAAAATGCCCTTGATAAAATGCGAGTACTTCAAGCCGAGGTCATGGAAGTCCGTGAGGAATACCAATCCATCACCGCGGAGGTTGGGGGTGTGAATATCATGCATCATCCGGCTGTAGAAGCCGCTAAGCATGAATTCATCACTGCCTATCTCGAATACATACGACAGCGCATTCGGGCGCCGGCTTCGGGCCATGTGGCCAAGCGAAAGGCACAGGTCGGAGACCAGGTTCATCCGGGTGTTCCATTGATGACGATCGTGCCTTTGGATCATCTGTGGGTGGAAGTAAATTTACGGGAAACCGAAATGCAGCAGGTCCGCCCCGGTCAGTCGGCACTGATAAATGTGGACGTCTACGGGAAGCACCACACATACCATGGGACGGTCGAAGGGTTGGTGCCCGGCACTGGCAGCGTTTTCGCTTTGTTGCCTCCTGAAAATGCGACCGGCAATTTCATTCATATCGTGGAACGGGTGCCTGTGCGCGTAGCTTTTTTGAAAGAAGAGATCCTGGAGCACCCCGTCCGTCCCGGATTGTCGACCAAAACCTATATCGATGTGAGCGAGCCGGGACGCCCTCTGGGAGTTTCGCTGGCAGAGACTTCCACTCAGGAATATGAGACGAATATCTATGCCAATGAACTTACCGATGCAGAATCGCTGGCACAAGAGATTATCATGGAGAACCTTATTTTGAAACGCGATCGGCTCGAACCGGCATAGAGGGTAGAGTAGCGTCGGTTCAGAAATCCTATGTATCGGGAGGCAGTCAACGTGAGGGTGGAGGACAAAAGCATTCTCCCTTCGGTCCACAATCTTTCCTGTAATATGTTGAGGAAGGTTTAAGTACCCTCCTCCCACTACTTGCATAATGAAGGCCTTTGTTCTGTTCTTCCCGTCCAACCGGATGAGCCTGGTCCTCCTTCTGAAAATCCTTTCTTCATTCTTAAGAAATCCTCAATCAAGCCTGCTCGTTAATCGTTAATCATTGCAGTAAATGTGTCTCCCACGAAAAGCGGTGGTGGAATCGTGGTGGGCGGCAGCGATCTTTCGCGGCATTCCAGCGGATTGATTTTTATTTGCCAAAAGAGGCCATGAAAATAAGGCCAATTTGTAGATAGTGGTTTAAGCGTTGGGCGGCTCGCTATTTGCTTATTGGAAAGTAACGAAAAAGTATTGTCATGAATCAAAGAAGAAATGCATTAGGGAAGAAAATGTTATCGCTATAGAAAGGGCTCAGATTCTCGGAGACATTAATAACTTAAAGGGCCATGATCGATTTTTTTTGAGGAGGGGATGTTTTATGTTGTCAGGAAAGAAGGTGTATGGCGCAGTGAAAGGCGTTGTGGCGTGTATAGGGATGGTGCTCATGATGAGTGCTATGGGACATGCGGGAGAGGAGATTCAGGAGGAAATGGATTTTCATGCTGGTCATAACGTGGCGGCAGCGTCAGGAAAGACGAATAATTGGGTAGAGAGGTTAAAAGGCCAGACGATTGTAGAGGACTCGATGGAGGGGAATCCTGATCGTGCGGCGAACGTGGATCGGCAGCATGAACGGTTAATGTCAAAAATGGGACATCAAATGCAGGCCGATTTGAGGTTGATGGAAGGTAGTGGGGCCTATGACACCGCCACGATGCTCCATCAATACGGAGCCGGCCCGGCAGACTATCTTCTGGCTTCGGACAATGAAATTGAACCCGTCTCGGGTCAGCCTGGACTGTGTCCGGCTGGTGTGCCCGAAAAGCACTACGATATTTCGGCCATCGACGTGGAAATCACGTTGAATAGATGGCTCGACTACTATGTTGGCTACATGTATGTCCTCACCGAAAATCTCGAGAAGGTGCGGGAGGAAGAAGCGGCTAATGCTGCGGCCCGTGAGAAGGAGGGATATGATCCCGGCGCGGTTGAGACCGGTTTGCAAAATAACTGGATTCAGCCATTGGTAATCCGGGGCAATCAGGGTGATTGCGTGAGGTTCACTCTCCGCAATCAGTTGATTACCGGAGAAGGGGTGAGTTTGCAGATCGGGGGATCAAGTATGATGGTGAGCACAACCGGCCAACCGGCGACAACCACGAACCCTGATGCGATCGCGATGGAAGGCCAAAGCGTCGACATGGAGTGGTACATTCCACCGACGATGCAGGAAGGCGGACGGCAGTTTCATAGTTACAGCAATGATCGTGAGTTGACGGTGATGGGCCTGATGGGGACTTTTGTGGTGGAACCAAAGGGTTCGACGTATCTGGATCCGCTTGGCGCAGGGGAACCGACACCGATGACCAGTGGTTGGCAGGCGATTATCAAAAACGGCACCGGTCCGGATTTTCGCGAGTTCGTACTCATTTATCATGAAGTCGGCGATGAAGCCTTTCGTCCCGTCAATAAGCATGGTGACTTTATTCCGCAGCGGGATCCAATCACCGATGTGTACCGGCCCGTCGCGCGGGCGTTGAACTACCGAAGCGAGCCGTTTGGTGTGGACAACATGCAAACGCAGCATGAGTATTTCGGATTTGAGGACGAGTCAATGGCCTACAGTGCCTATACCTTCGGTGATCCGGCCACCACTGTGCCGCGCAGTTATTTGGGCGATCCGGCGAAGTTCCGGCTGGTGCATGGGGGATCGGAGGTTTTCCATTCCCATCATCCCCATGGCGGGTCAATTCGCTGGCCCAGGAGTCCCCGTGCGATTGACGAAATGCCCTTGTGGCACACCGCAAAAAACGGACCGGTGAAGTACCCCGTCGTCCGAACAAAGACGGACCGCGTCGACGTGGAGGTGATCGGGCCGTCCGAGGCCGTTGACCTGGAAACGGAATGTGGATCGGGACTCTGCCAGCAATTGGCTGGTGATTTTTTGTTTCATTGCCATGTGGCGCATCACTACATCGCCGGGATGTGGGGCTATTGGCGAGTTTACAATACCATCCAGCAGGGAGAAGTCCACAACGATACGATGCCGGACCTTCGCGAATTGCCGGACCGCAAGGGACGGATCAAGGCCGGTGTCACTTCGGACCAGCTGATCGATAAGAAAGTTGATTGGTTCGGCAAAGAATTTAAAATTATCGAGAAGGGTACAACGGATTGGAAAGCCAATCCGGCTGTCGTCACGGTGAAGGACTGGGTGGAAATGCAGTTGCCGCCTCAAGGCAAGCCCGGTCACAAAGATGATGAGAGAGAGCAGATACTTTCCTATGATGCGACGGTGTTGGACTGGATTTGGAACGGAAACCGTGCCATGACTGAACGGGAAAACACTATCCCCAATCCACGATACCAATCTCCGGCTCCCGGAGAACGCTTGCCGATTCTGTTCGAGCCCACCACCGGTAAGATCGCATGGCCACACTTGAGGCCGCATTTCGGAAAACGGGTGCCATTCTCTCAGAATCACAATCCTTCTCCTTGGCTCGAAATGATTCATTTAGATGATGATGGTCGGATGAGTTCTTATCCGGCAAAGCCTGGAGAAAACGGACGGTGGAGCCTGTGTCCAGCCAATGCCGGCTCCAAAAAGTTTAACGTGCATTTCATTAAAACCCCCATGATGGTGGCAGATAAACAAGGGGATGAACCGGCAATCATCGATCCGGATGGGACGATCTATGTTCTGCATGAAGAAGAGGAAGAGGTCCGAAAAAATAATGATAAGAGACATCCGCTGGTCGTGAGGTCTAACGTGTACGACTGTGTCGACTGGATGCTGACAAGCGAATGGGTTGACGACGACAATTTCAACATGCATGCGTCGAAGATCAACACCCATTGGCATTTCATGCAGTTCGACAATCAATCGTCGGATGGTGTGATTACCGGGTTTTCATATGAACAATCCGTGCGACCCTTTACGATGATGGAGAAGACGACTGACAAGGGCCTGCCACTGCCGATGAATACGGTATTTACCAAGCCGGGCAAGAAAGGTGACGTGACCATCACGGTGAAAAATGCCGCGCAGTATCATCCGAAGAACGAGATTCTGATCGGTGCCGATAACGTGAAGCACAACGAGATCGGGCGCATTAAGGCCATAGATGGGGATCAAATCAGGCTGTATCGGCCGTTAGAGCATGATCATCCGGTGGATGACATCGTTACCGTGGAATTCGTAAGACAGCGATTCTGGGCGGATGCGGACGTGGGAACGGTATTCTGGCACGACCATGCGGTCGGCCGTGTGACTTGGGGACACGGAGGTTTCGGGACGATGATCGTCGAACCATGGGGCTCGACCTACCACGATCCTAAAACGGGGGAACCGATCCGAAGCGGACCTGTGGCCGATATCCGGACGACGGAGCCGGTCGGGTATGGAGTGAACGGAAGCTTCCGTGAACTGATGGTGCAGTTGAACGACAGTGTGCCGCATTCCGTCAACATCGTTACTGCAGGTAATCCTCCGGGCCAGCCGATTGAGGTCGCGCTGGAAGCGGGAAAGACGATCTCATTTCCCATGCCTGAACATATTCCCATGACACCGATGCCCTTTCTCAACGGGGGAACCCACACCACCGGTGGCAGTTTTAACTTCCGGGCCGAACCGATCGCGGCTAGACTCAAGGCAAACCCGGATTTCTCGAACCTCTTCAATAGCCATGTTCATGGGGATCCCTATACGCCAATGGTCAGGGCGTATCTCGGCGATACGGTCGTGTTCCGGCTGTTGGAGACCATGACAAACGAATCAATGGTGTGGACGTTGTCAGGGCATACCTTTCTGACTGAACGGTATGCCGGTGATGCCAACCGGAAGAATTCCATCCACATCGGGATCGCAGAGCGATACGATCTTGTGGTTCCGCAGGCAGGCGGGCCTCGGCTCCAGCCTGGTGATTACATCCATTTTAACGGACGTTCTTCAAAATTCTCGGAAGGAGCCTGGGGTATTCTGCGGGTATTGGATAAGGAAGTGCCTGATCTTCAAAAGTTGCCGGCCGGTTATTCCGGTCGTAATGAAATTCCAGAGCCTGGTCCGGTCTGTCCTACAGAAGCACCGGTCAAATCATTTAATGTTGTGGCGATGGATTTTCCTTCCATGAATTTCAACACGAAGGCACCCGAAGCCGTAGAGGTCGATTTCGAACGGAACATTCTACTCCAGAATCCGGAGGGAAAAATATATGTGCTCGAAGAAGATGTCGCAAAGACGGTCAGTGGAATTCAACCGATGCCGCTGACTCTGAGAGCCAATGTCGGCGACTGTCTTAAGATTCACTTGACGAATCACATGAAGGAAAGCCGCGCGTCGTTCTCCGCGCTTTCCCTCGCCTTTGATCCTAAGGATTCGTTGGGAGTTAACGTCGGGCAGAATCCAGGTGATCAAACGGTTGCGCCTGGAGAGAGCCGGACGTACACCTATTACGCCGATCCGTTTTTAGGTGAGATTGCCTCGTTGGTCTGGGACTGGGGCAATGTTATGCACAATCCTAGGAACGGGCTTTACGGCGCAATCATTATCGGGCCGAAAGGCGCGACGTATCGTGATCCCAAAACAGGTGCGGATATATCCAATAAGAACAGTTGGATTGCCGACGTGATCGTGGATCGGACGGTGACTGGATACGAAGATCGACCAAATTATCGGGATGCGGCCTTGTTCTTCCAGGACGAGGACAACATCATCGGTACGAGCTTCATGCCTTACGTGCAGAACGTGGCTGGGCTGGTCGGGGTGAATTATCGAGCGGAACCTTATTTGTTCCGTGAGGAACAGGGATGTACGTTGGATAGGATATTCCAGCCCTGTTCTGAGGAAAATCCGGAAGACCCCATCACACCGATCATCGAGGCCCACGCCGGTGATCCCGTTCGCATTCATGTCTTTGGTGCCAGCAATGAACAAAATGGGATGTTCGGCGTTGAAAGTCATGAATGGCCCATCGAACCATTTATGCGAGGAGCCGATCAAATCAACGTCGTGGAGTTTTCGGGGTCAGAAGCGTTGGATGCCTTCATTCCAGCCGCAGGCGGACCTTATCAACGTACCGGGGATTACGTCTGGAGCAACCAGCGGTTGCCCTATTCCCAATCAGGGCAATGGGGATATCTACGCGTACTACCAGGGAGTGACCAACGAATCCTATCATTGGATGGGGCACCTGGCATTAAAGAAGCCAAGTTGCCACACGAGCAAGTAGTCCATATTAATCCCGTCGAACTGAAATGAGCCGGCATGAGTTCTAGTTGACGGGTTTAGGAACGGGGAAGCCGATGATTGGCTTCCCCGTGCTGCTCTAAATCCAAAAAATCACGTTTTCGAGAGACGTCATGAATCTAATACTGGTGGAGGATCGGATGAAAAATACGCTGGTGCAAATTATTGGGGTGACATTGGGTATCCTGGGGATGTGGGCCATCCCGGTTTGGGCCTATGAAGAAAGTCAGGTCAAACAAGGAGGAACGATTCGTGGGCAAGTGACTTTAGCTGGAGGGATGCCTAAAGCCATGGCTTTTAATTTGGTGACGATTCCTGATCCGGTTTTTTGTGGGCGAATTTCAACCGGAACAGGATGGCGTATTGTTGAAGATTTCATACTTGGATCTCAGGGCTCGCTGAAGGACGCGATTGTGATGCTCAAGGGTATTGAAAAAGGGAAAGCGTTTGAGTTGCCAAAAGTGACAATCGAAGCGAAGGATTGTGATTTTCTCCCATTTGTCAATGTCTTACGGGATCAGGATGAACTGACGGTCATTAATATGGATCCAGTGGAACATGATATCCAGGGATACGAAACGGCTCGTGAGCGTGGGGCGAGGGTCTTGTTTAATCGCCCTCTTCCAATGAATCCATTTCATAAAGTATTGGATTTGATCAACAGGCATGATCATTTACCCGGCAAGCCAATGGTCGAAAAAATTCATTTGCAGAAGGATCGGAATATCTTTGTGATGCAATGCGGGTTTCATCCCTATATGTTTTCCTGGGGGGTGGTGGTTGACAATCCCTATTATGCGATTACAACCGAGGATGGATGGTTTGAGATATCCGATATTCCACCTGGAACCTATACGTTATCGGTCTGGCATGCCGGAATGAAGAAATACTTAAACCGTGAGGTGACTATTGAACCGAATGGGTCAATTTCTGTGAATTTTGAATATCAATCACCCGTGGGTCGCCGCAGTGTTCATGAAATTCAAGAAAACCCCCATTTTGGATTGGGACTATTAGGGGAAGAAGTCATCATTCCTTCACTTCGTCTTCAACATCCCTCATAACAAACACCATGAAAAGGTCATCATAATAGGTGCACGGGATGTTTCTGTTTCTGAGAGTGGGAAACTTTTGAGCTGAGTCATTTCTTTATTCGCGCTGATTTCTTCTTCCAATCTCCTAATGTTTAGTATGGCATTCAGGGAATGCCTGCCTCAACGATCCATGTTCTTTGGGAGATGCAGATTCTTATTCATCCATCCTCGATAGGATTCTCAAAACGGAATCTGGTTGCCAATTGGGAGAGTATCGTTTTGACCATATTTTCCTCTTGGCATAAATTGGGTTTCTACCCTCCCACTAGGATATAGGTTAGCCGTCGGGCATGATTCATGTGTTTTCCACCCCTTCGTTTTCCAAAGATGTCCTTATCATTGAATTTCGCATACCCCCTTTCGTTTTTTCCCCTACATTAATCTTCTGATACACCAAACCGAAGTCGTATTTTGTGCCGAGTGTGAGCTCAGCTTGGAACGATCGGGTTACCCATATTCCAATTTTGCGGAATATGAAATTTCCATGTTTATCCAAAAAAACCAGGACGCCTGAAAAGCTTAACTAAAAATCATCACCATTGAAATTTCGATGTTTCGTGAGCGTTTCGCGATATTTTTCGTGGCCTGATTAGTTTTCCATAACAAGCAGTAACTTCAATTAACCTCTCGTTTTCAATGAGTTAAGAAAATTAATAGGAGAGCAATTGTTTGGACTAAAGATTGCTATTCAAGAGTGAGGATGAATGTGGTGACACTGGTGACCAGTGTTCGTTCATTATTCAGTTGAATCGGGATGGTAAGAAAGGAGGTGCAAGCAGGTCTGGGTTGAAGTCCAATTACGGAAATCTTTAATTAATTATGGCTATCCGTAATGAGTTTTTTTAAAAAAGGAGGTCTTTTAATGTTTCTTTCTAGACGTCAATTCTTGAAAGTTTCTGCCGGGACTGTGGCGGCAGTCGCACTTGCCGATAAGGCTCTGGCCTTAACCGCCTTGCAGCCAGTCATTGAGGTGGGTAACCCCCTTGGTGAATATCCTGACCGTTCATGGGAGCGGGTCTATCACGATCAATATCGCTATGACAGTTCGTTTACCTGGTGCTGTTCCCCCAACGATACCCATGCCTGCCGTATTCGTGCGTTTGTGCGGAACGGGGTCGTGATGCGGGTTGAGCAAAATTATGACCATCAAACATATGAAGATCTCTATGGCAACCGTGGGACGTTCGCACACAACCCCCGTATGTGTTTGAAGGGGTTTACGATGCATCGTCGGGTGTATGGTCCATACCGTTTAAAGGGGCCCTTGATGCGTCGAGGGTGGAAGCAATGGATGGATGACGGAAGCCCGGAGTTCACTCCTGCTATTCAGACGAAATACAAGTTTAATGCGCGGTATTTGGACGACATGTTGCGGGTGTCCTGGGATACGGCGTTTACCTATTTGGCTAAGGCTATGATCATCATCGCCAACCGGTATAGCGGAGAATATGGGGCGCGCAAACTGCGTGAGCAAGGCTATCCACCGGAGATGATTGAAATGATGAAAGGCTCTGGAGTCCGGTCATTTAAATTCCGGGCCGGTATGCCTGTTTTGGGTATCATTGGGAAAATGGGCATTACCCGGATGAATGGCGGCTGCGGGGCTTTATTGGATTCCTACGTCAGAAAAGTCGGGCCTGAAAATGCTCAAGGAGGACGATACTGGAATAACTATACCTGGCACGGCGACCAGGACCCTTCCCAGCCCTGGTGGAATGGGACTCAAAATTGCGATATCGATTTGGCAGATATGCGGTTCTGTAAATTCAACACCAGTTGGGGTAAAAACTTCGTCGAAAATAAAATGCCGGAAGCTCACTGGAAGCTGGAGTCTATTGAACGAGGTGCGCGAATTGCGGTCATTACCCCGGAATACAATCCGACGGCATATCGAGCCGACTACTGGATTCCCATCCGTCCCGAGTCAGACGGGTCCTTCTTTTTAGGGGCCTGCAAAATGATCGTGGATGAGGGTTTGTTCGATGCTGATTTCGTGCGGGCCAACACCGATATGCCACTGCTGGTTCGTACCGATACACTTCAGTATTTAGATCCGCGTGATGTGATTAAAGATTACCAGTTTCCTGATTTTACCAATACCTATTCGGGCAAAGTGCAAACCCTGAAACCTGCGGAAATCGCCAGGTTAGGGGGAATCATGGTCTGGGATCTGAATAAAAATCAAGCGGTACCCATTCATCGTGAATTGGTGGGTTGGCATTTCAAGAAGAGTGGCATTGATCCGGCTTTGACGGGGACTCATCGGGTTCGGTTGCTTACCGGCCGGGAAGTGGACGTGATGCCGATTTTCCAAATGTATCAAGTCCATCTTCAAGACTATGATTTGGATACGGTCCATCAAATCTGTCGGTCGCCGAAGGATCTGATCGTTCGGTGGGCGCGAGATATGGGTACGGTCAAACCGGCCGCTATTCATAATGGAGAGGGTGTGTGCCATTACTTCCACATGACGCAAAACGGTCGTGCGGCGGCATTGACGCTCATTTATTCCGGAAATATGGGGAAATTCGGAAGCGGTTGCCATACCTGGTCTGGAAATTACAAAGCGGGTACGTGGGCGGCTACGCCGTGGTCAGGATCCGGTCTTGCTGTGCATACCGGAGAGGATCCGTTCAAGATCACGACGGACCCCAATGCTCATGGAAAAGAAATAAAAACCAGAAGTTACTACTATGGTGAAGAAGTCGGATATTGGAACCACGGCGATACGGCGTTGATTGTGAATACGCCCAAGTATGGCCGACGGGTGTTTACCGGAAAAACGCATATGCCGACGCCGAGTAAATTCCGGTGGGTGGCCAACGTGAATGTGTTGAATAATTCGAAGCACCATTATGACATGGTCAAGAACGTGGATCCGCATAATGAATGCCTCGTGCATCAAGAAGTGGAAATGACCTCGGATGTCAACCATTTTGATGTGTCGTTTGCCGTGAATACCTGGATGGAGTTTACCTATCCTGAGCATACGGCGACGGTGTCGAATCCATGGTTCCAAGTATGGAAAGGCGGGATCCGGCCGTTGTATGACACGCGGAACGATTTGGATACGGTTGCGGGCGTCGCGGCCAAACTCACCGAAATGACCGGTGATGGCCGGTTCCGCGATTACTTCAAATTTGTCTATGACAATCGCGTGGACGTGTACCTCCAACGATTGTTGGATGCCGGCAACTGTTCCTATGGGTATAACGCTGACACGATGTTGAAATCGGAAAAGGGCTGGATGGTGATGACCCGGACCTATCCTCGACATCCATTCTGGGAAGAGACCAACGAATCGAAACCGATGTGGACCCGCAGTGGACGCGTGGAGACCTACCGGGTGGAGCCGGAAGCCATTGAATATGGGGAAAACTTCATTGTTCATCGTGAAGGGCCAGAGGCCACTCCATACTTACCCAATGCGATCATGTCATCCAATCCTTATATCCGGCCGGATGACTATGGTGTGCCGATCACGGCGCAACATCATGACGACAAAACCGTCCGCAACATCAAGTTGCCCTGGGCGGAAATTAAACGATACGCCAATCCGCTCTGGGAAAAGGGGTATCAGTTCTATTGCGTAACGCCGAAGACCCGGCATCGGGTGCATAGCCAATGGTCGGTGAATGACTGGGTGCAGATGTATGAATCCAATTTTGGTGATGCCTATCGGATGGATAAGCGGACGCCAGGTGTGGGTGAACATCAAATCCATATCAACCCATCAGCGGCCAAAGATCGTGGGATCAACGACGGGGACTATGTCTATGTCGATGGAAACCCGGTGGACCGGCCGTATCGTGGCTGGAAGCCCAGCGACCCCTATTACAAGGTGGCGCGGTTGATGATCCGGGCGAAGTACAACCCGGCCTTCCCGTACCATGTCACGATGGCCAAGCATGCGCCGTATGTATCCACGGCGAAGTCGGTAAAGGGGCATGAAACCCGGCCGGACGGACGGGCG
>NZ_JBQKUP010000012.1:0-21814 GCF_052156535.1 Nitrospira sp. T9
TTGACTGCTCGCGAGCAACAAGTCATCCGTTTGCGCTTTGGTATTGGAGTGGATGAAGCTTGGACTTTAGAGCAGGTAGGGCGGTCCATGTCCGTGACTCGTGAACGGATTCGTCAAATCGAGGTTGTGGCATTAAAAAAGCTCAAAGAGTCCCATGTCAAGGCCATGCTGGCTGAAATTCAGTGAGTGGGTTTGGTTGCGAAGTTCAAATTGTACGGGATACAGTGCCATGCTAGCAGATTGACGTAGAGGCTCAAAAAGTGGAAGATTTTGAAAGGCAGGAATCTTAAGGTTCCTGCTTTTCTTTTTGCGAGTGAGGCTTCCTCATTATGGGTTTTCGAGAGTATTTTATTAAGGTATGCCATCATTTCGCGGAAAAATATTTAAGGTACTGAAGATTGAGAGCGTTGGTCTTTTCGATCGTTATCAGCAGGGAGCCTCGGTGTTGTGGGAATATTCCCTAACCGGGACACAAGGAAAGAAAAAACAGACTTGTTTTTGACCGGAACCAGTATGCCAATTGTGATTAATTCCCATCTTTGCATTCCTGATTCTGATGTGCGATTTTCGGCTGCCCGAAGCGCAGGTCCTGGTGGTCAACATGTCAATAAGGTGAATAGTCGGGTCATTTTAGAGTTTGATGTCAAGCATACTACCGTTCTGAGTTCCTATCAAAAAAGAAAAATTGCCGAAATGGTAGGACAACGGATGAATCAAGAAGGGGTTCTGAGGCTGCAGGCTCAACGGCATCGCACCCAGTCGGCCAATCGGGCTGATTTATTGGAAAGGTTTGTAAAAATTCTGCAGGACGCCTTGCGTCCCGAAAAACCCCGGGTTGCAACCCGAGTGCCGCACCGGGTGCGTGAGAAGCGTTTGGAAGAAAAAAAAATTCGTACTCGCGTGAAGCGGGTACGACAAAACCCCAAAAACTTTGACGAAACGTAACAATTTGAAAATTTTGACGATAGGGAAAATTCATGATCATGCGTCCCTCCCAGTCCAGACCCTTGATGCCCACTCCACCCCGTGCTAAACGAGTCCCGCACCGGCTAGAACATCACGGTCACGTCCGAACCGACGAGTATTATTGGCTCAGAGATCGTGAGAACCCTGAAGTCTTGGCCTATTTACAGGCTGAAAATGAGTATGCCACCACATTGAGTAGCCATACCAGAGATTTGGAGCAGACCCTATTTGAAGAAATTTGTGGCCGAATTCAACCAACGGATTTATCTGTACCGTTTCGGCTTGGAGATTTTTGGTATTACATTCGATATGAAGAGGGAAAGGAATATGCCCTCTACTGCCGGAAAGAGAAATCCTTAACAAATCCCGAATCCATCATGGTCGATGGCAACGAATTGGCTCGGGGGCATGATTATTTTTCTTTGGGGAATTGGGCGGTAAGTCCTGGCCAAGATATTCTGGCCTATGCCATTGATACCCAAGGGCGGCGTATATTTACTATCGGATTTAAAAATCTGACAACGGGCGAGACAATTGATGAATGCATTTCTTCGGTGACTGGGAATATGGAGTGGGGGAATGACAATCGTACGCTTCTTTATTCCAGACAGGATCCTGAAACGTTGCGATCAAACCAGATTCTTCGTCATCGTTTGGGGACGAATCCGGACCTGGATACGTTGGTCTATGAAGAAACGGATGAGACCTTTTCGGTTTCTATCGAAAAAACAAAATCCAAACGGTATCTGATGATCGGATCGCATCAGTCCATCACGAGCGAGTACCGGTATGTGGATGCTGATCATCCGGAAAGCGATTTTCAAATATTCCAGGTACGGAAACGCGGACATGAATGCGATGTGGATCATCTTGGCGATTATTTCTTTATTCGAACCAATGATGAGGCCAAAAATTTTCGTTTGATGCGGACTGAAACTAATAAGACGAACCTCACGGAGTGGCAAGAAGTCATTCCTCACCGCCCGGATGTATTTTTGGAAGGATTCGAGCTGTTTGAGAATTTCCTGGTGCTGGAAGAACGAAGACAGGGGCTCATCCACCTTCGAATGATTCGGACCACGGATGGCTCCGAGCATGAACTGGATTTTGGAGAGCCTGCTTACCTGGCAACCTTGGGGGATAATTTAGAAGCCGATACTTCCTATCTACGGTATGGATATACCTCGATGACCACCCCCATGACCATCTATGATTATCACATGGAAACACGGGAAAAAATTCTTCTCAAGCAAGAGCCGGTACTCGGGAATTTTCACATTAGCCACTACCAGACGGAACGTCTTTTCGCTCAGGCATCAGATGGTATCTCCATTCCTATATCCCTGGTCTACCGAAAGGGTTTTGCCCCTAATGGCACGCATCCCCTGTTATTGTATGGCTATGGTTCTTATGGTGCGAGCATGGATGCAAGCTTTAGCTCCCCCCGTCTCAGTTTGCTGGATCGTGGCTTCGTCTATGCGTTAGCCCACATTCGAGGTGGGGAGGAGCTAGGCCGACAATGGTATGAAAACGGTAAGCTATTGTACAAGAAGAATACCTTCAAGGATTTTATTGCCTGTGCTGAATTTCTTATTCAGCAAGGGTACGCTGCACCTCAGAAATTATTTGCTCTCGGTGGAAGCGCTGGTGGTTTGTTAATGGGGGCGATTATGAACATGCGGCCTGAATTGTTTCATGGTGTGGTGGCCCAGGTTCCTTTTGTAGATGTGGTGACCACGATGTTAGATCCCAATATCCCACTGACGACCGGAGAATATGATGAATGGGGAGATCCCAACCAACAACAGTTTTATGAGTACATGCTTTCCTATTCGCCTTACGATAATCTTCAACCCCGGTCGTATCCTCACCTTTTGGTCACTTCAGGTTTGCACGACTCACAAGTACAATTTTGGGAGCCGACAAAATGGGTTGCGAAACTGCGTGCGTTGAAGACCGATAATCAACGCCTTTTGCTCAGAACGAATATGGATGCAGGTCATAGCGGAGCCTCAGGCCGGTTTAAACGTTATGAGGAAACCGCGATGATCTATGCATTTTTATTGGATCTCGCCGGTTCCGTCGACCTGTGAGGTCCCCACCGTTTTTTAGGGATCTCATTAACCAGCACATTCTTCTGAAGGCTTAGACAGCATTTCCTCAAGTGAGACAAAACGAGCGTCCGGACCATCTCAGTGTTGATTTCTCCGTCCTGATGGACCAAACTTCGTTGCTAGGCTCTTGCCAGATCACGCAAGATTCTCTACATTCCATGGCATGACCCCCAGACGATTCCGGGCCAAGGTTCTTCGCCTTCGGCATTTGACTCAGGATGTTCGAGAATTGATCCTGGAGTTAGTGGTTCCCCAGACCTTAGAGTTTCTCCCGGGCCAATCAATTTCCGTGACCATCCCTGATGGAGCGTCGGGCCTCTCATACCTGAGATACTATTCGTTGGCTTCGCTTCCCAGTTCCTCTCATCAGCTCGTACTACTCTTTAATGCCGGAGAAAAAGGAAAGGGCGCGACGTTTGCGTTGGAGCATTCGGTTGGTGAAGAACTTGACTGTTCCGGTCCTTTCGGGTCATTTCACCTTCATGAAGACCCTGAACGAGATCTGTTATTTGTTGGAACGGGAACCGGCATTGCGCCCTTATGGTCTATGCTGTCCAGTCTCTTCGAGCAATCTTGCTCTCAGCCCGTGACCCTGCTGTGGGGACTTCGGAGTGAGTCGGATATCTACTATTTGGACGAGTTGCAAAAGTGGGCCGATTGCTATAAAAATTTTTCCTTTATCCTGACTCTGTCTCAACCTTCCCATCATTGGAGGGGAAAAAGGGGACGCGTGACGCACCTGCTCCAGGAGTTTCTGAATGTGGATCATCTGGCGGCGTATGTCTGTGGCAATCGAAAAATGGTTGCGGAGGTCACCAGCCTTCTTCAGTGCAAGGGCATGTGTCCTGTCTATCGAGAACGCCATCATGATGGAAAATAGGTATTGGTTGTCAATCGCCATATTTGTTCCTTCACCTTTCCGGGTTGGTTTCTTGATGCCCGCCCTTCATGTTTTAGGCGATGATTCTCGGGTGGAATTGGTTGAATGGTAGATGGAGTGCAAGATGAGATGAGTGTTATGGAACAGAAACGTGAGCAATCAAGGGAACACGATGGGGTTACTCCCGATCTCGGTATTTATCTGCACGTTCCTTTTTGTAAGAAGCGATGTCATTTTTGTGCCTTTTATCTTGTCCTCCATGACCAGCAACGGGTGGAACAATTTTTAGAGGCCATAGAACGAGAAATTGCGCTGTATGCGAGCCAACCCGGAATGCGTGAGCGAACCGTGTCTACGGTGTATATCGGGGGAGGGACGCCCACAGTCTTACGTCCTGGACAGTTGGCAGCAATCTTTTCCAGCATCAGATCCGGGTTTTCACTCTCGGAACAGTGTGAAATTACCGTCGAAGCGACACCGGAATCTCTCACGGAGTGGTATGCTGATTTTCTTCAGCAGTTAGGCGTGACCCGTGTGAGTATAGGAGTCCAATCCTTTGATCAACAGGAACGGACGATGTTGGGACTTTCAGGAACCATGAAGGAAGCCATTTCCGGCGTACAGATAGCGAAACAGGCCGGATTCGCCAATATTAATCTTGACCTCATCTACGGGATCCCGAGCCAAACAGTGCTGTCATGGGAAATGACTTTGACCCAGGCTTTGGAGCTGGATCCTTCTCATTTATCCTTGTATGCGCTTTCGCTTGAAAAAGGGACTCGATTTTATACGGAATTCCGGCACGGGCTATTTCAGGTAATGGATGCCGACCATGAGGCGTGTTTTCTGCAGCAGGCTGAAACCCAACTGGAGCCGCTGCAGTTATCTCGATACGAACTTTCAAATTGGGCGAAGCCGGGGGGTGCCTGTCAACATAATCTTCGATATTGGAGGGGATTGGAATATTTAGGATTAGGTCCGAGTGCCCAATCGTATGTCTCAGAAAGCCGCTATGGCAACGTGCCCAGTATCGAACATTATTCCAAGCGCCTGGGGGCCGGACAGTTGCCCATTGCCAACCGGGAACGGTTGTCGCGGGCTCAACAGGATAAAGAACGTATCGTGTTCGGATTGCGTCTGCTCCAGGGTGTGCCAATTGATTGGATTCAACAGGCATCTCAAGACGAAGTATGGGCAACATCTTTTAAAGCATTATTGCAAGAGGATTATCTTTTTCAGACGGACAGAGGTGTGCAATTAACGCAAAAAGGGAGGCGATTCGCTGATACGGTTGGCATGCGGCTATTGTAAAAACGTGGTGGAATTTGAATCAAAATCGTGAACTGAGCATCCGAGGGTTCTTGAGCAAAAGTGCCTGCTATTAAGGCGTTTTGCTGAGAGGGGCGTAGATGGCGGATTTGGTCGAGTTATTAACAGATTTATGCAGAGATCTTCCACAGCTTTTGTGGATAAAATACCCTCTTGAATTTTTTAAATTGCAATGAATTAAACGTTTATCTGATGTAAAGTCATACGGAATTTGTGGCGAGAAAAATGTTAAAGGTGATAAAAAACAAATAGTTATGCGATTATATGGTGAAATGAAACGCCGGAGATCACTTTAGAAGTATTGTTTATTGGGTTTAATAAATGGTGTTTTCCACAGGATATGGGGATAAAGATAATTTGTTCGAATTTTTACTGTGTAATGTATCGGGGAGGTTGAATAACCAGGCATGTTGCATGGGAGGAAAAAATTGAGCAGTATGCTGTCATCGATGGCCCCGACCTGGATCAGTGCAAACAATGCTTAAAAATGACGTTTTAGAATGGAATATTCGGCATTATTCTGGTGTGCCGTCGTTAATCCCATGAACCCAATTTCTCCTATCCCCCTCATTTCCGGACCGGAAAAATTGAACCGATCCGTTTCAACGCATCGTTTATCCAAAAGCCGCTTTCTGGCGGGCTTGCAATGTGCCAAGCGGTTGTATTTGGAAATCCATTCGCCAGAATTAGCCACACCGCCTACACCGGATCGCCGGGCCATCATGGATATGGGCACCGACGTTGGGGTCGTTGCCCGTCAATGTTTTCCTCATGGCGTTCTGGTTGAACAAACACACCGTCAAATTCCTGCAGCGCTCCTTCGCACCAGTGAACTCGTGAAGGATGTAGGCATCCCGTCCCTTTTTGAAGGAGCGTTTGTCTGGCAAGGCATTTTGGCTCGGGTTGACATCTTAGAACGAATTGATGCCACGCGCTGGCGCTTGATTGAAGTGAAGGCGACATCGAAGGTGAAAGCCACGCATCTAGACGATCTGGCCATTCAAGCTGCAGTGCTGGACGGCGCGGGCATTGAAATCAGCGGGTGTTTTTTGATGCATCTGAATACTCAGTATTCATTTCTTGGCGGAGACCTGAATTTAGAAGAAATGTTTGTGTTGGAAAATAAGACCGAGGAAGTGGAAGCACGTCGGCCGTTGATTCAGGCACAGCTTGAAGATATGTGGATGACATTGGAACAGCCGACGCCACCTCCCGTTGTCCCTGATAGCCATTGCCATCAGCCCTATGAATGCCCATTTTGGAACCATTGTACGAAAGAGAAGTCTCCGCGTTGGGTGTTTCATCTCCCTGGCAGCTCGAAATTGCAAACCCTCCTGCTGGAGGAGGGAATTGAAACCATTGATGAAATTCCCGACCATATTCAGTTGTCGGCAACTCAGCAACGAGTGAAGGATAATGTGGAATGGATCTCACCTCTGCTTCGGCCTCGGCTGCAATCGGTCAGGTTTCCGGTTCATCATTTGGATTTTGAGACTTTTATGCCGGCGATCCCGGCCTTTCCCCATACTCGTCCATATCGTCCGATTCCCTTTCAGTGGTCCAACCATATTGAATATCCTGATGGCACAATTGTCCATCACCATTATCTCTGCACAGATGGCCGTGACCCTCGCGAAGAAGTGGCCTTGAGTCTGTTGGAAAGCGTAGGTGATGCCGGAACCATTTGTGTGTATTCGGAGTATGAACGGTTTTTGCTTTTTGCCCTGGGTGATGTGCTGCCTCAGCTGAAGCCCGTCCTATCGAAGGTGGTTCGCCGGCTGTGGGATCTTCTTTCGGTCATCCAGGAACATTATTATCATCCGGACTTTCACGGATCCTACTCCATTAAAACCGTCCTTCCAGCTTTGGTGCCTGCCTTGGCTTACGATGATTTAACGATTCAAAATGGGGCGGTGGCTGCGGTCATGTATCAGAAAATGGTCTTTCATGAAACGGATTTAATGGAGCGTGCTCATATTGCCCAAGCCTTACATGAATATTGTGGCCGGGACACATGGGCGATGGTTGAGCTGAGACGGGTCCTTCTGGATCGTGCAGGAGGTCGCTTAACCTAGAAAGTGCGTCAAATTCCGTTGACCCATTCCTCTGTCGCTGCTAGAATTTCACGCATTCCGTCTTTCCCAGACTCCACCAGTCCAACGATGTCTGTGTCCTAGATATTCTGAATCCTCGCCAACGCCATTTATTTATGGAAAATACCTAGTGAATATTTTGGTTTTACATGGACCTAATCTGAATTTACTTGGAACTCGCGAGCCGACCCTCTATGGAACCATCACCTTGGATGAGGTGAATGCGTCACTGAAAAAATTGGGAATGGACCTGGGAGTTTCGGTCGAGAGCCGTCAATCCAATCTGGAAGGGGAATTGGTCACCTGGATTCAGGAGGCCAACGCACAATTTGAGGGGTTGGTGTTTAATCCTGCTGCCTATACCCATACCAGTATTGCCCTGCGAGATGCTGTTGTGGGCGTGGGAATTCCTATGGTCGAAGTGCATCTATCGAATATTCATCGCCGGGAAAGTTTTCGTCGGCGGTCCTATCTTGCCCCGGTTTCGCTTGGGCAAATCTCGGGATTTGGACCACACAGTTATCTGCTTGGACTGAGAGCGTTGGTTGATGCGCTTCAGCGGACTATCCCAGCACACCGTTAACATTTCTGTTCACGTTTATTGTATGAGGAGTTTGATGCCGTGATTACGACTGCAGATTTTCGAAATGGGGCTCGCTTGGAGCTGGATGGGCAACCCTATTATATCGTGGAATTTCAACATGTAAAACCCGGTAAAGGCGGAGCCTTTGTTCGAACAAAATTGAAAGGCTATAAAACAGGGAATGTTATTGATCGTACATTTCGTTCCGGAGAAAAATTCGACGAACCCAATCTTGAGGAATGCGACATGCAGTTTCTCTATAACGCTGGGGAAGAATATGCGTTTATGGACATTAGTAGTTTTGAGCAGTTTACCTATCTTAAAAACCAATTGGGCGAAAACGTCGATTTGCTCAAAGAAAATACCGTCGTCAAAATTTTATTGTATCATGATGAGCCGATCGCGGTAGAGTTGCCCGTGTTTATGGAATTAAAAGTCGTGGAAACGGATCCCGGTATACGAGGAGATACGGCATCCGGTGGGACTAAGTTGGCGACTGTTGAGACCGGCGCCTCGGTGAAAGTGCCTCTCTATCTGGAATCCGGAGAAGTTATTAAAATTGATACGAGGACGCGCACCTATGTAGAACGGGCTCGGTAATCCGCGATTCCTGTCCTACAGATATACACGAAATAGGAGATTATGGCTGATTCATCCAGAAGAGAAATCGAAGACCTTGTCGAAGTGTTAAACCGGTATCAACTGACCGAGTTGGAATTCGAAAAAAAAGGTGTGCGAATACGCATTAGGCGGGATCATGTGCCGGCTTCTTCCCAACGGGTAGACGTATCCAGGACCGTAGAGGCTGGTTCTTCCCAGGACAAGCCGGTTCCTCTCCTCTCCTCCGAACCCGCACATTTCTTGACTGTGACCTCGCCCATTGTGGGGACCTTTTATCGTTCCCCCTCTCCTGATACGGATCCCTATGTCGAAGAAGGTGATATCGTCAAAAAAGGGCAGGTGCTCTGCATTGTCGAAGCCATGAAACTGATGAATGAAATTGAGGCAGAAACCGATGGGAAAGTGGTAAAAATTCTCGTGGAAAGTACGACTCCCGTTGAGTTCGGCCAACCACTCTATTTAATTGATCCATTGTCCGGGTCGTGAACTCTGGTTTTTTCTGAAGGGGAATGCGAAAAAGTCAGTTGCTCTTGAGGGTTAGATGATTCCCTCGAGTCTTTTTGTCTAAGGATACGACGTGTTTAAGAAAATATTGATTGCCAATCGTGGAGAAATTGCCCTGCGGGTGAATCGAGCGTGCCGTGAGCTGGGCATTCGCACCGTTGCGATTCATTCCGACGTTGATGCTCAATCCCTCCATGTCCGTTATGCAGACGAGCATGTGTGCGTCGGACCTGCCGAAGGCGGACTGAGCTATCGAAATATCCCGAATGTATTGAGTGCTGCCGAAATTACCGGAGTCGATGCCATTCACCCGGGGTACGGGTTTTTAGCTGAAAATGCGCATTTTGCGGAAGTCTGTGAATCGATTGGGATCACCTTTATTGGGCCCACCTCTGAGCATATTGCCTTACTCAGCGATAAATCAAAAGCCCGGGCCCACATGAAGAAGCGGGGGATCCCCGTGTTGCCTGGGAGCGAAGGTGAAATTGACGATCCCAAAACCTGCGTCGTTATGGCCAAAAAGCTTGGGTTTCCCGTCATTGTGAAAGCCTCAGCCGGTGGCGGAGGGCGAGGCATGCGGGTGGTCTGGCATGAAGAAGAGTTGACCCAGGCGATCGAGTCCGCTCAATTAGAAGCACAAACAGCGTTTGGCCATGGGGGTGTGTATCTTGAGCGTTTTTTTGAAGATCCACGACACATCGAATTTCAGATTATGGCGGATAACCATGGGCATGTCGTGCATTTTCATGAACGGGATTGTTCCATACAGCGGCGCTATCAAAAGGTGTTGGAGGAATCCCCATCTCCAGCGTTGGACGACACGTTGCGACGAAAAATGGGGCAGGTTGCGGTTGAGGCTATCAAATCCGTGAAGTATCGAAACGCCGGAACTGTTGAGTTTCTCATGGATCAAAGTGGAAAGTTTTATTTCATGGAAGTCAATACGCGAATTCAAGTTGAGCATCCGGTCACCGAAATGGTGACGGGAGTTGACCTGATTAAGGAGCAAATTCGTATTGCCGCGGGGGAGGAACTGTCCTATCGACAAAAGGATATTCAATTGACCGGACATGCCATCGAATGCCGAATCAATGCCGAATGTCCGGACCGATTTACCCCTAGCCCCGGTACCATCACAAAATTTTGTCCCCCTGGCGGACCAGGGATACGCGTCGATACGGCGATGGATACAACCGGAATTGTCCATCCATATTATGACTCGATGATCGCGAAGCTTATTGCTTTTGGCCGAGATCGAAATGAAGCCATAGCTCGAACCCGACGCGCGTTAGATGAATTTGTCATTGACGGAATTAAAACCAGCATTCCTCTCCATCGACGGATTCTTGATCATCCTGATTTCCAGAAGGGTCCAGTGTCGACTCGATTTTTGGACCGACTTGTTGCTTTACAGTCCCCATGACCGCCGTCCATACTCCGCGAATTTTTCCTTCTGATATTTTCTCACGATTCTATCTCATTGTGGATGACAAGTGGGCCTCGCGATGTTCGTTGCTGGAAGTCCTCCAACAGGCTGGCGAAGCGGGGGTCAAGCTGGTGCAATATCGTAATAAAACCGGATCGATGAAACAGGCCTATGAAGCGGCCCTTGCCCTTCGAAAGGTGGCGGCAGAGAGGGGCATGACGTTTATTGTGAATGATCGATGTGATTTGGCGTTAGCTCTTGAGGCCGATGGTGTACATCTTGGTCAGGGCGACCTTCCCCTGCTTCTTGCGCGGAAAGTCGTCGGACAGAAAATGTTGATTGGGGTTTCGACACACAATCCTGAACAGGTGCGATTGGCCACGGCAGAAGGTGCGGATTATTTAGGGTTTGGCCCTATTTTTTCAACAAGAACGAAAGCGAATCATGAGCCAGTCGTTGGTATTCAAGGACTGGCGGGTGTTCGAAGCCTGACCACTCTTCCCATCATTGCCATTGGTGGAATTGTTCCCGGTTCCGTTCCGGCACTCCAAGGTGCAGGGGCCAATGGCGTGGCGGTGGCTTCGGCCATACTCGATGCGGTTGATCGGCCAAGGGTCCTGGCGCAGTTTATGGCTCAGTTTCAATAATATGCCTGGCCAATCGTTGAATTTCAGGATGGTCGGCTAGGGTTTCCACTCCCGTTCGCCAATCCCTCTGCATGGATTCTTGAAACTCCAAGGGGCCAAATACCGGCACTCCCGACCATTCTTGAATGAGGTGAATCGTGGAGGTTCGCTGCTGAATGAAACTCTCGGTTTGAGTTGTGGACAGGGGATCATTCAGGACGATTCCACGGGGCTTAATCCCAGCACGGTTCAATGCTTCCAAAGTCAGGAGCATATGGTTCACGCTGCCCAGATTTGTCCGGCCGACTACTAGAGCGGGAAGATTCAGGGTCGTAATCAGGTCGCGTATGGTGTGTGTGGGTGAGAGTGGAGTAAGTAAACCTCCAGCCCCTTCCACGAGACACACGGGGTGCTGTTGCCTGAGGAGAAGAAAGGCCGTGGCAATTCGCGCGAGATCAATGGTTGTTCCAGTCGCGCGCGCGCAGATTGACGGTGCAACGGGTTGAGGAAAGGCATAGAGACAGATTGCTGCGAAGGGAGGAGGAGGGGAGAGTAGACTTTGAAGACGGACTGTGTCAGAAGTTTCTGTCTGTTGAGGATCGATACCGGTCTCGACCGGCTTCATGACACCCACTTGATACCCTTGTTTTTTTAATCCCAGAACCAGAGCCGCCGTGATCGTTGTTTTTCCGACCCCGGTGTCGGTTGCGGTTATGAATATGGCGAGATGGTCAGGGTGAGTGCTCATGGTCACGGTAAGGCTGAAGGATGAATTGGATCACCAAATCCTGCTGTCCAGATTCCATATTTGTCCAGACGTATCAGGAGATAAGGCCAGGTGATAGATAGACGTGGCTACATATTGTAGAGAAGGAGTTCTGTGGAGCGTATGGTTGCCGAGCTCCATGGCCGCATCCCATCCCGGTTCTGATATTGGTGAGAGGTGCCAGCCTGGGAATACCATATTCATTCGAATATTGAAGACCCCCCACTCCTTTGCGACTGTGTGCATCAACCCAACCAATCCTGCCTTAGACGCTGCATAGGCGGCTTGTCCTGCTACTCCTTGTTCACCAGAAAGAGAGCCTACCAAAATGACGGACCCATTATTTTGTTGTTCAAAAATGGGGGCTAGGGCTTTAAGTACGGTATAGGCACCGGTCAGGTTGGTGTGTAGAATCCGGGTCCAGTCCTCAGGGGAGGTTTTGACTAGGAGCTTCGAAGAGCCCATCCCCACGGCCCACACCATGACATTCAGGGAATGATGGGACTGTATGAACTCCTGCAGAATAGCCTGGATTTGGGAGCTATTGGTGACGTCGGCTTGATACAGATGACTTTTTCCTCCGGCCTTCGTGATCGCTGCGGCGGTTTCTTTTGCGACAGTTTGATGTTGATGGTAATGAAGGCCTACTCTCCAACCCTGGCATCCGAACACCGTCGCAATGGCTCCACCGATGATTCCGGATCCTCCAAACACCATGACATTTGAACGGGTATTCACCTTGCCCACGGGTGTTTGACAAGAAGTTTCGTTCATATCTGGGCGTCCATTCGTGTCACTCCCATCACATCATACAAAAGTGAAGAAACGAGATGAGAGGCTTGGTATTTGACTGACCTGGTGTTGTCCTGCATTGATTCCCATTCGGTCTCCTTGGTTTCTAGTACTGCATAGGGAAGAGAAATTGTCAATCCTTGAATAGTCTGTCAAGCCAATTTGCGGGGTTTTCACGTTGAATGCGGCATGGATTGGTTGATCGTGTTTGGTGTCTTGCCGGTTTTAATGATCCTATGGTAGGTTCAAATCACTTTCTGCCTATGAAAAATTCCTTTACATCGTGTGGAATTTTGTCCACAGCTGGAGCCTTGGTTTTCCTTGGTCTTTCCCTGGTGTCCCTGCCAGGCCCTGGCCATTCCGCTGATTCCACGAAAATTGTGGTGGATAAAAGTCATGAATATTTTCCTGATCAGGTGGGAAATGAATGGGTGTATCAGGGCACGATGATCGAAGGCGGCATGGTCCAGATTAAGAATGAGAATACCCGGTTTACGAATGTTTCAAAAGTTATAGGGACGGAAGTCCTAGACGGAGTGAAGGTCACCGTTTTCAACGATACCAATCCTGGTAATCAAGGGCCGTCGGATAGTTATTATTTCCGGGATGTTGCAGGGATCCGGTATTATGGGTCGAAACCCGGCACGACGTTGGAGCGCCAACTGGTGCCCTATCAAATCGTTCGATTTCCCTTAGAGGTACCCAGCTCTTTTGAGCAATTTCACCGGACTGGGCTGGATTTTGGCATGGATGTGGATCGTGATGGAGAAAAAGAAACGGTGGATATTGTGGCATCCGTTTCCGTTCAGGGGAAGGATACCGTGGTCGTACCGGCTGGCATATATCAGGATGCCATTCGTCTTGAAGCCAAAATGATCATGAAGGTGCATTTGTCTGAGAGTGGGGAGTCGATTCAAGGAACGGATACGATGACGGCCTGGTTTGCTCGAGGAGTGGGTTTGCTCAAATACATTGAACGCCAAACCATTCCTTCCGTTCGTAGTCAGAATGAACGCATGGTCGAAGTGATTGAGGAATTAGAAAAGGTGACTGTGGCATCTGATGTCGCCTTATTGAGTCGGAGCAAAGCCACGGCGAAGCGTGTTTTCCGTAATCACCTTTTCCACCATGAATTGCTCAAGATACCCGCTTCCTCCGGCCTTCCGGCCGATTCCTGATAATCGATGACCTCCAAATGGTTGCCTGCTCACTAAAGATCCGGTAATCGGTCGGTTGATATACAAATTCCCCACATCAAATGCGTCACGAGCCAGTTGAATATTGGCAGGACTACGTGAGTATATCCCTCCAGTCAGGGCATAGGGGGAATCATTGGCTAATTCCAATGCTTCTGAAATTGTGGAAACCTTTAATACAACCATGACCGGGCCGAATATTTCTTCCTGGACGACCGGGTGGGAAGGTGGCAGATTTGCCAGTATCACCGGCCCTTGAAAATACCCAGGTCCCTCAAGTTGGCGATCAAGAATGCAGGTGCCTTCCATTTTCCCAAGGTGCACAAAGTGGCGAACTCGTTCCAATGCCCGTCGATCAATAAGCGGTCCCATACGGTTTCCAGGGTGTTCGGGTGGACCGATCGGAATGCTTGCAGCCGCCTGTTTGAGCCGTTCAAGAAATTGGGGGTACACGTCCTTCAGGATAAGAATTCTAGAACAGGCGGAGCATTTTTGTCCTTGGTAGCCTGTTGCACTGGCTAACGCCCCCACCACGGCTTCATCCAAATCGGCCGTTTCATCAACAATGATGGCATTTTTTCCGCCCATTTCTGCAATGACATGTTTGATATGTCGTTGTCCAGCCGATACGTGACTGGATTCTTGAATAATATTCAATCCGACGGTTTGTGATCCTGTAAAGGCGATGAGATGGACCTTGGGGTGTTTGACAAGGGCCTGTCCCACGTCAGGTCCACCGGGCAGAAACTGCAAGGCGCCTTCAGGTACCCCTGCTTCCATGAGCAGCATGAAAAGGTGATACCCCATCATGGGTGAGCGCTCGGATGGTTTAAATAGGACAACATTTCCAGCGACTAAGGCCGCCGAAACAAGACCGGTGGGGATGGCTAACGAAAAATTCCACGGCGAAATCACCACGGCCAACCCTCGTGGTTGGAAAATCCGTTGATTGTGTTCCCCTGGCTCTGTTCCTAACCGCTCCGGAGTGCCCAGACGAATCATTTCCCGCCCATAGAACTCCAGGAAATCGATGGCTTCAGCGACGTCCGCATCCGCTTCCCGCCACGGCTTACCGGTTTCCAATATTTCCCAAGCGGCTAATTCGGGCTTGCGTTGTCGCATGAGCCCGGCAGCATGAAATAAAATCCGCGCACGGGTGTGCGAAGGGACTTTTCCCCAGGTGCTCATATGGGCGTAGGCGTGCTGGACAATGGGATCGATTTGTTCAGGAGACAGAGTTGGAAATTTGGCAATGATTTGGTCGGGAAAACTGGGATTAGTCGAGATCAGTTCTGGCCCAAGCCAAGGCATGGGGGTTGGAAGCGGATAGGAATGGATTTGTCCCAGGAGAGGGGCGATGTGTGTGAGGCCGATAGAGAAATCTCGTTGTATGTTCTGTTGAGAAAAATCCGAATGCGGTTCGTTGGCGAATCTGTCAGGATTGTCTCCATCGAGTAATGTGACTTCCGACTGTCTTTCCAGAGACATCGCCTCCTCTCCATTCCTGTCCCCGTTCGAGGGTGACAATAGCAGATGATCAAGGGACTCGGCAGTTTCATATTGGCGTCGAATGAAACTTTCATTCGAGGTATTTTCCAATAATCGACGCACGAGATAGGCCATTCCTGGAAGGAGTTCCCCAATGGGGGCATAGACCCTAAGCCGAAACCCTTGTCCTACCACGGCATCACGCAGAGGCTCGGCCATGCCATACAACATCTGATATTCAAACGTTCCCGGCGGAAGGTTAAGGGAGTCTCCCATCGCCCGGACCACGGCTAACGTTCGAATATTGTGCGAGCCAAAAGCCGGGCGAATGAAGTCTCGATGGGCCAGAATCCGGTGAGCAAGGTATTCGTAGTTCGCATCGGTGTCGGTTTTTTTTAGATAGACCGGAATGGGCCAGCCTTGTTGTTGATAGCGAATAACTTCAGAGTCCCAGTAGGCGCCTTTGACGAGGCGAATACCGAAGGGAGTGTTTCGTTCTTTTCCCCATGCTAGAAGAGTATCCAGGGTGTCGTTAGTGTGTTTGAGATAGGCTTGTATGGCAATGCTTGCATGCGGAAAGTGTTGGTAGGCCGGTTCAGAAAATACACGCATAAAGACCATAAGAATGAGCGGCTCCAATTCGGCCTGCTCCATGTCGAACGTAAGAGAGGCAGGCAATGCCTGGGCAAGGTCCAGGATTGAGCGTAGACGGGGGGCAACGCCTGCGTAACTGTTCTCAGGATCAATCGGATCTAATTGCGAATATAAGGCAGAGAGTTTGATGGATAGATTGATCCTGGGGAGAGAGCCGAGATGGTCGGTTTCTAACAGAGGTTGAGGTTTCCAATGTGGGATGACTTCATGTAATTGGGTCAATGTCTGAAGGCACCGCGTGTGATAATGATCAGCCTCCTCTTCACTGACTGTGGATTCTCCAAGCAAATCAAGAGAACACGCACTTCCTGCATGCCAAAGTTGTGTGAGCGTAGGGACAGCGTGGCTGACGGTTTCCCCTGCCATAAACGTGTAGGCCATTTTCAGAAACTGGCGCCGCAATATTCGAGTGCCCATTTGGGCCGTTAGAGAATTGTTTGAAAAACGACTCAGGATCCACTTCAGGGGACCAGGGAGAGACGGCAGGTCTTGAAAGTATTCCTTCAGGATACGCACAAATTGTGCGTCCGTCTGAAGGGAGGGAAGGACGTCAACAAAGCGAAACAGCTGTACCTTGAACTGTTCATCACGGGTTCCCCAATCTAAGAGAAGTGACGTCCACCAGCGGTGATCCCAGAATCCTGGCGTATGGTGACGAGCATTTTTCGCTAATGTCTGCCCAATACGTCGAATATCAGATTCTAATGAATCATGGGCGATCATCCTCTTTTCCCTCCTAAAGATATTTTACACCTTTTCGGAGAATGGGGAAGGGAGATAAAGGAGAAACGAACCGGGCAGAAAGGCTAGGGTTGGCAGGTTGACAAACGTTTACCCGAAATACTGCCATGAGGGCCGAGGGAGTTTTTGAAAGTGCCTTCAAGATGGGAGTCATTATTGCTGAGGAGCAAACTATCTTCCTGAACTCCTTGGGGAAAAGTCCATTTGAGATAGACTGTGTCCCCGTGAATCTCAATGGCGGATGGGGCAATTTGAGACGGTGAGGATTGGTCAGGGGGCGAAAAGGTAACGGTCATTTTACGATCCCCATGGTTTTGGTGGTTATGAACCACCCATCGCCAGGTTCCGCACAGTCGAGTGCTGGCAGAATTGATTTGTTCCTGTTGTTGCCACTGCTGAATTTTTTGCCAGGCCTCCCAGGATTTCCCATACGCCGTGGCCTCCAACTCGCTGGTTTTGGTGAGCAGGGTCATTCTAAACATCGGTAAGAGCCGGGTTTCGATGTAATGTTGGGTATAGGCATCTTGAACGGGAAGGAAGGGCTGGTGCGTGGTGGCTGGGTGATTAGTTGTTTTCCAATACTCGAGTAATCGATCCTCGATACCCTTTTGGCCGTGCCGTGTAAAAAGGCTTGTCCAGGATTGTGGGCTTTCATCCCAATCCTGATAAGTTTGGTCGTAATATGAAGCAAATTTGGCAAACTCTTCGTCAGGGGGGATTGGGTGGGAAGTCGTCATGTGAGACCAGGCTGATACTTGTCTATAGCCATCAATTATGGGTTTCAAGCCTTGAAGGGTGGAGTGGGTCATGATCCATTGCAGGTGCGCTTCGCCAGGAATGACATCGGAAAGTGGCGGGATGCCTGTTGTTGGCTTTACAAGGATCTCTCGAAATAATTGCGCATGGTTGGAGACTGCCAGAGATTTTAAGTAGCTAATAATGGCCTCGATGATCTCTGCTGGTAGGTTCAACTGCGTAGGGACCGATTGGGATTTCTTGTAAATACGAGAGCCTTTAGGTTCTATGGTGGTTGTGGATCTAAAGAAGGTTAGGGCTTCATCATCAGAGGCAAGCTGAAGAATTTGTGTACGGTGATCTTTAAGGAAGGACCAGGGGAATCCAGTTGATTCCTGAGTGGCAAATGCGGGGGAAAGAGAACTGAAAATAAAAATGTGGGCGCCAAAAAGCCAGAGAATCAACCATGTATTTCGATTGCCGCGCCAAGTCATGAGATTTCTAGCGTTAGTGCTCGGTCGGGAAGAATTGATGAAACGAGTCGGCCATGGTTTTCGAAAATCAAATTAATGCTTATATGGTTTTGTTGATGATGGCATTGATGAAGTCTATTGAGGTCTGCAAGGCTTCTTCCATATCTGATGCCCGGTAGCTAGGAGTGCTACTTTGCCAGAATTCATCAGAGGCTTCAGGATAAGATCGAACTTCGATCCTTTTTCCAGCTTCTTTGGCCATTTGGCAAAACTGGTCACGTTCTTCTGCCGAATTGAGATCGCTTTGTCCTGGTGCCTGGAGTAAGAGAGGGCAATACAAGCGTTGAGCCAATTGAAGATCGGTAGGCAGAGTTCCACAGATTGCCACTGCCGCCTGGAGGCGACGCCGATGCGCGGCAGTTTTTATTGCCAGGGTTCCCCCCATGCCAAACCCGATCACTGCATGGGCGTTGCGGGTGGTTCTTTCCAATAAGGAATCTTCTGTGAGGTTGGCGTTAAGAAATTCAAAGCTGGCGTTGATATCCTGCAAGGCTTGTTGTTCATTGACCCGCTCCATTAAGGCATTGGCCACTTCAGCATTGGCCGTCACCATCCCACCCTGTCTCACATACAAATTGGGAACTAAGACAACGTACCCTTGACAGGAGAGACCTTTCGCTAATTCCTGAATGTGAGACGTGAGTCCATAGCGATCATGCAGGAGAACCATAGCCGGTAAGATTTTGTTGGCCTCTTGTGGGGCGAATTGAATGCCCTCCACCTGCGGGCCTTTAGGGGGTCGGGTATCGGCATAGGGATCTACCATGTGGTCCTTGTGCGTTTCAAATATTCCTGTACTATTGAATCGCACAAGGGTATATCCAATTTGTTCAATGTCATAGGGAGTAGTGCGTTGGGTCATCAGAATAGCCTTTGGATAAGAATGAACGAAGCAGCACAAAATGGAAATTTCTTTGAAAATTCAATGGGGAAAGTCAAAACACTATATCGGTGGTTTCTTTGGCCTGTCAATCAAGCAGCTGGTGTTCAGGGTAGAAAGGGGTAAGCGAAGGTTCTCTGTAGATTCGTCTTTAGGGGAAGAATTCAATTGCAAATATTCTCTGGTGAAAAGGGGCAATCATGTCTAAATTTTTTCCTTACATCAGGGCCAATACAGAATGATGGCCACCTCTTTTTCGACGGGAGAAAGGCCACCACATTCATTCACGAAAAAATCAAAGGCTATTGGCCCTTGCTTTAATTTTGTAACTTGGCCTCTTGTCGGTAATTCTCCCAAACCTCAATTTGAGCAAAAGCCATGTGCATTTTTTTTCTTATTAAAATTCACTTCCTAAAGACTAGAAATGTTCATTAGGGAATATTGCCAATGTCATGGGGTTTAGTGTAAGATGCGGTCTGCAGTGGAATGTCAGAAAGTTTGATTTCGGGAAAAGGAAAGGAGTTGAGCATGGAGCGGCGAGTCACTTCCCATACGGAAGAAGAAGAAATGAATCAACGCCGTCGCCTTCTCACGCTTGCACGGAAAGGGGATCAAAAGGCGGTTGAATCGTTATTCGAATTGTATCAAGTTCGTGTTTTTTCAGGTGACGCTCTGAAAAAAAAGAAACTCCCATCGTTTCCATTGCCCACGCCAACAGGATCTTCAGGGAAAGGCACGGGCAAAGGCGTGAAGAAATTGGGTAAAACCTCCAGAACTTCTCCAGCAGACATGACCCCTGTCCCCTTACCCCGCAATTCAGTCCAAGATTCAAAAATGAAGTCGGGATTGCCCACCAAGAAAATTGGAAAGGTCAAAGGGGCAAAGCCCTCAGACGGAAAGCCCGTACAAACTGCTCACAAAGTTGGTAAAAATAAAAAATCTGTTCCAGTCGTTAAAGCCAAAAAAACATCTACCTTGTCTGCGAGACCGGCCCGCGTGAAGAAAAAATAACATGGGGAAGTAGACGATTCTGTCGTGTGGTGTCAGAATTCAGTAGCGGACTTCAACTCGCAAGCCACCTGCTGCCAGCTGCTTTCCAATTACATCAGCGTTTTTTATGTCACCTTGAAAGACAATTGCACTTCCGTGGTGATCAATCTGCCAGGCTAATTCAAAGGCTTTTTTCGGGGTCATCCCGGGAATCACCTGACAAAAAAGACTGACGACTTGTTGGTAGGTGTGACAATCACAATTGTAGACAACGACTTCGGCTTCGAAGTCTTTTCCGGTTCCTAGGTCGGTGATTTCTAGGGTTTCGGGATCTTTTACGATCCCACACACAATAGGGTCAAACATTCCTCATTGTAGCAATGGAGTAAAGGTCCCTCAAGTGAATATGGAGTCAGTCGTCATTTTGACGAAAGTCTGATTCAGGTCAATTAAGTGATCAAGAGTTAGAGATATTCGACCTATGATTGTTCTTGCTTATCAAGCAGCACACGGTAGTTGCCGAAAAAATTAATGCAGAAGTGTATCAATTTGAAAGTCAACGAGAAGATGGGCCAAATATGAACCCTTTAAGAAACATAAAGGAGTGTCCGTGGGTAAAACGATATTGGTAACCGGTGCTGCGGGATTTATTGGAAGCCATGCAGTGGAAGCATTGGTCAGACGTGGAGATCAAGTAATCGGTCTTGATAATCTCAATGATTACTATGATCCTGTCCGTAAAGAGAAAAACCTTCGAGAGGTAACCGAACATGCCAAAACCGGAAAATGGCCTGGCACGTTCCAGTTTCTCAAAGGAGATATTCGTGATCGAGAGTTGGTTGCACATCTTTTTTCTGATCATCGTTTTGACGCTGTCATCCATTTAGCGGCGATGGCGGGTGTTCGGGTGTCCATTGATGATCCTGCGCTGTATTACGATGTCAATGTGATGGGAACGATGGCCTTATTGGATGCGTGTGTGGGACGGATTGGTTCACAGGGCAAAAATTCACCTTCTCCAACGTTTGTGTTTGCATCAACATCTTCGGTGTATGGCAATACAAAGACAATTCCCTTTGTTCCGGAAGATTCGTGTGATAAACCGCTTGCCCCATATGCTGCGAGTAAACGAGCAAGTGAATTGCTAGGGTATACCTATCACCACTTGTATGGATTGGATTGCACCGTCTTTCGATTTTTTACCGTGTATGGCCCGCGTGGCCGTCCCGATATGATGGCCTATAAAGTCTTAGATAACATATTCACCGGCTGTGAAGTCCCCCTCTATAACAATGGAAACATGCATCGAGATTGGACGTATGTCGAAGATATTGTCAGTGGCCTGGTAGCGGCGGTTGACCGTCCTATGGGGTATGAAATTTTGAATCTTGGACGCGGTGAGCCGGTTCTTCTTGTGGACTTTGTCAAAGGCATTGAACAATTAACAGGGCGCCAGGCACAGCTCGTTCCTGCACCTATGCTAGATGCCGATATCGCCTACACATTTGCCGATATCTCCAAAACACGCAGGCTATTGGGATATAACCCGCAAACATCCGTGCCGGAGGGAGTCGGTAAATTCTGGGTCTGGTATCAATCGGAGATTTTACAGGATCCAGCCCCAAAGCTCTAACCCCGAATTTCTCATTCCGGCGTTATTTCTTCCCAATCGTTCATGATCTGTCTCTCTTCCCCGGTTCAACCGGACCGGGGAATTTATCCATCTAGTCTTCCCTTGGAACGATCGAGGGAAGGTCTGAACTTTCCCGTGTTTTGTGGACACCTGGTTAAGCCGCGAGAGCCCTTTCCTCAAACTCAGCTGGCGTCTGATAGCCAAGAACAGAATGGCGTCGCTGCCGGTTGTAAAAGACTTCGATATAGTCAAAAATCTCCGCTC
>NZ_JBQKUP010000013.1:0-24026 GCF_052156535.1 Nitrospira sp. T9
CACTACTGTCCGGTTAACTGAGTCGCCTTTCGGCCTAAGCGCATGAATGAATTACATGTTTTGGCAAATTTGGATGGTGTCGACTTGAACGGCGACCCGCCTTCAGGTGATTGTCCCCCGGGTAACCCCCGGAGGATTCACGCTGTATGTCGGCCAAACCCTGTTTGCGCAACTGATGGATTGCTTGCCTTGGACCACGTTTTCCCGAATCGTCGCCCGCTATGGTGGCGATTATCGTATTCGGACGCTGCCCTGCACCGAACACTTTCGGATCTTGGCCTTTGCTCAGTTGACCTATCGCGAAAGCCTGCGCGATATCGAGGTCTGTCTGTCGGCGCAAGCCGCCAAGCTGTATCACATGGGAATTCGCACCCCGGTGAAACGGGCCACGCTGGCCGATGCCAACGAGCGCCGAGACTGGCGGATCTATGCCGACTTCGCCCAGCGCTTGATCCAGCATGCGCACAAACTGTACGCCACAGAAGATCTGGGCCTGGACCTTGCGCACACGGTGTACGCGCTGGACTCCACGACCATCGATCTGTGTCTGGCCCTGTTTCCGTGGGCCTCGTTTCGCCAGACCACGGCCGCGGTCAAACTGCACACCCGGTTGAACCTTCGTGGGGCGATTCCCAGTTTTATCCATATTTCCAATGGGAAACTGCACGATGTCCACGCACTCGACCTGCTGCTTCCAGAGCCTGGAGCGGTGTACGTCATGGATCGCGGGTACTTGGACTTCGAACGGCTGTTCACGCTGCATCAGGCCGGCGCCTTCTTTGTCACCCGTGCCAAGGCGAATGCCGACATGCGCCGCATCTATTCGGCCCCCAACGATCGGGAGCAGGGCATTCTGTGCGATCAGACCATCGCGTTGTCCGGATTCTACACGCAACAGAGGTATCCTGTTCATCTGCGTCGTATTCGGTTCAAAGATCTCGAGTCGGGCAAAGGCCTCATCTTCCTGACCAACCTCTTTGGTCCGCCAGCAACCACCATCTGTGCCTTGTACAAGGCTCGCTGGCAAGTCGAATTGTTTTTCAAATGGATCAAGCAGCATCTGCGCATCAAGCAGTTCTATGGCACCTCAGAGAATGCCGTGAAGGTGCAGATCTGGACCGCCGTGTCGGTCTACGTGCTCGTGGCCATCGTCAAGAAGCGGTTCACGCTGAATGCCTCACTCTACACATTACTACAGATTTTTTCCGTGACCCTATTCGAGAAAATCCCTTTAACTCCGGAGTTTCTCAACACCAAAAACGATGGTGAAGATGAGAGGTCTTGTAACCAATTGAATTTATTTCATTCTTAACCGGACGGTAGTGGTATGGTGGATTAATTTAATGCAGGAGGGAAGATCGGGTCAGATCCCAATCGAAAAGAGATTCGGATTTTCTCCAAAATGTAGCAAACCTTTTAAGGTGATTTGTCGCCCTCTGGCCGTTCGATCCAGATACCCAGATTGAAGTAGAAAAGGTTCGTATACATCTTCTAATGTGGATTTTTCTTCTTGGACCGCTGCGGCCAATGCGTCGATGCCAACCGGTCCTCCCTTAAATTTTCTGATTATGGTCAGGAGTATTTTGCGGTCCATTTCATCAAAACCTGCCTGATCGACTCCTAACCATTGTAAGGCTTCCTGTGCGACAGATCTCGTGATCCGTCCTTGGGCCTTAACTTCTGCAAAGTCACGCACACGTTTGATTAATCGATTAGCAATACGGGGAGTCCCACGAGCCCGGCTGGCAATTTCTCCCGCCCCTTCATCCTCAATGTGGATTCCGAGTAGTCTAGCGGAGCGGGCAATGATGACCTGCAAGTCTTCAGGCAGATAATAATCCAAGCGATAAACAAGCCCAAAGCGTTCTCGCAGAGGAGAGGTGAGGGAGCCTGCACGTGTCGTGGCTCCAATGAGCGTAAAAGGTGGGAGATCTAATTTCATGGTGCGCAGAGAGGGGCCCTGTCCAATCACCAAATCAATCTGGTAATCCTCCATGGCGGGATACAATACCTCTTCGGCCGCTGGAGGCAATCGGTGAATTTCATCAATAAATAGAACATCCCGTGGTTGAAGATTTGCCAAAATGGCGGCTAGGTCGCCCGCGTGGGTAAGTACCAGCCCTGAGGTAGAGCGAATCGTGCCGCCCATTTCTTTGGCGATAATATGAGCGATGGTGGTTTTTCCTAACCCAGGAGGTCCATAAAAAATGGCATGGTCCAAGGCTTCTCCTCTACCCGTTGCCGCCTCAATACAAACCCGAAGCGATTCTTTCATCCGCTCCTGGCCGATATACTCCGTTAAGCGTTGAGGTCTCAAGGTCCCCTCAAAGCTTTGTTCTTCTTCTATGAGATGAGTGGTAAGAATCCGGTCGTCCATATATGGAATCAGTCTAAACCGAACTATTGGAAGAAATGCATTCTTGACGATGTTGGGAAAATAGAAGAGGGAGGAGAACTCCCTCTTTCGGGAAATGACTCAATAACTGAAAGCAGACTGCGAAGTGAGATAAAACTAAGGCTCCAAACAGGCCTCCTAGAAACCTGAAAATAGATCCTGGCAGCCAAGACAGAATTCCACATTTACTTGCCGTTCAAGGAAATTCACGAGAAACCCTTGCTTTTCATACAAGAGCTTGGCACCCATCAGTGTTTCATTGGGAAAATCCTCTGGTCCCAGGAGATCACGAATTTCTTTTGTGGACTTGGCCCCGAGGATGTGTCGGAAGATGCCACGGACTTTATGGGCAAATCGATTATTGATAAATATGAGATCCACTTTCCCGTCTGTGATACGGACTCCTGCCATTGCACCAGTTGGATTTTCTTTGTCCCACAACAGAATAAAGGTGCCCTCTTGCTCTGCCCGAACACCGGAAATTCTTGCTTCGACAAGGGCCTCAACGGCAGTGGCTTCAGGGTCCCCTAACTTCACTCGATAGAGTGAAATTTCTGCAGCATTTATTTCCTTCGCCTCTTCAATGCTGTTGCGAGTGAGTTCGTATTTGGCGGCCCATCCTGGTGGAGAAATTGACAAAAGACTCGTCAGAATAATAGTGGCAGTCAAGATACATGCTGCTTTCAAATTCTTCATGAAATTCCTCATCAATAAGGGAAATGAAAATAAGGTTGGGGAAAAAGGATACGATTCCGTCTATTCAAAATAGATACATGAAAACTGCAGGATTGTATCCGACCTTTTGTGTAAGGGTCAATTCCATTGGTCAAAGAGAAGCCACAGTCAAGGGGATTCGTATGATATACTCGGCTTCCATGAATAACTCTATCGTGATCAGGGGCGCTCGCCAACATAATCTCAAGAATCTCGACCTGGAGATACCTCGGGATCAGTTGGTGGTCATTACGGGCTTAAGCGGATCAGGTAAGTCATCTTTGGCCTTTGACACGATTTATGCCGAAGGCCAACGTCGATATGTCGAATCGCTCTCCGCCTATGCCAGGCAATTCCTTGACCAAATGACGAAACCGGATGTGGATTCCATTGAAGGGCTTTCGCCTGCCATTTCCATCGAACAAAAGACGACGAGTCACAACCCTCGGTCCACGGTGGGGACGGTCACGGAAATCTACGATTATTTTCGACTCCTCTTTGCCAGAATCGGACAACCCTTTTGCTATCTTTGTGGGAGTGCCATTGCGGCGCAAACGGTGCAACAAATGGTGGATGCCATAATCGGGCTTCCTCTTGGCACAAAAATCCACATTTTGGCTCCCATTGTGCGAGGACGTAAAGGCGAATATCGCAAGGAATTATTGGCGGCTCGCAAAGCTGGATTTGTTCGGGCTCGTATTGATGGAGACATTCGGGATCTCGGGGAGTCAATTACATTACATAAACAACGCAAGCATACCATTGAGATTGTGGTTGATCGACTCATCGTCAAGGCAGAGACCGGGGTGACGCGGCGTTTGGCCGATTCGGTAGAAACGGCCCTCAAGATGGCGCAGGGACTCGTTGGAGTGCTGACAGAAGATGATCAAGTCCGGGTCTATAGTGAACACCTGGCGTGTATCCAATGCGGTGTCAGCTATTCGGAAATTTCCCCAAGAATTTTTTCATTTAACAGCCCTCATGGTGCGTGTGAGGGATGTGATGGTATTGGGTATGAAGCTTCCAGTCATTCTGAATGGGAGGAATGGACCTTCGATACCCCTTGTGCGATGTGTGGCGGAGGTCGACTGAGGAAGGAAAGCCTTGCCATAAAAATTGGGGAGCAGTCTATTGCTGAGGTGACCCATCGGTCTGTGGGAAATATCTTGGCTTTTATGGATGCGTTAATTCTCACCGATCGCGAACAAATGGTTGGGCAGCGGGTGCTGAAAGAGATTCGGGAGAGGCTGGAGTTTTTGCACAACGTCGGGTTGGGCTACCTCACCCTGGATCGCCCTTCTGCCACTTTGTCTGGAGGGGAAGGACAACGGATTCGATTAGCCACGCAAATCGGATCAGGATTGGTGGGCGTGCTGTATATCCTGGATGAACCCAGTATCGGGTTGCATCAGCGGGATCACCGACGGTTACTCCAAACATTGTTACGATTGCGTGATATGGGGAATTCGGTGGTGGTGGTTGAGCACGATGCCGAGACCATGCGCGCTGCCGACTATATATTGGATTTAGGGCCGGGGGCCGGTGTGGAAGGTGGACAATTAGTTGCTCATGGTCCTCCCTCGGTGGTGATGGCTCATCCAAGCTCGCTGACCGGTCAATATCTCAAAGGGAGCCGACGAGTGTCCTTGACCCAACGTGCACGGCAGGCCAAAGGATTTTTGACCGTCGTGGGCGCGGAAAAGCACAATCTTCAGCACGTGACTGTAAACTTTCCATTAGGTCTGTTGACGTGTGTTACCGGTGTGTCAGGGTCAGGGAAAAGCACTCTGGTCGTAGATGTGTTGTTCCGATCCCTGGGACAGGGTTTTTCCCAGAAGAAGCCGGTGTTTGAGGGGTGTCGGGACATACGTGGACTTGGGCAGCTGGATAAACTGATTGATATTGATCAGTCCCCGATTGGACGGACTCCTCGTTCGAATCCCGCTACTTATACCGGCCTCTTTAGTTTCATTCGTGATCTCTTCGCGCAATTACCGGAGTCTCGAGTGCGAGGCTACAAGCCAGGCCGCTACAGTTTCAATGTCAAAGGTGGGCGATGTGAAGCTTGTCAGGGTGATGGCCTCATAAAAATTGAAATGCATTTTCTCCCGGATATTTATGTGACCTGTGAGGCCTGCAATGGGCAACGGTACAATCGCGAAACCTTGGATGTGACCTACAGGGGCCGAACGATTGCAGAAGTCTTAAACATGACAGTGGCTGAGGCCTTGGAGTTTTTCGTGAACATTCCGCCACTTCGTACCCGACTGCAAACCCTATCAGATGTGGGCCTCCATTACATTAAACTCGGGCAATCGGCGACTACCTTGTCAGGGGGAGAAGCCCAGCGTGTCAAGCTTTCCAAGGAGCTCTCGAAACGATCCACTGGTCGTACGCTCTATATTCTGGACGAACCGACGACGGGACTGCATTTTGTGGATATTCAACGGTTGCTGGATGTACTCGACCGGTTAGTGGAAGCCGGAAATACGGTCCTTGTGATTGAGCATAATGTGGATGTGATTCAGAACGCGGATTGGGTCATTGATTTGGGGCCGGAAGGTGGAGATCAAGGAGGATGTGTGGTGGCGGAGGGCACACCGCAATCCGTGATGAAGGTTAAAGCATCGTGGACGGGGCAGGTGCTGCTGGAAGATTTTAAAAACCGGTCTTTCTGAGGAAGGCTAGGGTTTTTTCTTGTAAATATTCAGCCCGATTTTTTCTTCTCGATCGGGTATTGAGACATTGCCTTCGGTTGAGGCAATGATCGTTGTTTTGCCCGATGAAGAAGGCCCAAAATCCTTCGACAGGTCTACCGTAATTGTTAGCATCGTTCCGTTGACAGTCAATTCCACATTTTTCATGGTTGTATCCTCTCTAGAAGTGCAGATCCATACAGGTTGAAGGGTGCCGGCAGAATTGCTGCCCTACTCTGACAGGCCCGCAAGGACCAAGAGTGCTCCTGCGCCGATGATATAGGGCAGGACGCAGGTATAGAATACCGATTCAAAAGAAGAATATTTCCATGTGGAAGTAGGGCGGGACAAATGGTTCTTATAAATGAATTCATATGAGAAAATAAGCATACCAATGGTCAGGACAAGCACCCGACTGGTTCGAGGCCACGTGTAGAGACCAACGAACAAATAGCTGGCTGTATGAAAACCACTAAATGCACAAAGGATGGGAGCCAGAAAAAAATGGAGAAATGATGATGAAAGTCGAGGAGAACCCATAGCTGGTGGGGTTGAAATCCCTGGATGTTCCATTATTTGACTTCGGCAGGCACCGAAGGGGTGGACATGGCAGGTTGGGGGAGAGACTGCTGGTCTGCGCACGTTTTGCACACACGCGGGCGTCTTTTCAGATAGGAGACCTTTCCACTAGCCAGACAACTATAATGAACGAAATGTTCACAGATGCTGCAACGAGACCATCCTCCACGGAGCATGGTAAGGTTTCGGTACAGGCCTTCATGACATACCCCGCACAATTCGGGTTCGATACCCAATAACAGGGGCTCCCAATCTCCGGCTCGATTTCGAATGCTCATTGAAGAAAAGTATACTGAGTAATTCAGATGAAAACAATGAAGAAAATTTTTGGGACCCGTTTACTGTCTATATCCCTGAGTTTTAGGATCACAATTTGACACTCCAAAAATCCATTTGATAGGGTCACCAACGATTCCATCCATCCTTCCACGTCGTCTATTCGCTCCTTTGTGAACATTCAAGCCTATTTAGATCAACAGCGCCAACGGGTTGACCAGTTTTTGGAGAAGAGTCTTCCTCTGCTCTCGGCCAATCCTCAACGACTGTATGAGTCCATGCGGTATAGCCTTTTGGGTGGAGGAAAACGCATTCGTCCGATTTTGACGATTGCCGCTGCCCAAGCGCTGGGGTATGACCGTGACGCCATGTTACCGTTCGCCGCTTCTTTGGAGTTTGTTCACACGTATTCCCTTATTCATGATGATCTTCCCGCGATGGATGACGATGACTATCGGCGCGGCCGCTTAACCAATCACAAAGTATTTGGCGATGGCATGGCTATTTTGGCAGGTGATGCGTTGTTGACCATGGCGTTTGAGTTATGCAGTCAAGTTGATGGAACAGAGAGTTTCTCGTCCGCTCAGCAGTTAGCTATTGTGCGGGAATTGGCAAATGGTTCAGGGCACCAGGGAATGGTGGGCGGACAGGTCATGGATATTCAGGCTGAAAATCAGGAGATTGATTTAGCGCACCTCCAGCAAATCCACACCTTTAAAACAGGGCGTCTGATTCGGGCCGCAGTCCGGATCGGCAGCATTATCGGAGCGGCCACGACCCAGCAAATGCAATGTTTAACCGACTATTCCGAGGATATTGGGCTGGCGTTTCAGATTGCCGATGATGTGTTGGACATGGTGGGGACACGGGAGGAATTGGGAAAGGATGCAGGAACGGATGAAAAAAGAGGGAAGCGGACCTATCCTTCATTTTTTGGGATTGAAGGCGCGAGGCAACTGGGAGAAGAATGTGTCCAGCGGGCGATAGCCCGATTGAATACTTTTGATAAACAGGCTGACCCCTTACGACACATTGCCACTTATATAATGGCGCGACGGTCTTGATCCTCTCTAGTATGGCGCTGCGGTCTTGAAGCGACATTACACAGTTTCCCACCCTTCTCACTGACAACAGTTTGGTTGGTGCAGGTCATGCGGTATTGTTATTGAGGGCATTGGCAACCTCGGATTTTTATGAAAGTACTCATTACAGGGTCTTCGGGTTTCATTGGGGCTGCAGTGACACGAGCAGTCGTTGCGAAAGGCGATGAGGTCCGTGTACTCATTCGGCCCACAAGTAATCTGAAAAATCTTGAAGGGTTACGCGTTGAAACCGTTCAGGGAGATTTGCAGGATCCCTTGTCCCTCAAGAAAGCTATTGCCGGCTGCGAAGGGCTTTATCATGTGGCGGCGCATTATGCGTTATGGGATCAAGACCCTTCTATCTTTTATGCCATCAATGTCGAGGGAACCAAAAATTTATTCCGTGCAGCACGGGAATCAGGCGTTCAACGAATCGTCTACACTAGCACAATTGGTGCGATCGGATTGCCTGATGAAGGAGGCCTTGGAAATGAAACATTCTTTCCTTCCTTGGCCCAACTGGCAGGGGATTATAAGCGATCAAAATTTTTGGCTGAGCAGGAAGTCCTTCGCATGGCTCAAGAGGGTTTGCCGGTGGTTATTGTCAATCCAACGGCTCCAGTGGGAGAGCGCGACGTTAAGCCCACTCCAACTGGCCAAATTATTGTAGATTTTATGCGTGGCCGAATGTTGGCGTATATTGAGACCGGGATGAATTTGGTGGATGTTGAGGATGTGGCCACAGGGCATATCCGGGCGATGGAGCGCGGTCGGGTGGGTGAGCGGTATATTCTGGGAAATCAAAATCTTACACTGAAAGAAGTATGTCAGATGCTCAGCCGACTAACGGGAGTGCCTGCCCCGCGGCTTCAATTGCCTTGGAGGCTTGTCCTACCCATGGCGCATGTGAATCAATGGATTGCCAATCTGGTCACCCATCGTCCACCCAGAATTCCCTTGGAAGGAGTGCGGATGGCCAAGTATCACATGCATTATGATTGCACGAAGGCGCGCCAGGAACTGTCGCTTCCCCAAACCCCGGTGGAAACAGCACTCAAAAAAGCCGTACAGTGGTTTCGCCAGCACGGATACGCCTGATATCTCCTCCGCAAGCTTTGCCCATCACTATTACAATATAGCCAAATTGTGGAATTTATTTTTCTGCTCGCCCACCTTGGTATCTCATGCCCGATGCTTTTGTATTTTTTGGGGTCATTCTCCGTGTGGGAAAATATCTTCGAATACCGGCTGACAGGCAGGTTTTTCGGCTTCACGAAGGCAATTTTTATGGGTGAATAGGCCTTGACCCGAACGAAATGCCTATGCGGGGATGGGCGTTCGTCGGATTCCTTTCTTATATCTATAGGTATCGTTGGATGGAGGGTGGCCGAAACGTAACAGACCCCATTTCTGGTGAGGTGGTGAAATGGAAGTTGCTATTAGGTATTTGTCTCTAGCGCGATATCCTGGCCCTTAAATTAATTTGTGGGGCTTCTGAATTGGGGAAATGCTGATGGGCATAGAAAGTTGCATTATTTATCTCCTACTCACCACAGTGCTTCTCTCTTCATTGTGGCGAGGGTGGTTCCATTCCATTATTGCCGAGTCTTGAGACGGAATGAAGTGGCATCCTCAATAATTTTTGACCCCATTGCGGGGCGTGTCGCTTGAGGCCACTACCGCAGGGCCGGTATGATGCAATCATGAAGGGATTTCTAATTCGATGCGGGATCACGGGGTTTGCGGTATTGTTGGCAAGCCAGATAATCCCTGGCATTGAAATCACAGGGGTTGCGTCGGGGATTGCCGCAGTAGTCATTCTTGCATTTCTCAATTCCATCATCCGCCCAGTGCTTTATCTACTTTCAGCACCATTTATTTTCGTCACATTAGGGCTATTCATGGTTCTCATTAATGGATTCCTTCTCTATCTGGTATCAATTCTGGTGAAAGGATTTATTGTCTCCGGATTTTGGCCGGCGGTGGGTGGGGCGATCATTATTAGTTTGGTAAGTGGATTATTAAATCTCTGGATTTCCGAGCAAGGCCGGATAGAAATTGTCACGCATCCTTCATCGGGTCGAAAAATTCGCCATATAAATTAACGGAACAACTCCTTGGATATTTCATCCAGCGTTTAGGAGAGATTCAGGGATTTCTAGAGGACCGGGGAAAAGCCCTTCACCCCCTTAACCATCAGCATATCCGACAATTCATTGTGCACAAATATTCTGAGAGGAAACGCATGCATGTCCAATCGTCTTGAATCCACACTAGCTACCAAGCAACAAAGTACCCTTCAAAAGATTCTGACCTCCGTGGTCAATGAGGTCGGGATGGAAGCGGTCTTGGTCGCGATTATGACTCATGATGGTGGGCCATTGGTCGAGCAGGTTTCCCGGGGGTTTTCTCCAAGAGAAGTCCGAGCGATTCTTCGTGCACTTTCAATGGAGGATTTGAAAAGTTTGGCCGTTCGTAATGGGGTTGGCGGGGAATTGGAGAGCGTACTCAGAATTCGCATGGTGACTCCTGGGAGCAAGGTTGCCTTGGTCCTTCCCTTAAAGTTTGGCGGCCGAGTGTATGGCACACTGGTATTGGCCAGGAGAGAAAATTCCGCCCTGACCAAAAGAGAAAAGACGACTCTCTCCACCAATGTCTCGCATATTTCCACAGAATTAAAGAAAGCGGGACTATTTGGCTCCTCTCTGATATTGAGCAAGCCAGTAGTGGGTAATGAACCTTTGGCAATAGGTGTGGCTGGGGAAGGGGGTCCTGCGCCCGTAGCTCGAACGTATTCGAATGCGGAAGTCCAAGAGCGGATAGGGAGCATTTTGACAGAAGAAGTCAATGGGGGACTGTCCTTTGATCGTGGCTGGGTCAGCATTTATGACCCTCTTGCCGCGACGCTGGAAGTGTTGGGTGTATTCGGAACACAGAAAAAGGATGTGAGCCCGGGGCAGCTTCTCTCTCTCGATGATTCGGCTTCCGGGTGGTCTGTTCGTCATCGAAAGCCTCGCTGTGACAATAATTTGGCTTCAACCCAAGGGCGTTTTCACGACTATAAACAGCTCTATCGTGATCGGTTCGCGTCGACCATTGTCGTTCCTTTTTACGTCCGGGGACGGGTGGCGGGGACCGTTACGTTAGCGTCAAAAAATCCCAATAATTTCGATCAAATTGGGAGCGAATCGAAAGGCCTCGAGGCCATTACGACCAAATTGGTGGAATTGTTTGAAGACCCATCGTGTCATCTCTCCGTCATGGAGGTTGCCCCGATTCAACCCGAGCAGCCTGCTCTCAAAGGGCAGGTGATGACTGCTCAATCGGAGGGAGGGGATGTTCGTAAGGAAGAGCGACGTGCCGCACTGCATGAAGTGAGCTCGTTTCTGGCTACAGAAATCCGTGAACCTATTGGGTTTATCAGGGCTCAGTTAGAAGAAATTACGACCGATGCCGACCTTGATTTCGATTCGCAAACCCGGGTGGAAAATGCCATGCGGGATATGATTCGTATTGAAACGGTCTTAAATGAAATTCTGGACTTTGCCAAACCGTTGGAACTTGATCGAAAAATGTGCCGGGTTCAGGATTTATTGGATAAGGCTTTTTCGTTGGTGTCGACGGACATTCGAGTAAATCGGATTGAGGTCCTCAAAAAAGTGCCGGCTCGGTTGGCCCAAGTCCGGTGGGATGAAGTGAAAATGCAGCATGTATTCCTGTGTATTTTCAAAAATGCCATTGAAGCCATGTCTCCAGGAGGGCATTTGCGGGTGGAAGTCATGCTCACTAGAGCTCGAAAACCGGAACTTCAGATAATTATCGCCAATGATGGAGTGCCCATACCGGCCGAATTTGTGGAGAAGGTGTTTGAACCCTATTTCACCACAAAACGATCAGGGACTGGATTGGGTTTGGCGACCGTGAAAAAAGTCGTTGAGGAGCACCAGGGTCAGATCAGTATCGCTAGCGAGCCAGATAAGGGAACGACCGTTACTATTCTCATGCCAGCCCCACGTCCAAGAACTCCCTATCGGCCACGCCGTCCAGCTTGAACCAAAGAAAGTACCTAAAGCGGTGTCATTTCAAAATTTTCCCTATTTTGGTTTGGTAAGCTTGACACTACCGGCCAATCTGAATAAGATCGCCTTTTCTATATGAATAACTTGGGCAATGTACATATCCAGACCATTTTCTATTGTTAACCAGTCTTAACCAACAAAGGAGCGGTCTTATGAAAGGGATTGGAATTTTTCTTGGAACGGTGGGTGCTAGCACCCTTGCCTTATCAATGGCCTTTGCCAATCCAGGGTTGTTGCCAGCTCACCCGGGTTATCCAGCTGCTGGGAAGTCTCCGGTGACGGGGCAATCTACCGCTAATGATCCTGGCCAAACGAATGTAGGAGGAGAGACAAGTTTGTTGTCTTCTCAAGGATTTGGCAGCAAAGCTGCTAAGAATGATGTTAGTGATCCTAATCGTGGCCGGATCATAAATTCTGGTGGTGCCGGTCGGTTGCCTGAAGTCGAAGGCCCGCTCAACAAAACCAACCCGAATCCGGCAGGGGCCAAATCGACTGTTATTAAGTAATTTACTTTTTGCAGTTTGAATACTCAGGAGAAGGGTGCCAGAAATGGCACCCTTTTTTTTATGGCCTCTTTTCCCCGCATCCTTTGTCAGGACTTTTCCATTCCTAATTCTGACCACCAACAAATACGGCTGGACTTGCCTTGAACCGGATTGATACGGAACTTGGCAAAGCCTTGAAGGGCAAAATTCGAAGACAAGGGCCAATGACCTTCAGGGACTTTATGGCTGCGGCCTTATATGATGAAAATATGGGGTTTTATGCAAAGGCACCAAAAATTGGGAGTCCTGATGGGCCGTTTGACACCAATGCAAGATTCCCGGCTTTCGGATATGCCATTGCCAAAGCCATCACGTATGCCGAGAAGGCGTTGGGATTTCACCTGCGGGTCTTGGAATTGGGTGGAGGAACCGGCCAGTTGGGGAACAATATTATTTCTTGTCTTGAAAACGCTCATGAATACGTCGTTCTAGACCCAAGCCCTGGGTTGCGAGACAAGCAAAAACAAAGAGGATTGCATGCGATCAACAATATCGACTGTTTAACCCCAGGACCGACATTTGTGTTCGGGAACGAAGTGCTTGATGCGTTACCCGTTCATCGAGTAATGGGAATGGGCCATGAGGAAGCATTGGAATTGTATGTGGATCTGGATGAGGATGGGGAGTTTTGTGAGCAACCGGGTACTCTTTCAACGAGGGAATTAGCCGAGCGGTTGAGTGACGATAGGGTGCAGCTTGGGCGAGGGCAAGTCGCAGAAATTTGTTTGGAGTTGAAACCATTCCTCAAAAGCATAGGGAGAGTTGTGGATCCAGGGTATGTAATTTTTATCGATTATGGTGATTGCGCCTCAAATTTATATTCCCATCGGCATAGAAATGGGACTCTTCGTTCCTACTATCACCAGCAACAAGTGTATGACCCATTTTTCGCTGTGGGTCAACAAGACTTGACGGCAGATGTGGATTATACGGCTGTTTGCTTCATCGCAGAGGAAATGGGTTTTGAGGTAGCCGAGCCTATTTCTCAAGGAGCATGGCTGAGAAATCTTGGAATTCTGAATTATAAAGGGCCAACGGGTGTCAGGGAGTCTGATCAAGAAGAGATTGATGTGCTCACTAGGCCGACCGGCTTGGGAAGTACTTTTGACATTCTCATATTCAAAACAAAGGGTCTCACTGATGGGCCAGGTCTACAGCCAGCTTCATAAAGGACCTGTCAAAATATCCACTAGCCTGCCAAATCTCACCATAATTTTCTTTGAACCGACATAGGCGAAGGGGGACTGTGGTGAGAGATAAGTCAAAAAAATAATTTTTTTTGAAAACGAGCATGATGCCCAAATTTTAGTCAATGCTTCCAGTACACACAAAATGTGTGTTTGCTCTTTTTTTTTATCACAAAATATTGTAGACTCCAAAAATTCATTCGATTGTCTAGTGATCTCCTTTCATTTTCCGCAATCATACACACCTAATTAAGTGGTGCTTTTCGAGATCTCACGTGGTGCGTGGCACGCGTGATGCACTGACTCACCTGTTGAGAAGAGTGGGAAGCAGGAGGCTTTCAAAGGAGGGAGAGTTATGAAGTGTGTACGATGTGATGGGCTTATGGTGGTTGATGACTGTCTGGACATCAAGGGCGCGATGGGAGAACTTTGGATCAAAGCGTATCGATGTATTATGTGCGGGAACCTGATGGACCCCGTCATTAATCATCATCGCACTGATGGTCCGGTTCAGGCGCAGGTTATTCCATTTCGGAAGCGCCTACGAAGAGCTCCACGGACTCCTGTTGCTCGATTGACGGCCTAAAAGGCGGACAGAAAATTTGAGAGATCCGGTGTGACTTGGGAGGAAAAACTCTCTCAGGTACCGATTGATTCCTGGCGCAGGATGAAGTTCTCGTGCTCCGCTGTGGCCAGGACCTGACATCAATAGATTAAATTCCGGGTTCTTCCGGCGTTTTTGAATCGGGTGTGTTTAGATTTAACTTTCTTATTCACATGGCCTTGGTATAGTCCTTTCCTCGAAACTCTGCCAATTTTTTTTATCTGCGGTTATTCCGACATGACTGCTTGAGTTTGCCTGACAATTCTTGCTTTAGTTATTTATTGGGCATGTCCCCCATGGGGATGATCTCCTAGCCGGCTCAGCTCTGCATGCGTGGGCCCACCTTTTCTGGGAGAATCCCCAGTCCGTGAATGCTATTTTTCCCCTCCTGGATAAGAATTGTAGAACATTTCATTCCCAACGTTGATACGCTATATTGTTTAAGAAGTCTAAAAATGACCTGAGTATGCAATGTAATGGGGAATAGTTATAGATTTTAGGAGTGTTTTGGCAGCTTCCCTCCCCTTCCCACCCCCATCATCGATCCCCTGATAGAGGATTCATTTCATTTGTGAACGGTGACCACCTCTTTTTCCTGGGCCTAATGGGAATCCTGTTGGTGCTCTTTATCTGGGAACGATGGCGCTATGATTTGGTCGCCCTTAGTGCTTTGCTTCTTTCAACCGTGTTGGGGTTCGTTCCCTCCGAAGAAGCATTTTTAGGATTTGGTCATCCTGCCGTGGTCACCGTGGCGGCTGTGTTAATTATCAGTCGTGGATTGAGTAACGCGGGGGTCGTGGAAATTCTTACGCGCTATGTCAAGGGTGCAACGTCTTTTTCCCCGTCCCTCCATGTGGCTGTCTTATCTTCTCTCGGTGGATTGATTTCAACCGTCATGAATAATGTGGGAGCCCTGGCGTTACTGATGCCGGTAGCTATTCAATCGTCTGTTGAGGCCAAGCGGTCCCCGGCCGTGGTGTTGATGCCCCTGGCTTTTGGAACGATTTTGGGCGGTATGGTTACTCTTATTGGGACACCTCCCAATATCATTGTGGCCCATTACCGCGCAGAAGTTGCCGGCGAGTCATTCGGGATGTTCGACTTCACTCCTGTAGGAGGAATCATGGCGCTGGTGGGAATTCTCTTTGTGGCGCTAGTGGGTTGGCGTCTCATTCCCATTGCTCGACGGTCTCAAAATGCGCCGCAAGACCTGTTTTCAATACAGGAATATTTAACAGAGGTTGAAGTGCCTGAAAATTCTAAGGCAATAGGAAAATCCCTGTCTGAACTGGAATCGGCCACTGAGGATTCTGACGCCTTAATTATTGGGTTGGTGCGGGGTGACCAATCTATTCGGGGGGCGGCTTGGAGGGAACACATTCAAGTCGGCGATGTCCTGGTCCTTGAGGCAGGACCGCAAGGTATTAATAAATTTGTATCCACATTGGGTTTGAAGTTAACAGGAACCCAGCCCAAGGAGGAGGTTCAGGAATCTGAAAAAAAGCCATCCGCAGGTAAGGATGGGGATATGCTGTTAGAGGCCGTCGTGCCGCCTGATCGTTCTTGGTTGGTCGGGCGGATGGCGGGTTCTTTAAAGCTGCGAAGCCGGTTCGGAATTAACTTGTTAGGAGCATCTCGTCAGGGCACTCCTTACCGTGGCAGGCTGAGGGAATTCCGGTTCAAAGCCGGCGATGTGCTGCTGTTGCAGGGAGAAAAAGACCGGGTCCTGGAAGTGATCGGACTCCTCGGATGTCTTCCCTTGGCCGAACGGGGAATTCAGTTGGGGAAGCCTGGTCAGGCGTGGCTGGCTGGGGGGTTATTCGCCCTGGCCTTGGGCAGCGCCATGTCCGGATTGGCGTCACTTCCGATTGTATTGATTTGTGCCGCCTTGGGGATGGTGCTGTTCAATATTGTATCGCCGAGGGATGTGTACCAGGCCGTGGATTGGCCGGTCCTGGTATTGTTGGGGGCTATGATTCCTATTGGGCAAGCGCTGGAACGAAGTGGAGCGACGACTCTGTTGGCTCAGTTTCTGGTTGGCATGATGGAGGAGTTTCCTCCCGTAATGCTCTTAGGCCTAATTATGATCATGACGATGACCTTGTCGGATGTCATGAATAATGCGGCAACGGCCGTTGTCATGGCACCATTAAGTGTCGCGGTGGCCCTGAATCTTGGGGTGAATACAGATCCCTTTCTCATGGCGGTGGCTATCGGGGCATCGTGCGCTTTTTTGACTCCAATAGGGCATCAAAATAATTTGTTGGTCATGGGGCCCGGGGGATATCGATTTGGGGACTACTGGCGGATGGGATTGCCTTTAGAGTTGTTAATTCTTGTGGTCTCCCTTCCCCTCTTAGTCTTCATGTGGCCCTTAACGGGTCAAGGGTAAGGGGTTTCTGAATAAGAATTTAGAGGAAAAAGTGGCTTTCTCATTCCGAACCCATTCTTCCCGAAAGGCCTCCCGCCTCTTTTTTAGGCGGGTGGTCTACATGCCCACCGACCTTGATCCGTTTCGCACCCTCTTGAGCAGAATTATATTGGTGGTCATGCTGTTTTGTTTTTTGACGGGGATCCTGTGGTTGGATCGAAACGGGCTCAAGGATCAGATAGACGGGGAGATCTCATTTTCAGATGTGATTTATTTCACGATGGTCACGGTGACCACAGTCGGCTATGGGGACATTGTGCCGGTCACTACACGGGCGCGCCTGATTGATGCATTAGTCGTGACGCCGGTCCGCATATTTCTATGGGTCATTTTTTTAGGGACCGCCTATCAATTGGCGTTCAGGCAATTTACCGAGGTATTTCGCATGGCAAAACTCCAGAGGTCACTCGATCAACATGTCGTCATCTGCGGATTCGGGCATACCGGATACTCGACCGTCAAAGAACTGCTCGCCAAGGGCACAAACCCTGACCATATTCTGGTCATCGATCCCGGTGAGGAACGAGTACGCATCGCGGGAGAATTGGGAGTCGTGGCACTCCGAGGCGATGCGACGCAGGAAGGGTTGCTGAAATTTGGTGCGTTCCTCAATGAAGCCAAAGCCGTCATTATTGCGGCTGGGCGGGATGATACCAATGCCCTCATATTGTTAACTGTCCGTAATTTGAATTCCCGTTGTCGGGTAATTGTCAGTGCGAAGGAAGAAGAAAACGTCAAACTGTTTCGACAAGGAGGGGCGCAAACCATAATTTCCCCGGCAACATATGGCGGATATATGTTGGCGGCTGCAGTGGACCAACAATATTTGGCAGATTATTTAGAGGATTTTTTGACAGCGGGGGGAAAGGTCAATATCCAGGAGCGAACAGTGGAGAAGCAGGATGTCGGGAAGACGGCTTTGGATTTACAGCCGGATGTGCTACTCCGGGTGTATCGGCAAGGAACGATTATTTCACCCTGGGAATTTCAAAAAAATCATAGGCTGGAACAGGGCGACATCATGTTATTGTTTAAACCGGTTTCGGAGGATACGCATTCCGCTTGAAAAAACTCTCTCCCATTCCTAAAAGATGAGTGGCCTCGCGTTGGCCATGATTAATAAAATTCCGATGACTCCGATTAAAATGGCCACGCCCCGTCTTAAATGGTGAGCAGGAATCGATTGAGTGATTTGTGACCCAAACAGTAACCCGAGAAGACTGCCGAATAACACTAATCCTGTTAGCACCACATCCAGGTGTGCCCCTTTGAAATGGCCGATTACCCCGCCGATGGAAATAAGGGCAATGATCAAAAGTGACGTGCCAATAGCTAAGCGAATGGGAAATCCCATGAGAAACATCAAGGCGGGAACAATGAGAAACCCTCCTCCGACTCCAAAAAATCCGGTCAATAGGCCAACTCCCCATCCGAACGTGAGGGCTTTTAACGCACAGCGCCAGGAGAATTCCTTTGCGCATCCGCTCGGAACGTCGTTGTGTTCTCCTTCATAATTTTTCCAAAACGTCCACATGCTAATAAACAGGAGCAGATTGCCAAATGCAAAAAGGACCAAGGAGTCCGGAACGAGTTGGTGGCCATGAGCTCCAACCCAAGCACCGACCATTCCGGTCAGGCTGAACAAAATAGCAGAGACAAAGTGAACGCGTTGCTGGCGACTCTCATGCCATGCCCCAAAGAGGGCCGAATAGCCAACGACGATGAGTGACATGGTCGTGGCATTTTGAACCGGTACGCCGACGACATACACTAATAAGGGAATGGCCACTAATGATCCGCCCCCTCCTGTGGCTCCTAACAGCACGCCGACAATTCCACCAGACAGAAGCGCCAACAGGTAGTGGAAGTCCATGAAAAATTAGGTTGAAAAAGGAGCGGGTGAAAGAATAAAGCCTGAAGCGTCAAAGGCGTGCGACATGCTTTAACTAGCAACGTGGATAATATCAACCAGCATAATTGGCGATGAAATACTACCGGAAGAACGAAAGGAAAAAATGGGAGGTCAATGTGTCCTTGTCTTCCTTGGATAGCCTGAAAAGATAACGAATCCATGACCCTGCCCAAGGCCATGCGGATAAGTTCTCAGACATCAGAAACGTCATGAAATCTCCCGAGTTTGAATGAAACAATCTTTTGAAGCGGAATATGAGTTCATTGTATGGGGAGAAATCGAATGAGACAAGAGTCTCCGGTTCGGACGAAGGCGTCCTCATTATTCTTGTTTTCGATGATTGGTTGTACCGATAAGAGATTAACGTTTTCCAGTGTGTGACGCATGAGGTTGATTGAACGTCACTTGAATAATATTTGACCAGCGGGCAAATAATCCGGGAAAGAATGGCGGGTAGGAGGTACCTGTTTTGTCGTCCGGATCATGTCGGTTTCGGGATGGCGGCACTTCATTTTCCACGCCGCGACCAAGTCTCAATTCCAACGCCTCGTTTTGCCCCCCGCCATACCCCATTGATCATTTTGTGGTCCGTTCTTCGTTCAATGAAGGATGTGCAGCCGAATTTATCCTTGTATTTTCCACGTGAAACCGCCGGGAATAACACCACTCGGCTCGTGACGGCCACGTAATGGGAAATATCACTAGTAATATTGCTACGGTCATGGACAATGGCCGTCTCGATGGGTCTTCCTCGCAGTTTTTAATTCCCCATCTTTTTTTTATACGTCTCAGGAATCACAATGCTGTAGTGGATGTTGTCAGCCAAAGTTTGCCCTCATCTCAAGGCGTTGGATGAATGGAGTCAAGCTAGCCTGATTTGCCACAGTCCGCTCATCCCAAAATGGACATGAGAGAAAATCCGGACATGCCATTGGAACTGACCGGCCCCCACGAATGTCATACGGATCAAACAGAGAAGAGGAAAAATCTTTTAAAAAGGATTCTTTTTCCCTCCCCGCCTTTCCTGAAGGCAAGACAGTTTGGGAAAGGCTGAGGGGTTTTGACAGGTAATTGTGTGAAGGGAAAAAGAAATTTTTTAGTTAGGGGAAAACGGGTTGATCCGAAGAAGATTGCCGTGATAACGGGTTAAAAAATCCCTGGAGAAGATTTCCTCCATATTCAGGCTGGAAAAATTATGAATCTTCTTGTATCGCATGATCCTGTCATGCGTTCCCAGACCTGGCTGGAGATGAAGCGATTTGAGTGATGGGAAGGATAAGTCGAAAGGTTGTTCCGTGGCCCACTTCACTTTCGACCGTAATGTGACCGTGATGGAGGTCGATGGCATCTTTCACAATTTTTGTGCCGAGTCCGGTTCCCTCCTTTTTGGTGCTAATAGCTTGAGCGGTAAAGAGGCGGTCTCGAACTTCAGGCGGCATGCCTCTCCCTGTATCGGCTACCGTCAACTCGACAGTATCCGGACGCGGTCCCGGAGATCCGCCGACCGTGACTGACCCTCCACGTGGGACTTCCGGGATGGCATTGTTGATGAGATTGTAGAGGGCGTTGAACAAGCGACGTTCATCGGCATCAATGACAGGTAGGGCATCAAGACCATTGGTCAGGAGAGTAATCCCTTTTTCTGCGGCGTAGGTGCGAAGAGTGTCGAGCACCCCATTCACAATATCTCCTATGCGACAGGGTGTGAAATGTGGAGGACTGGTCACACCTTTGACGGCATCCGCAATTTCACGCACACGGTCCTGAATGCGTCGGGCATTGGTGACGATCATACGTATCAGATCCAGGCTGTTGGCATAACTGTTCTCCGCTCCTTTTGCCTTTTCCTGGATTAAGGTGGGGAACTGTTCGTCCAATTCATCCTTCAATAAATCGGCACCGGAAAGCACAGGCATCAACATGTTTTTGATATCGTGTCCGATATCCCCAAGAACTCTTGTCACCTCCGCAAGTTTGGCTTCTTCTACTAACTGAGCCGCCATACGTTTTTTCTCAGTGATATCCTGAAACGTGACCACTGCCCCCGCAAGTTTTCCCTGGTCATCCCAGATTGGGGTGCTTGTATACCGGGCGGGAAAGCTCGTCCCATCTTTTTTCCAGAACACCTCGTCCTCACCCTGGTGAACCAACCCATCCTTATAGGCCCTATAAATGGGGCATTCTTCCGCCGGGTAAGGAGAGCCATCAGATTTCGTATGGTGCCAGGTGATGTGACTGGGTGTGCCAAATAGCTCCCCTGGATTATAACCTAATAACGCATTGGCCGCGGGATTGACAAAGGTGTGGTGTCCTTTGAGGTCTAACCCGAAAATTCCTTCACCGGCGGCCTGTAAAATCATATCGTTGTGTCGACGAAAATCTTCAATGGCTTTTTCGCATTGCTGCCGATACGTAATATCTTGAAAAATCACCACGGCGCCGACCAGGACCCCTTCATGCCGAATAGGTGTGCTGGTGTATTCGACGGGAAAACTGGTCCCATCTTTCCGCCAGAACACTTCGTTATCGCCTCGATGGACTTGGCCATCCTTGTATGTCGCATAGTTCGGACATTGTTCCTGAGGGTAGGGGGTGCCATCGGCTTTGGTGTGATGCCACAGGGAGTGGCTGGGTTGGCCGATCAGTTCTTGAGGCTCGTAGCCCAGCATTTTCGCGGCTGCCGGGTTCACAAAGGTATGTCGCCCCTCCAGGTCCAACCCGAAGATCCCTTCACCGGCGGCCTGTAAAATGAGGGCGTGGTGTTGTTCAAGATGTTTCAACATTCGGGGAAGGTCGGAATTGTCCTGCTGTACATTTTCTGGTGCTGGTGGCATGGCGCTCTTCCTACTCGTTAGGTTCGGGGACTGGAGAAGATGTCTCCAGTCCCTGAAATAAAATTTCTTGTCACCCCCGCTGAAGGGTTTGAACCGAATTTCCGGTTATTTGGCCAAGGTCCGGATGTACTGGATCACTTGCCAGATCTGGTTATCTGGCATACCGGAAAACGCCATCATGCCTGTCCCCGGCGATCCGTTTTTGATAATCCAATAGAGTTGTCCGTCAGAAATATCTTTCATCGTTTCTCCACAGGTGAAGTTTCGAGGATGGGGATTCAACGCCGCGCCCATTGGTCCTTGTCCGTCTCCTTTCTCGCCATGACATTGTGTGCAGGCCAGGGGTTGAGCGGTTTCGTGATATACCTTTTCTCCCGCTTTGATGTGCTCTTGAGAGTCGGGTAACGGACTGGTCATATTGCGAAACTTGCCAGGTGCCCGTTTGGTGTTGCGTTGTTGTGGGCATACTCCTGACGGTCCTCCGGATGGTGAAGCCGTGCCGGCCACTTCCGGGGCACCCTTAAACGTGGTCTTCAAATAGGCAATCACATCGGATACCCCTTCTGTCCCCCCAATGGTCAATCCCCAATACGGCATCATGGGAGATTTCCCGACTCCTTTCCCACCGTAATAGATCACGTTATACAGATAATCAAGAGGAATTTTTTCAAAAGGAATATTGGCATGCACCGCCGGTTTGGGTTCCAGGCCTGACGCCGCCGGCCCGTCGCCTTTCCCATCAGCACCGTGACATTGGGCGCAATATTCTTGATAAATTTTTGCCCCGTTTTCGATATTCGGGTGGTCGAAATCGGCACTCTTCCATGGTTCATAATAGGGGAAATCTTCATTCCCTCGGGTCGCAATAAACCCCGACACATATCGCAGTCCGAGTTCACTCACATCCCCGACAAATTCTCCACTGTGGGGGACAAAGTCGGGGGGATTGGAGTTGAAGCGATAAATCCAATCAGCCTTCAGTCTTTTCCCCGCCCCAACAAACGAGGTACTTTGCGGCCCTCCGGTCTTTTTCCCATCCACCATAATCTGATGACAGGCAATGCAGGAATGTTGTACGAAGATTTCTTCTCCAAACTTCGCTTCCTGCTGGCTGAAGGTGGACATATCAAGGGATCCCTTCTTCACTCGCGAATCCTGAAGGTGTGTCTCGAAATAGTCGGCAAGACCTTCAGCTTCCTGTTGAGAAACAGTCATGTGCTGGTCAGGTTGTTGAGTCTGATCCCAACGGTAGCCCTTGGCATACAGCATCGGTTCTTTTCCAGTCAGATAACGAATCAACCAATCACGTTGAAACTTGCTGCCCCCCCACATGAGATCCGGGGCTTTCAAATCGAATCGGCTCTCACCCTCCCCTTCAAACTTATGGCAAGTCGAACAGGTCGTGCTGATCAGGGATTCTGGATCTTTTCCGTCAGCGGCAAAAAGCGAAAAGGGGAACAGAAGACAGAGAAGTACACTCATCTTGAGTATGAGAGCATGGCCTTGTGCCTTCAAGTGGACATTACTCATGTGAGCCATTGGAAAAACCTCCTTAAATAATTGATTAAGAAAGACAAGAAATTTTCCTCATATGTGGGATTTTGTGATTTAAAAGAATTTTTTGAGCATTCTATGGGAAAAATTGCCCCATCCCGATCACACCCTAATTGGGGAATTTTGACGCATAAGATCCATTCTTATCTCTTTTCCGATCAATAGGGCAAAATAAAGCAAAATCAACACCAAAAAGAAAGGCTAAAAGATGTCCTCACAGTTTTTTCCGTATCGAAAAGGACTGTAGGCATCAAAAAGATAGAGGTAGGCATCCCTCTTTTTATAGATGGTTGAGCTCCCGTTGTTCCATGGCCTTCGCAACCGCAGTCAGAAGTTTCTCTTTTTCAACCGGTTTGACCAAATAGTCAATAATCCCATTCTTCATCAAAGACGTGGCCATCGTTAAATCCGGAAATCCGGTCAACACAATCAAGGAGACATGCGGGAATTCATTTTGAAAAAACTGAATAGCCTCCAGTCCATTCAGCTTGGGCATTCGGATGTCGGTGAGGATCACGTCCAGTAACAGAGGATTTTCTCCACTTTTGAGTTCTTGCACTGCCTGTTGACCGTCTTCGGCCTCAATCACGTCGTAGCCGGCTTTCTCCAATGACAACCTCACCACTTTGCGCACATCCGGTTCGTCATCAACTACCAAGATCCGGCCCAATGATGTTTGGCCGCTGAACATGGCCCCTGTTCGAGATTGACTGGCTGTTTGCTCCATGAGCACCCTCCTTCGGTAAAAATTGTTAACACCCCCTCGATTTCTCTTCTTCATGCCTATAACAAAAGCAAACCAAATGCCACATGCAGTAAAGGAAAAAATTATAAATAAAATCAGTTGTTTGCAGTGGAATGTGCAATGGGTTGCAACGAAAATATGATGGATCGTTAAGCCTGATTTAACGGATGGAGTTAACACGTTAACCGCTCAAGCTTTCAAAGATTTCCTGGTTTGCTTGGATTAAGGGGAATCGAATTTTATTGAAAGAAACTTAAATAGCCGCCGGTGAGGTTGAAGACATGGGTGAAGCCATGCTGGAGGAGAATGCGTGCCGCGAGATACCCGCGTAATCCGACACGACAATAGACGACCGTTTCCTGAGGGGGATCCAGTTGCTGAAGATGGTCTCTC
>NZ_JBQKUP010000014.1:0-28918 GCF_052156535.1 Nitrospira sp. T9
CCCAGCCTTTCGGTGCCATGGGTGCGCGTGATGCTGGTCCAAGAAACGGAAGGACCCTATCATCCCCCCATTGCCCACAGTCAGGATGTCGCTCGGTTATGTGCGGACATGCTCCGCCTCGACCGGGAAGAATTTCGCGTGTTGTTGCTCAATGCCAAGCATAAAGTAATTGCCCAACATACCGTTTCCATCGGCTCGTTAACCGTCTCGATTGTCCATCCACGGGAAGTTTATAAAGCGGCCCTTCTGGCTAATGCTGCCGCCATCATTGGCGTTCATAATCACCCTTCGGGCAATCCCAATCCAAGCCCGGAAGACCATGCCCTCACCAAGCGATTATCAGAGGCTGGGACGGTGTTAGGTATTACGCTCCTCGATCATGTGATTATCGGTGAACACACGCATTACAGTTTTGCCGACCAAGGCCAATTGGCTACAGCTCAACCCGTTCCCAGCCCGTAGTTTTCCTTCTTTCAATACTTTCAAATAGGGTGTACTCATTCTGAGTGAACTGGATAGTAAATGACAGGAGGGGATGCAGAGATAAACAGGTGAGGCTTAGACCTATTGGAATACCTGTGAGATATCAGCGCACCAAAACATTTTCCGCTATTTAAGCAAAAATGGTGTGCTATTTCCACAGATCATGAAATAGCACACCGGTTATTCACCTTGTTGCCTATAAATAGGCAATGTCCTTTTCCATTTTTCATCGAAAGGCTCAAAGAAGTTGAGAGTTAATAATCAAGTTAAGAAGCAAATACCTCTTTCTGCTCTTTGTGAGCTTTTATATTGTGAGTTTTTACATTCTCAAGCGCTGGGATAACCAATTCTCGGTAGGTCTTGGTATCCTCATCGACTGCAGCAATACTTCTACCAGCTTGGCACTCACGAATAGCCCAGGCCAGTAGACTGAAAGCTGTATTGAAGAGAGCTTTTTTCGTACCGACCTGAGTTAGCTCAACAAAATTTTCGAGTTCCTTAATTTTCTCAGGCGGCACATCAAACTGTAGTCTGATGAGATTTTTGCTATCGTCTCTGCTTCGCATGTTGTGCTCCCCCTTGATGTTTCCAAATAATCCGAATTAGATCATAATTCGGCCATGAGCTCTTTTCTTGTACCCCCCAAAGAGTCATGATTTTTTGAAAAACTTGTTTGTAAATGTGGTTTTGATTTTTCCAGTAGAGACAGACATCTACTAATTGCTCCTCTCCTTGTCTTATAAGAATTTTCTAAAAGTGACAGCGATGGGTAAAAACTGACGTTTGATTGTGTTACCCCTAGGGCTTTATTCCTTTGTTGTCTGTGAATGAGTAGGAATGGTATGGAATCCACCACTGTAGAGAAGTCTGCGCCTTCGAGAGTGGCCGCCACCTGGCCGCCGGCTCCGACCGTTCGGCCCCCTTCTCGCACTGCAAATCGCACCCCTTCTCGCACTGCAAATCGCACCCCTTGCTCCATCGCAGCCAACCTGCCGGGAAATGACACATTGTCACCTAGCATCACCCTCTCCCCCCCTTCATTGCGCTGCACGATCCTTGTCATGCCCGCGCGGAAGGAGCACTGGGGCCGGTGGCCGTTGAAGAACGGCATATGCCGCCCTCCCTCTTTCTTCTTCGTGCCCGCAGTAATGACCCAATATTGTCTCCTGCTTGCCATTCGTTCAAGACCTTTCAGAACATTTCTACTCTTGTAACAAACAGTGGTCGTCTGCTGCGGCCACACTAAGAAGAGATCATGCCGCTTGTTTGTCTTATACTCGCCATGGGAGGTGGCCATGGCTCGTATGTTCGGATCCCGCCACCCCTGGCTTTCACTGGCCTTGGTTACGTCATCATAGTAATAGGAAACAAAAAACGTCGTTTTCCCTAAATCCCTCATTGTCTTCGTGAGCGCCGACGTTAAGGACCCCTTGCCATGGTCCACGTGCCCAATCGTGTCCACATTCAGATGCGGCTTCTTCCGCTCAAATTTCGTCTTTGGCATAGCTGCTGACTTTGCCACTGAGTGAAAATCCTTATAGGTTATGCTCATCGAAACCACTCATCCAAGATCTCGTCTGTGTGGGGCGGCAATTTTTTTAGCTTCCCGCCATCTTTTTCTTGGGTAAAAGATGGATCGTCATATGAACCAAAATCAATCGAGATTTTCTCTAGTTCACTTTCTTGTGTCGGCATGCAGCCTTTCCCTTTCTCCATCCTAGAAAAATGGAGTGACCTCTGCAGATAAGAGAACTTGATATATATTATACTCGACAATTACTCATATAACTGAAGTAATGATACTCATATATATGATATATATCAAGTTGCATAAAGTATTCATAGAAAAAATACATTATATATCAACAACTTATACTATTATGATGAAATTCTAGAATATTATATATGGCTACTGGAAATAGGCTGATTCAGGGCGGTTATTATTCACAATTAGTGTGATGAAATTTGAGAATAGTTTAGTGCCAAGTGGCATGCGTCTGTTGGCAAACTACTCTTCTTTCAGATTGTCTTTGCGATTGTCGACTTCCATGTTTTCAATGATATTGGCTGTAGGCAAATCGGTGTAAGGGGAATCTTTTTTGAAATCGTCAAGGCCCTTATCGCGATATGCTGGTTCAGATGGCAGTAGTATGGGTTGTCGGCTTTTGACATCCAGGTGCATGCAATAACAGGCGGCCAGAAGAAACATGGCTGTTCCAACAATGCTCATTTGGTGAGTCACTTTTAATTCAAATCCAGAAATTTCAATTGCGCCATAAATGGACCATACGTTAAGTAAAGTAGCTGCACTGATAAGCCATGATGCTTTATATCGATACCAATAGAGTGGGTTTCGCAGAATTAAAAATACAAAAGTAAGGGTTAGAACTGTATAGGTTGGGGGCCATGGTGAATTAGCTAAATACCAATAGAGAGGAATATTCAGGCTAACTAAAGTCGCCGAAACAAAGGCTTTGAGTGTCCAGTTATCTTCTTTGGTAGGCATCGAAAGAAAAATGTAATTATTAAAAATAGTGCCTTCAGCATCCCATAATTTATGGGAATGCTGAAGGCTAAATACCCTTTGTATATTCCAAGCTTGAGGGAAGACTTTACTAGAAATAATTAAATAAAGCTGCTGATTTTTTCTGCTTTAATATTTGATAATAGCCTTCCTCAGATATGGGAACGAATACTCGTCTGCTCCCTCAGGAAACGGTCCTTAGATTCCAATCCGCTCCACTTCATCCAAAGACAATCGTTCAGATCGGCGATCATAAATACGGGTGGTCTTCGGATCGGCATGGCCCGCCATCGTTTGAGCATGTTCCAGCTTGGCGTCGGGGTTCGATAAATATGCCGTGATGCCCGTTCCGCGGAACGAGTGATTACACATCCCAGGATTCTCGATCCCAGCCTGTTTCGCACGGCGCTTAATCATAAAAAGCGCTTCCGTGCGATGCAATCGACTTCGCGTTAGTTCCTGCGTCTCGGGTTTGCGTCCGCCATTCAATCGCCGGAACAGCGGCCCTTTGGGATCGTGTTCAATTCCAGCCGCGTCCAGATACTCCTTCAAATAGATTTCCAGATTATGGTGGCAGGGCATTTCCAGGTATTTCCCGCCTTTCTCATGCAGCCGCACCCACAGCCGATGATGCTGGACAAACACATCGTTGACGTTCATGGCCAGGGCCGCACTGATTCGGGCAAAGGTATAGGTCATGAGCGCGATCAACGCCCGATCACGCAGCACACTGATTGAATCGCCTGAGAAACTTTCAAGAAATCGCCGTGCATCAGCGGCCAACAGAATTGGGGTCTTCCCTTTGGTATAGGAATACTTGGGGCCTTTCACCACGGTGGCTGGATTCGACGGGACAATCTGTCCGATCACCAGCCAGTCAAAGAGCTTTTTGACGGCGGCCAAATGTTGTTTGACGGTTTGTGGGTTCTGCGTCTGGGTTTTCCCTTCCACCCAGGCCGCGATATGGACGGGTTGAATCTCCGCTAGGCGGACAATCCCGTGTTCGTGCAGCCAGCCAAACAACTGGCTCACGGCTCGGGCATAGGCCTCGCGAGTATTGCGGTTGCGGATTTGAGCGGTAAAGAATTCAAGGAAGCGCTTGAAGGCCTCCGGCCCGGCCTCTTGAATAATGGATGGGACCGCGAATGCCTCCATCCCTCCGGGCCGTGGGCTTCCCTCTAATAGAGTAATGTCGGTGCTCAGATGCTCCTCCTCCCCTACTCAGCTAGTAGCATAGCATAACGGCCTTTATGCTATAGAACAAGAAGTAGATCTTAGCCTGTGTGAATTTCGGGTTTCGGCCAAAAACAATGAAAAGCGCAAATGGCGTGAAAAGGGTCTATTTTGGAAAAGGTTTCTTATTCGCGCTTTTCCTCAAAGCAAAAATAGTCTGTGGCAAAGAGTAGAGGGAAATCAATACGCGGGTGGGTTGACTTCCATCACGGGGGTAAAGAAACTACCGCTCTCGCTTCGAGAGCGGTTTTCTCTCGGAGGAAAGTTATCTTATAATAAAGTTTTTAGGAGGTTCATAAAATCCCCCTCCTCCTCCTTCCTCTTTAAATTGGATCATACGTGGAGCTTTAAAAAAAGTGTTTTCTGTAAACTCGGATAATTCTAGGGGAATTCCTTCTATTGTAAAACTAGCGGCCTTGCCTGCGGGATACACCTCTCTAAACGAATTGCGATGAACTATCATTTTTGAACCCGCAATTGTCCTTCCAAGATCTTTCCGATAAACCCCGTGCATATCAATTGGGTAGGACTGATCGGGGTTATCCCGCCCGCCATGCCCAAAACTAAAAAAATTGTTATACCTAGCTATAAATTTAGTTCCTTCACGACCAGTTCCACTTATTCCATGTCTGCATGCATTAAAGTCATTTTTTTCAAAAAGCACCTCTCCTCTATCAATAGCAACACCATAGCCATAACCCTGTGCCCTATTTTCTGTGAAAAAATTACCTATAATTTCTACATTTTTTGCCCTATCAACAGCTACCCCGTAATGGCTAAAGCCCCAAATTTTGGAGCCTGTCACTTTAAGCCCGTTGTGGTTGGTGTAAATTCCCGCTCGCATTTTAGCCCATTTATATCCTACAAAATGCCCTCCTATCAGGGTTATCCCAATTATTTGAACATTGTCCCCTGCGGTCATAAAAAGGCATCGGGTTCCAAAAGAAGTTCCAGACGATCCACATGGGGGAGTAACTCTGTCTGCATCCGCAGGCCACCAAATGGAAGGACCGTACTTCCTTTCTGCGGTTCGTTCCCCTTGTATGGTCACACCTTCAGGAATTTTCATTGGAATTTCTCCCGTAACATTAAACCCAGAACCACTTAGCTCTATGGTATCTCCAGCCTTTGCTCGAGCAAGGCTTTCACGAAGGGAAGTCTCATCGTGTGCAGATAAAATAAATCCCCCCGCATGCGATAAGGAAAGATTAAGAATCAAAACAATCAAGGAACCCGAAACAAAAAACAAAATGGACGCCTGAGGTTTTGGGAAAGTTGAATTTGCCATTTTGAACCCTATCCTTCAAAAAGGTTTAAAAGCATAAAACGTAAGGAAGCCAATTTCGTCACACATTGCCAGAATAAGAAATTCCTTTAATAACATCAAATATTTCCACAGCAATGATTTTCATGGCATTATCTTAAAATTCTATTTTCGCTTTTTGCCAAAGCGAAAATAGAGTTTGACCGATAGAACTGCTAAAAATCTACGCAACTGGTTTTTCCCCCGCATCACCAAAACCAAGGCCCATACCTAAGCGTTCCCCCCTTCTCCATGTTGATGGCATCCGGCCATCCGACCTTCCCGAATGGCTTTTTTGATTTCTCCTCGCACTTTTTCCACATGTTCAAAAAACACCGCGTTTAGCTGATCTTTCCCGCCATGATCTTTCATACAAAAATATAACGTGGGAACTTGCCCTGTGGTGTTTTTCGCCTGATCCATCTCTGCAAGAACTTCATCACAAATTTGATTAAAAAAGATACTGCTACACCCAATGCAGGGATACCCATAGGTCGCAAGTAACTTAAACGCATCCCCGATCATTTCCTTGGCTAAAGACCGCCCGTCTACGACCCCGTTCGTATCGCACTGCACCGTATAATCTAACGCCAACTCGCTTGTTTCCTCTGCCATTGTCTGTCCTTTCTCTCGTTTAGACCATTTTTTCTGCGCTCTTTCTTAGCACATCCATTCTCCGCTAGTTCTTCAATTTTTAGGAAAACGCCGTTTGTCTCGAAATTTTTTTGAACGAGAATGCCCGTGAAGGTCGATAAAAAAGTTTGTCCGATGTCTAGCATCCCCTGATTTTGCGGTTCCTTCCCACTTTGTTCCACTCATGGTTTTTGAAAGCCTTGCGCCTTCGCACCGCCCACGCCATGCGCTCCGCTCCTGTCATGTCCGGATGCTGGTCCGGCGCGGCGGCACTCGCCTGAACCCTGTTCTCCTCGTTGCTGAAATTGGCTTCCGTCCCTTGTGAGAAGCCAAGTTTCAACAACCAACAAAGGAGAACACATCATGGCGACTACAAACAAAAAACCACCCCTTCACAAAATCCGTCTCGGAACCATCCAAGCGGATATCTGGGAGCAAGTCCCGGAAAAGGGTCAACCCTTCCTCACGGTCACCTTTACCCGTTCGTACAAAACGAAATCGGGCGAATGGAGAAACGGCCATTCCTTCAGCCAAGAGCACATGGAAACGCTCATGGATGTTGCCCTAGAGGCCAAAGAATGGATGCGTCAGCACCGTCTGTCCAAGGCCACGGCCGCCTAGCGCGGCCTCCTCTGCCCCCGGCTGGGTCGTCTGGTCGGGGGTTCATCTTTAACCAAAAAGGAAAAGACAATGAAAACCTATACATCATTTGCCACTGCACTCACCAAGCTGTTAGCCGCCGATACGGCTATCACGCTCACCTCTGAGGGTTTTATGGCGCTTAGTATTGAAGATATTGGCCCGTCTGCCGAAGGACATCGACAAATTGCGATATCTCATACCGCAACGCAAAATGGTGATCTGATGCGCGATCCTGAAATGGTCTTTCGTTTCATCACCGATGGGGACACACAAATTGCCGAACCCATCTCCTTTCGCAATGACTTTATGGGCATCAATCAGGAGGTCTATCGCTATGATGACCATGGTAAGGCTACGCATGTGGATACCCGCCTCAAAGCCGAACTTAAATCCTTTGCCCGCCTGTGGTTTCGCAATCTCAAACACCAAGGATTTTATGGCAAGTCCGTGATCCGTAAACGGCTGTCTTGATCCTTTTCAATCGCCCCCGGCTGGGCTTTCCCGGTCGGGGGCTTTCTTTTCTCCGTTTTCGAGATGTGGGACAGTTTCCCACACAGCCGCCGCCAAACCCCCTATCACCATTGCCTTGGTTTTTTGGTTGTGGGACGCATTCCCATTTTCGACCAAAACAGGCTTTCAAAGGGCAATTTTTCGCAAAAATTTTACCCCCTGATAGCCTCTTTTTATTTTTCATAAGGAGGAATGGCCAAACGAAGAAACGCCGCCCTACGAGCGCCTATGGCCCAAGAACGGGCAAATGAAAAGCCGCCCGGATCACAGATGATCCAAGCGGCTTTTGGTGAGTCCATCACCGTCGGCGGTCATCGGCGTCCCCGCCTGTCCCGCATCTTCAGATAATCGGCCTCATTCAGCATTGGCAACTGCACTATCCATGAAGGCCTGATTTATCTATGGGTAACTATCCAAATATTTGCTTCACCAAAGGTCTCGATCTCTTGGCGAATTTGAGCCACGGCCTCTTTTGAGTAAATGAGGCCATGTGTTTCAAAAAACAACAGTATTCCATTGATGTTGTCTTGGGTAAAAATCATTTTCACTGGCAACATTTCACCCGGCTGATTAGCTTCATCGGATTCCCGCCAAAACCGCACATCTTGTACCACCACGTCTTTTGGTTCCTCAATGATCATTTTGGTCCGGTTTTGTATCGCTCGGTTTTTCATGAGGGGGAATTCCTTTCCGCTTTAAGCACGTCATGTTCCCATTGCCAAAAAACGTTCGCAAACGTCCTCTTGCTCATCTGTGCAAAAACCCAAAATTTGTTATTTGGGCCTTGATATTGTTTAAGGACGGTTTGAAGCTTTTCTGGAGTCATCGTCTCTTTAAAAGGCTTCAAACCTGTTGGATCAAGCAAGCGCATGTGATTTATACAATCATGAAGTTGTTGTGCAGCATCCTGCCAAAATTTATTTTCCGTGCCCATTGGTTTTCCCTTTCATTAATTAATATTGCCATTCGACGGTATCTTCTGCCGGATAATCATCGTATGGCTCACTAGGATTTTTTTGAGCACAACGCCGCATAATGGCAATTTTCCAGAAGGGTACGCGGCGCAACCTCAAAAGTTTCTGCCCAGCAATAGAAACGAGCATGTCATTTTCTGGAAGCTGGAGAATTTCAGACTCCGAAATGACAGGCTCTGAAGCCTCCTGAGAACTATAGGACCAACAATGCTCGATCGCCTTCGGGTCTTTGGAATAAGAATGTTTCTTCACTGTGGTTTGACCGCCCCGACGTTCAAATTCTTTCGCCATGTCCGGGTCTCTGATCCCCCATGCAGCCAAGAGACTGCTATTATCGGTCATAAGACGGGCAAGGTTGTCCCCGTACATCTTCTTTTGGGCGGTTGATTGCCAGTAGGTCGCCATTCGGAGCCCAAGGCTCGGCAATAACCCAAAAGCCTTCTTGATCGTGTCTTCTGGAAGACGGGGCATTGAGCCCATTTCATCCATGAGCATCAATAATTTGGAAGGCTTGTCTTGTTGAGCAATGGCTTCAATCATCAAGGTGGAAACCAAGGATGAAAACGCACCGTGGGTCCCGGTTTTGGACCCCGGCAAGACGACATAGACCGTGGTATTTTCATTCAGAATTTCTTCCAAGGTAAAATCCGATCGCATCGTCGATTTACCAAATTCACTATCACCATCGTAGATATCAAGAGCCTGCTCTGATTCTTGTCTAATCGAGCCAAAGTTCCGCACTTTGATCTCATCGTTCAGCCGTTCGCCATAGCCACGGACCAACCCGTTGAGTTGTTCGGAGTCCCGCATTTTATTACCGATCATCACCAGATGCGCTTCACTACTACTGACCAATTCCCGCAACCGGACAAGGTTACAATTCATGGGTTCAAAACAAGCCATGTAACAAATCAACCGCATTACAAATAATCGTGCGGCCTGCCTAAAGAAACTGTTATCGGTAGTGCCTTGATTCCCTTCTGGCTCAGGGATCATGGCATTGCTAATCAGTGCACATAAATTTCGGGTTTCTCCGGTCATAAAAATGACCGATCGCAACACACAATCGAGCGGATTAAAGCAATCTTGTGGAATACCCTTTATTCCAAAAGGATTAATTACCAAAATGCGTTGCCCACACCACTTCCGAAACGCCGCACTCACAAAATATAATTCCCCCTTGGGATCATTACACCAAATACTGAAGCGCAGTTTGCCTTTCCCCTTGAGGTTCCAGACGTTCAGCAAGGTCCCTAATATAGAAGTGGAACTTTTCCCTGTTCTAGCTGGGCCGTAGACCTCGACGCTCCCAGCCTTTGGAGCCCATGGATTATAGAACAGCAATTCTTTTCCTAATGCGCCAATGAACACGCCAGAGCGGCCGCGTAAATTTTGGACAAACGCATCAGTGATTTGCCCAAGCCGTGTCACCTTGCCAAAGATTGTGTGTTGCGCATTACGGGCTCTTTGCTCATCTAACTTCTTATAAGCGCGAGCTACGCCACACCGTTTGAGCGAGCCCAGCACCGACACGCCAACCATGACCGTAAGCCCAGCCCAAAGCATCCAAAATTCTGGAATGAACGTCCATGGCACCCCCAACAGACCAAGCATTACGATTTTTCCAAACAGCAGCCCCCGTTCTTGCCCCAAAAGGGGCGGCATATTGGGAGGGAGTTCCCGATGATTCATGCGCGCCCCCTTTCCTACCGTTCGTGCCCTTGGTCTCGATCTTCACGATCAGGAATTTTGGTTTTATGGTGGGCTGCGCTCACTCGATCCCATTCGGCCTTAAATTCCCGGATGGTCCTTGGATCACCGCCCATCCGCTGCCATTCCTTTTGGAGGTCATGGAGTACAGAATGACGATGAGCTTCTTCCAGATTGTATTTTTCTTGAAGGTAATATCTTTCCACATGCTGAATGGCATGATGCTTGGCCGCTAATAACGAGTCGCAGTGCTGGCCTTTTTCTGACCAGAATTCCCCATGATTTTTGGTCAACAGGGTAAACCCCTCCTTATTGTCTCGCGGGAAGATATATGCGATATCCTCACCCTCACGGGTTCGCAGAATCACATCATCTTTCGAGGGCCCTTGTTCCCATGTAAAGCCTTTGTCTGTCCCCATGGCTTCCCCCTCCTTCCTTAAAAAAAACCGGGAGGTCAGATGACCCCCCGGCCTTTCTTTCCTATCGATCGTGCCCGTGGTCCAACTCCGGTTCCGGAGTCCGGCCGTTGGCCCCCTGCCCCACCATTTCGTGAACATGGCTGCGATCACCTGTTAATTGATGGGCCATCTCAATTTGGCTTTGAGCAAAGACCTGAGATTTTTCTTTACAGGCTTGATAGGCCATATTCCATGTCTTGTCGTTTTGCGGAATAAACCGATCGCCAAGCCCATAGTTCATATCCCGCTTCACCATGGTGAAGCCCATCTCCCGATTTTGACTATTCGAGGGAAAAATCTGAGCCATTTGAAACTTTTGCCCTTGCTCGTTCACCAAGAACAAGGCTTCATGTCCGTCTTTCCCGTTGCTGCTCTGCTCCCATTGCAAATTGAGAATACTCATAATGACGATCCTCCCTATTCGTCGAGCAGCAAGATTTGCTGACCCGTCATCCACACATTAATATTGGCCAAATACGACGCCAACGCCGCTTGGCTTTGTCCATGATCCACAAGCTGATAATCTGCAATTTTTGATAGCGCATCAGGGGAGGTATTGCCTAACCAATAGACGAAAATGGTCGCGCCGGTTTCACGATGTAATCTTTCCACTTCCTCTTTCCCTGCTTGGGTGTTGGCTCCCCCGTCGGTAATGACCAAAATAATATGTTTCATTTTGGCGACATGCGGCACGGTCTGACTGACGGCCGCAGCTTGCAAGCCCAGTTGGATTGGAAAGTAAAGATTTGTGCTGCCTTCCGCCTCAGGAATGCCATCGACAAAGGCAGCGGATTGATCACAATCGATGCCCCAGGTGTCCTCTTGGATCGCTTTTTTCAATAGGGCATCATTCCCCATCTCACCAGTGGTCAAAAGCGCTTTAGGGAAACGAGCTTTAAAATCGGTCTGTTGCCCCTCGGCGGCCTGATCACGCACCGTCCCCTTAAACTCATACCCCCCATAATTGACCAATCCAAGATTGCCCCCGCCGTGAGTGATGAGAATTTGATTGAACGACGCCACGACACATTTAGAACCATGCGGAATATTTTTTATGAAGTGTTTCGCCGCTTCCTTGACCTGATGCATAAACGGAGACATTGATTTGCTGCGGTCGATGAGCACGGTTATCTGCATACGTTGTGCGTGATCGGTATGAGCGCCATATTGCACACCGATGCGCTGAAAATCTTTGTTCCAGACGCCAATATCCTTGATATTGGGCTGAAAGCTTTCTGATTTCGCATTTAAAAACATCACCAAACTTTCTCGGCCCGGTTGGTGCTCTGTGACCTGATTGATCGTGACTTGAGTGATGGGCAACACCCCCCCAACAATCAAATTGTCCTTAGCTACATACCGATAGCTGGTCACCACCCGGCCGTCCGGGAGGACTAACTCCCCGCGCTGCACCCGTTCATCAATGGCCATTTCTTCTTCAGTCATGTCGCGCTTCACTTCCGATAAATAAAACGTCCGGTTTTCCGGTAAGGTCCTACTTTCAAGATAAGGGTCGACAAACAGAAAATCCCCAAAGGCGGAGCTGGCGAAAGCCAGCCCCGCCGCCATCATGTAAAGAACCAATCGTTTATTCATTCCTTCATTCCTTCCAGCCCTTGATTGAGGGCAGCAATGCTTTGGCTGACGTTGTACAATCGGAATATGCGCCCTTCCCCTGCCCGCTCCCAGGCCACCACATCGGGTAAGGCATCGCCCCAAACTTTGACTTGGGCTTCATGGGCACCCAAAAATATCACGGAAGAAATCTCAGGTCGTTGCGTCAATATCTGATTTAAATCCACCTCTTTTGGAGCTAATGACGGGTAAATTATTCGGGTTTCTTTCCCACAGGGCACAGGCGTGTTGTACAGATTACTAATGACGAAAATTTTGATATCTGAGAATTGCCGCCCATCAATAAATTTTAAATGATGGTCCAACGTCTGAAAGGCCCGGGGTAAATTGTTGCAATTGGTTTTTACGGCCGTGATGGCCGCTTTTAAGGCCGCGCCCCGATGACTTTGTATTTCGTTGATGCTGCCTGACCAAATCAGACGTCCTGTGGCGGTTTCGATCACGTCGACCGAGGAAAAAGCGTAAAAATAATTTTCCTGCAACCGCGCCAACTCCACCATGAATTGTTCTTTTAAGGCTTCAAAAGCCTCATATCCCCAATTCGTACCCGACGTATCTGCTAGCACCACTATTTTGTGCTGGCTTTCTGTTTGCGCCTGCGCCACGGGATTGCCTGTGATAGACGCCGTCAGCAGCACTAGACCAAGAATGATGCTTTTCACCACCTTCATAATCAGGTCTCCTCGAGTGAGAGGTTTATAATGACTGAAATTTTTCAATTTTTGAGGCAGTCCAGAACCCAACCAGCGTGGTCAGACCAAAAGTCAAACACGCGATCACGGACATGGCGACCGGATCCAGGGCTACGGCATTCGGGTCGACGAAAATCGTGCCCTTTTCTTCCATCGCAAATCGCGCTTTGAGCATGTAGCCTTCCATGGCCATGGAGGACAGATACAGGCCAAGCGGTACCCCGAGTTTGACCCTCGCCATCGGTAGGTTCGCCACGGCGGCGTACCCGCGATCCCACACCCCCAACCGAATAACCATCATGAAAAACAACACGGGCGAAATCACTACGAGCGTGGTCATGAGTAAGACCACGATGCCTTGCACCGAAATTTGGGGATAGAGGGCTTTCACCACTTCTCCAATGATCGGAACCCGAGCGGGGAACATATTTTTCCCGAACTGGACGATTTCAAAATAAATCGCGCCATGGACCAAGGCGGCAACAAACTCCAACACCCCACAGGGGATGAGCATGAGATAATCACCCAATGACCGTGGCTCCCGTTTTACCTGCGTTCCGGCTCCACCGTCGTTTCCTGGAATTCCAAAGGCCCGAGAAATTTTTTCGAATTCGGCGGCCTCGGTTCCGTTCCCGATTGCCATCCCCATTAAGGGAAGGGCTCCCAATCCGAAGAGATATTCCGGTCCAAACTCACCAACCCCAACTCCGACAATCACGCACCCGGCCACAATGACGAGGCCATACATCCAAAAAGCAGCCATCATCTTTTTAGCCCTCCTCCCCATCCGCCCATTTTTAATCAGTACCCAAAGAGTTCATTTTCCCTTCCACATCCTGGATGAAGAAGGGAAAATGAGAACCCCCAAGTCAACGAAAGATTTCCTTTCAACCTGTTGCCTTCTATTCCGTGTTTTCGCCAAAGGACTATCGTTTTGTGAAGTGATGGGTACTGCCGTCGTAATGCCATTTTTTGGAATCGCTGGAAGCCCAGATTAATCCCAAAATCGTCAGCCCCAACAACATCCAATCCCCACTCGTCCCACGAAAGTTACCTGTGAAAATCACAATGATTGAACAAATAAGTAAAAGAGCCGATGCGCCGCCGATAAACCCCCTCATGGCCACCCTCCTTTTTAATATTGAAAAACGACTGCGTGAATAATTGAGTCTTTACGTCTGCATCCCTGATGCAGCCGCCCCGTGAGAGACCGATCTGTCGGCTAAGACCCCAGGACGATATGAAAAAAGCACCGAAAAATTTTTCCCCCACCTTTTGACCCACCTGATAACCCTGTTGTTCAGAACATTGTCAGACTCATGATGGCTCCCAATAATAAAGTCAGCATATTTGCTGACATTTATTGCGAGTATGTCAGCAAATATGCTGACAGTCAAGACATTAAAAAAGCCATTTAAAAACAATGACTTTTTTTACATTACTCTAATTGTGTGGGGATGAATTACTAAATTAGGTGGGGTTCAATATCTAAATCTTTTGTCTGGTTTTCTAATTCGAGATCGAATTGGAGCTTTAAAAGCTTCTTAACTGTATAGATTTTTCCAGTCTTCCTTCGACATTCATCAAACAACTTTGAAAGTTTTACCGCAACGTTTTTAGAAACAGCCCTTTCACCACCAATTATTTGATACAAGTATTTACGGTCTATTCCAGTTTTATTAGCCGCTTCTTCAACGGTTATTTCTAATCCATCGATTAAATCTTTCCTAATGATTTCGCCGACGGATAGAGAGGGTTCAAGTACAGTAGTTCCCTTTTCTTCTGACATTGCTTCTGTTGTTTGTTGATTTTCATAGAGTTCCTTTTTTATTGCATAGCTTTCTAATTCCTGCAACCTTTTTAACGCTTCATTTTTACCAACTCGTGCTCTTTCATTCAATTTTTCTTCCCGAAGAGCCCTATTAAATGCTCTGAACGCTGCCAGATTTTTGCCTTTCAACTGAAAGGCATGGCCTCGTAAGACCCATGGTAAACTTTTGGACCCCGAGACTTTTTTTGCTTGCGCAATAACCTTTGGAATGTCTTGAAACTTTCCTTGCTTTGCTAACACCTCAATCCATGACACCCAGAACCAACTCTCATGCGGCGCAACGACAATGGCGTCTTTTAAGGCCTTGATAACTTCCGCATCGTCTTTTTGAAGACGATGAATCCGGCATTTAATTTTGTACGACTCTGGATCTTGCTCATCATTCTCAATCGCTTGGGTGATATGGTAGAGAGCCTCATTATACGCTGGCTGGTCATTTTCATCTTTCTCCAATAACTTTATCTTGGCTCTCCATCTATGATAGATGGCCAAACGATCAGGGTCTTTACTGAGCGTCTTTCCCCCACGCTGGGCTTTTGGTGGTTCGGACACTTTCTCTAAAATAGCTTCCGTGTCCGAGTCAATCGTTGTCAGCACTGTCCCTAAACCCCCAGAAACCTTAGCATGTTCATCTTCAAGCTCTTTATCCATTCATCGTTCGGGTCCAACTCAGCCGCTATTTCATAAGATTCTCTCGCTTCTTCAACCTTCCCGATCGTTTCGAGGATCTCCCCTCGTATAGCCCAGGCAAGAGGCATTTTTCGATCATTGAAGATAGCTTGTTCGATTTGTTCGAACGCTTCTTCAGGGGTCCGCTCCTTTAGTCTTCGAAAGACTATGGCTCTCAACATTAATAATCCCGGATTCTTCGCATCCTTTTTCAAGGCGCGATACAAAAAAGCAGACGATTCATCATATTGGCCATGAAAAGCTGAGGTTATGCCTTTTAACCCCCAAACTTCTACCAACTGAGAATTCATCTTCCATGCTCGCTCTACCCAGCTATCTGCTTCATCCCATTGATCCATGATGCCATAAAACCACCCAATCCCAAGCAGCACAAATGCATTTTGAGGATACTGCTCCAGTAAGCTTTTTAGCACGGTGACGGCTTCATTTATTCTATCTAATCTGCTAAATGCGCCTGCTTTTATGTATTGAAAAAGTCCCTCACAATTTTGCTGAATTATCTGCTCATAAATCTTTCTGGCATCATCTTTCCGCCCTTGAGTATCAAGAACAAGGGCATGAACCCATAAGGCCCGTATATCCATGGGCTTGCGCGTTAAAACATATTGACAATCTAAGAGGGCCTCATCAGGTCGGTCTAACTTCAAATAAATTACACTTCTGAGGACATAGGCATCATCATTATGCCGATCGAGCTCTAAGGCTTGCCGACAAGCTTTTAATCCTTCCTCTAATTTAAATGTTTGAAAAAAATACGCGGCTTTTTCGCTGTGAGCCCAACTTTCTTTTGGGTCCAGCAGGAGTGCGGACAGGCACGCGGCCCAACCTTCATCCGTCCGAGAAAGTACCCGTAAGATTCTTGATTTATTCAACCATGCGTGGACTGAGGATGGTTCAAACTTCAAAGCCTGGTCAACTGCCATTAGTGCTTCTTCAAGATGTCCCAACATAGACAAAGCTATGCCCTTATTAGTCCAGGCTTGGCTTGAGGAAGGGTCAAGCTTTAAGGCCTGCTCACAGGCCTCAAATGCTGGGGCACTTTGCCCAAGTGAAATTAACACAGCCGCTCTCCATGCCCACCCATGCGCCAAATTAGGATCAAGCTTCAGAGCCCGGTCTATTGCATCTAAAGCTTCTTGAAATCGCCATAGCCGCTGAAGCACAGTACTCTTATTCGCCCATGCCTGCGCCAGAGCAGGATTAAGCTTCAAGGCTTGCTCAAGACTTTCTAACGCCTCATCATACTGTCTTAAAAATAGAAGCCCGAAACCCTTATTACTCCAAGCTTGGGCAAAGGCAGGATCTAATTGTAAGGCGTGGTCAGCAGCCTCTATGGCCTCTTCATAGCGCCGTAACTTTGCGAGTGCTGAACTCATATTGTAATAAGCATTCCCCATATTTGGATTAAGTGTTATAGCTTGCTCCCAAGCCCCTAATGCTTCTGGAAACCGCTTAAATTGAGAAAGGAGTAGGCCTTTGTTGTACCAGACCCAGTCCGTAGTGGGATCAAGCTTTAAGGCTTTATCGTAGGCTTCAAGAGCTAGGTCACACTGACCTAAATTAAGTAAGGTTGTCCCCCGAGTTCCCCAGGCCTGGGCTAGGGAAGGATCTAATTGCAAAGCGTGGTCAGCAACGTCTAAAGCCTCTTGAGTATGGCCTTCTTGTAGAAGAATGCGGCTCTTGGTAACCCAGGCCAAAGCCAACCCAGAGTCAAGCGCTATGGCTTGCTCCGTCATCTGCAACGCCTCATCAAGCCGTTCCAACCTCCAAAGGATTTCGCCCTGATACATATATGCCTCGGCCTGCTTGGGGTTTACAACAGCTAACCGTTTCCATTCATCTAAGGCTTCTTCAAGACGCCCAAGGTTTAAAAGCGTCGAAGCCTTATTATATCGCGCTGCACTCAACTTCTTATTTAATTGTAAGGCCTGCTCCGAAGCCGTCAGGGATTCTTCAAACTGCCCTAAGTTGAAAAGAGCAACTCCTTTATGGAGCCAAGCAAGATCAATCGTATTTTGTAATTGAATGGCCCGAATACACGCCTTTAACGCCTCTTTAAATCGTCCTAATTCATTGAGAGCCATGCCTTTGACAATCCACAACCAAGCTAGGTTTTCATTCAAATTTAGTCCACATTCGGTCGCCTCCAAAGACTCCTGTGAACGCCCCAAATTAATAAGAGCAGCCCCCTTCAGGTACCATCCTACCACCTGCGTTTCATCCCTTTTCAGCCCTTCTTTACAAGAATTTAGGGCATCCTCGTAACGTGTTAAGCGAAATAAAATATCAGCCTTTTCAAACCACGGGCCTGCGTCATCAGGATTGAGTTTTAGCTTCTGATTACATTCTTCGAGAAGTTTTAAGCTTTCGCTATCTGCCGTGCTATTCATTAATCTTTTTCTCCAAAACGTCAATGCTCCCCCTTCTCCTGTGCCGTCACAGGAAAAGGGAAAGCGCACATTTCACAAAATAACCTCAACAAAATGAAGATTGGGATAAGGGGCACCGACTTCATCTTTCGCTCTTAGAAGCCCCCCACCAGCGCCAAAAATTTGGTTCTACTGAAGCCATTTCACCTCCCCCATCATTGTCGCGAAAATATCATAGCGGGGTTTGGGGGCGGCAATGAGCCCCCATGTCTTCAAAATGTCATGGGTGCTTAGCCCATGGCCTTCTTTACATCTTAAAAAATTGACTGCCGTTAGGCAGTCACCTTGTGTTTTTCTTCGGCCTTATCTTTCCGATGTTGGGCGGATATCTGGGGAAAAAGTTTGCGGTCGTCTTCTCGGGTGAGGTAGCGGTCGAGGAGCCGGGTAATCGTATCGTAAAGTTCCGGTTTTTTTTCGGCTTCAGTCATAAGGGTTGAGCCGACAAGAATTTTCCGGCGGGTATCGAGTTTGCGTTCTTGTTGCTTTTCCCGGTTCTTGGTCAGGGAAATTTGCTTGCTGATTTTGGCACGTTGTTGTTCGAGCTTTTCTAGTCGTGTGAGAGGCTTGGGTTTTGAATCATCGGTTGTGGTGGCTTTTTGGGGAAAGTCCTTTCTCAGGTTCTCAGTCATCGTATGCAGGTACTCCAATGTGTTGTGTTGTTTCGGGTGTGGGTGGCTCCGTGGTTGTGGCTTGGCGTTTGTGCCTTGAGTGTGGATGAGTCGGATTCAGCATAACGCGAGTCGTAGATTGTGGTCAATATATTGTGGTATTGTGATGTGGTTAAATCCCGTAAGGGCGCACTTATACATCACTTCGTGATGTGTGCTTGCAAGGAGCGGTTCTCGCTTCTCTCGTTTTTCAAATTGCGTATTTTCTAACTGGTCGCGTTTCTGTGGCAATTTACCATTACTCGGCCAAGGTCATTGGCCGATCAACAGGACGAAGCGTCACCGCCGCCGCAGCCTACCGGGCTGGTGTGGACATCCACGATTCTACCACGGGACTCGATCATAAATACTCCAGCCGTGGTGGGGTTATCGAAAGCGAAATTCTCACCCCAGACTATGCCCCAGACTGGGCCACCGACCGGGCTGCGTTGTGGAACATCGTCGAAGCCACGGAAAAACGCAAAGATGCGCAACTGGCCCGTGAAGTGGAAGTCTCCCTCCCCCATGAACTCAACCACGACCAGCGCCGCGAGTTGCTCACGAGCTTTGCTCACGACCGCTATGTGTCCAAGGGCATGATTGCCGATATTTCCTACCACGCACCGGGCCAAGGTGGTGATGATCGCAACCACCACGCCCATATTTTGTTGACCCTGCGCCCGCTCAATGATCACGGTGCCTTCGGTAACAAAAACCGCGCTTGGAACCAGAAGCAGGCCCTTGTCCAAGACCGCGAGGCATGGGCCGACTATCTCAATCAGGCTTTGGAGCGTGTGGGTTCTCAGGATCGCGTGGACGCTCGTAGTTTTGAAGAACGGGGCATGGGGCAAAAGCCGACCAAGCACCTTGGCCCGGATGCCACCGAAATGGAGCGACGCGGCGAGCCAACCCGGATCGGGGATGAGAACCGCGAAGCCGAATATTGGAACCGGGAACTGGCCGAATTGGAGAGCCAAGAAAAGATTATTGATCTGGCCATCGAACGTGAAAAACGCAAGATCGCCCATGAGCAAACGCGCACCACCGCGTTCGCTCAAAAAGCCAGAGGGGAAACCTTGCGCGAAAAGACGCAAGGATTCCCCGATCAGGCCGCCCTCCTCGCCCAGCGACAAGAAAGAATTCGGCTCAAGCATTTGGATGAACGCCGCGCATTGGAAGCCCAAATTGATCGCAAGCGCTATGAATTGATCGAGAGCAATGAACGGATATACGACCAGAGACAGGCTCAGAAAGACCTCAAAATCGCCCAAAATGAGCTCAGGAAGGCTCAAACTCCATTTGGGCGGCTCTCGGGGAGGGAAAAGGTCTTACGAGAGCGTGTGGAGGCATTACGGCTGAATTTAGAGGATATTGAACGACGGCAACAGGAGCGCCGTGGGCAATTCGATCGTTTTGCGGCTGAACAGCTTGCCGCGCTTGAACATCAACAGCACCTTGAGACGGAGCGGCTGCATGCGCCTCCCCTGCCCGATCGCGATTCGGACACGAAAGACTTCCGCGAATATACGCCGGACGCCCCTGCCCCACGTGCCGTCAACGACCCTGAAGCCTTCCCGGATCACGACCTCGACCACGATCAAGGGCCGGAATTGGATCGGTAATCCTTTCATTTTAATATGATAGCTATCTAGTAGCTATAGTATATCATGATATATGGTAGCTACTAGATATCATGATATCTGAAAGCTATTCGTTACCAGAAAGCTAGACGTTATCCACAAATTGCGCTAGGGTAGGGGAGTTTTTCGTTGAAGGATTCCCTTCAATCCCGCCTAGCAAGGAGCGTCCACCATGCCCGTTATTTCTTTAGCCAGCCCGAAGGGCGGCGTCGGTAAAACGACCGCCGCGTTATTACTTGCCACCGAACTTGCGCACAAGGGAGTAGGGGTGACGGTGATCGACGCCGACCCGGAGCACTACATTGAACGTTGGGCAAAGCTGCCGGATAAACCTGCCAACCTGCATGTCTTCACCGCAGCCACAGAAGACACGATCATTGATGATATTGAACGGGCGCAGGAAGTCACGCCCTTTGTCATTGTCGATCTGGAAGGCTCGGCCAATCTGCTGGTGGCCTATACCATCATGCACTCTGATCTGGTCATCATTCCAATGCAGCCATCCGGCCTCGATGCTGCCGGAGCCGCCAAGGGGCTGAAACTGGTGAAGCAGCAGGAAAAGAGCGCCCGCAGAAGCATTCCGCATGCCGTGTTATTTACCCGCACCAAAGCCGCGATCCGCACCAAAACCTTTGCCGCCATTCAGGAACAACTGGAAAAGGCCAAGGTTCCGGTTTTTACCACGCAGATTTTAGAGCGCGAAGTGTACCGCTCCTTGTTTGATTTTGGCGGCACCCTTGAAGACCTTGATCCCAAGGACGTGTATAAAGTTGACGATGCCATTGGCAACGCCCGGAACTTTGCGGGTGAAGTGCTGGCCATGGTGAAAAGTACTGCGTCTTCCCCCACCAAAAAAGTTGAGGTCGCCTAACGATGAGCAAGCAACGCGCAGAAATTGGCTTTGATGCCAACTTGGAAACACTTGATCCCAAAGAATGGGAAACCCCGAAATGGAAGGGGAGTCCCATCCATCCAGACATCCCCAAAGAGGAGATACGCAAGGTGGCTGAACAATCGGGTTTTACCAGCCGGGAAGGACGGCGCATTCACCGCACAGGCCGCAGCGAACAGTTAAATTTGAAAGTGCGCCATCGGGATAAAGAAGCCTTTTATGCCTTATGCGATCAAAAAGGATGGGTGCTGGGCGAAACCTTTCAATATGCCCTTGAAGCCTTGCAGCGTGAGCTTACCACCACCAAGACTCACACCTCTTCCACCGCCACGAAGGAGTAGGGGAGTGCACCGAATCTGTGAATAATCGTCTTGCCTCCATAGCATCCCCGTCCTAAACCTGTTACACGAAACGTAGTTTCCACGTTTGAAAAAGTATTGTCTCTGATGCCGAAGAATCTTCCCGCAAAAAAAGACCTACTGACCTTCAAAGCCCCGGAAAGTCACCAGTTTGACCTCTTTACCTTTTCCCTTGGCCTGCCGGCAGAGCACTCCAATACGATCGAATTTTATGATTCGATTCCAAAATATGCGATTACTACTGCCAAGCAAAACCGCCTGCGTGATGATCGCGGGAATCTCAAACCACAAAAAGTCCATTTTGTCTACCGTCCGACGCTCAAGCCGGAAGATGGCTCTGAAATCATCCCGCGTGAAATTCCGTGCGTGATGACCATTAGCCCAGCCCAGATTGAAGAATCAGACGGCTCCTACAAGCATTATTTCCCCTCGACAGATGAAGAACTTGTCGAGGAAGTCTTGCGCAAGATGCTGGCCGAACAACAATACGGCTTGCACTTGGTCGAGAACCCCGAAACCTTTGTGCGCTATACCGTGTATTTGATCGGGGCCGAACTCAAACGCCGCAGCAAGACCCGCAGCCATGGACAAATCCAAAAGGCGATTAAAATTCTCAATGAAACCAAATATCACATTCAGGCCGAAGGCTTACCCAATGGCTTTGAATTTAAGGGCAGCATCCTTCCGGAAATCATCACCAAAACCCGCTCTGATTTTATGAACGATCCGAAAAGCCCTTCCATTGCCCGGTTTTCAGCGTTGGTTTCACATGGGATTAACAAATTATATTTCCGGCAATACAATTGGGTGCGCCTTATGGATTTAAAATCGGAACTGGCCCGGTGGCTGTTTAAACGCATGGCGCATCAATACACCAATGCCAGTATGACGGTGCCGTTTCACATCACCTATTCAGAGATTGACCGCGATAGCGGCTATATGGACAAAACGCGCCAAACCCGAAACTTCGCCGCCGTGGATAAAGCATGGAGTGAACTGCACCAAAGCAATGTCATCATGTCCGTGGAACGCCGCGAAACGGTCGAAGGGCGCAAGGTGCTCGATATTCTCTATATCATCCGGCCCCATCCGGATTTTAAAGACGAGATTGTCAAAGCCAACCAGAAACGCAGACGGGCGCTTGAGCAGCTCGAAAAACGATAATTGGACTATAGAGAAAAACTGGTCGATTCAGCGTCAGGGCAGGGGATATAGAGAAAAACTGGTCGATACCCCTTTAAAATATGGAGAAAAACTGGTCGATAGTATCGAGAAAAACTGGTCGATAGCGTTTTGTGACTCGAAAACAGGCAGGTTTTCACCACTGAGTATAGAGAAAAACTGGTCGATAGGCTGATTTATATAGAGATTTTTTGGTCGATAGGGTGAAAAATATGGAGAAAAATTGGTCCATGGGGTTGGAATCATAGAGAAAAACTGGTCGATAGCAAAAAAACATAGAGAAAAATCGGTCGATAGATTTTGTAAGTCGTTGTTTTTTTAAGTTTTTTTTCCTGTTGATAACCGTATCCCTTTTCCCTTTTAAGATATCCCTTCTTTTCCCTGTACACATTCCAACATCTGTACCCATCAACCTTTCCTAAAAGGTGGCTCCTGGTCTCCGCGTTTTGAAGACGCTACACCCAGTCGCATTCATATTTTGCACCTACCCTCCGTTCGCTCTGCTCACTTCGCCCCATGCTCCGCATGGCCTTCTAAAAAGGTATCTCCCAAAACCTCGATACTAATTAAAAAAAAGACTTATGAAAAAAACCAGAGAAAGAAAAAAAGAAAATGCGCTATTAAGGGTAGAAATCCGCAAGATTCGGACCACGGAGCTTGGTATTGAACATCGTTTTGTTTTCAGGGAAAGCGTGTGGGAAAGACCTCAGCGTTATGAAAAGATGGTTCTTGTGTTTTCCTTCTTCACCGGAAAGAGCATAGCGCCATCCTCCCGGCGTCAAGGGACGCTCTCGCTTTTACCCTATGACGATCCGATCCGGGTGGCGCTCTTGTGAACGTGTCGGCTCCGAAGGCATGTCAGGCTTGGGTTTGTCTTCCAAAGGCATCGCCTTCCTTGAACTGATCAGCCTTGGGCCATGTTTCTTTTACGGGCGGGCAGGGGCTATGGACCAGATTTTCTCCATATTTCGCCTTTAGCTTTCTTCACCCTGTTTCTATTGACCACTTTTTCTCCATATGCGGTTTTTTCTGGCCCGTGCTGGGTTTTTTCTTCATACTGAATGAATGGCCACACGTATTCCTCTTACACTGGTTCCCCCGGACATGTTGCATAGGCTCTATGCGCGGCAATATCCCGACCTCACATTGATGTTAGAAGATATTGCCAATTTGCCCTACCTGACACCGGAAGAGCATCACAGGCGCATCCTGAGAGCTGTCCAGCTTTATGAAATGACGGTTTATAATCGCGGCCGACCGACAACACCCTTACGTCTGTAAGCGCATTCCCCCAGCATTTTTCTTTACATCATTCCCCGAATCGGGCTAGGTGGGGCTTTCAATGACCTACTGAGTGGAGAAGAAAACGATGACTGAAAACATCCAATATAAAATTGCGGTTCCCGAAACCTATGAAAAGGACGGGGAAGAGAAAACCGCGTGGACGACCGTGGGGACCGCCTTTGCCAATGACAGCGGTAATATTACCTTAGAGCTTCCTGCACACGTAGCCGTCTCTGGCCGGGTGGTGTTATTTCCCAAAAAGAATGAACCTGAAGACAAAGAATAGGGCAGGGGGGCTGTATGAAACATGCCTCGCGAAGCCCTCAAGGCGGGAATGGCGTTTCACTCGTGTCTGATTGATGACGGGATTTTTTTGTTTGACCATTCCTGTAGTCTTTTCTCAGGTGAAGGTTTGTATCGGCGGTTTAACAGGGTAGGGGGCTTTGTTGAAAAAGACTGGTATCGGTTCCCTGACCACTCACATTTGTTAACGAAAGCGAAGGAATTTGATTTTGTCAGATAACCGTTATTGTGTAAAACGAATTTTCTGGACAACACGGTAACCAACCAGCACAAAAAGATATGCAAACTAAACCCCGAAAAGGCTAAACAGGATACTACCGATTTACTGTTGAATTTGATGTTCCGCAAACAATGGTACATCATCTTATTCTGCTGCTTTACCCCCACGGCTGAGCAGATTCAGCATCAAAAAAGTAAATATCGAGCTCGGGTGGTTTTTTCTTTTTGGTTGCAGCTAAATTAGTTCTGGCTTGTTGAATTTGGTTTGTCCGCTTGATTATGGACTGGTTGGCTTGAACGCTTGGTTTTCCAAAAATGCTTACGCAGAGTTGAGTGACTTTCCCTTTTTCAATCAGCCTAAGAAAATGATCGTCGTTTGGGGATAACGAGTTTCCAAAAATAAAGAGGGCACCTCCAATTTTTGAAAAACTCTCAAATGCTTGAGCCAGGTAGGCATTGTGTTTGATCTTCTCTAATTTTTCTTCTGATTTTCCTTCTGCCACGAATAGGGGATATTTCCCATCTTCCAAAGCAATCGTGATTTGTTCTTTAATCCGCACACCGGTTTTACTCCATGTGTATTTCTGCAATTCCACCCCGGAATCAAACAAATGAAGAGCGCCATGCAAATAATAAATGGTCTGGTTGTATGAATTCTCAACTTCCCAGGTAACATATTCCTCTTCTCCGTGATCCGGATTGCGAAAACCATCGTCACTTTTTACTTCGTAGTCCAGTTCCTTCTGCATCACAGTCCAATACAAGAGCAGATCGTAATTGAGCGTGAAAATCCTCTTGAAATGGGACAAAAATTTTCTGCAAGCCTGGTAGGAATCATCGCTGATTTCAGATAAGAGATCTGGGTGACTGCCCGCAATGGCACTGACCATTACTTCTCTCAGCCCATCTGCATCTTTTTTTAGCGTTTTGGAAAATCCATTTTTATCTTCTTTGTAAACAGAGATCACCTTGGCTGTAGAACGAAGTGCTTCAATGACAACTTCAAAATCCGTCGTCTCCAGAGCGTCAAACACCGACCTGGCGTGTTTGGATAAAGCAGCGAAATCTGCATTCTCGAATAATGAAAAATAGTCGAAAATATCATTTCGGCAGGCGCGGCTAAACCCGTTTCCCAGGAGAATATGTCTATTGTTTTGATGTTCTGTGGCTTTCAACGCATCATCAAAGGAAATAATCTTCATCGTACCTTCTTCTCGCAACATGGATTGGGCGGCCCCAATTTGCTAATACAGTGTAGGCCATAAAAAAAAGAAAACAGGTTTTCACAATTGATAACTTGTGGAAAATAAAGCAAACAGGAAAAATAGAGTTCCTCTAACTTTTTTAAGTTAGAGGTTATTTATTCAACCTTCGCCATTCACGAAAAGCTTCGGGGACTGCGGCAATCTGATCATCAATAATTTTGTCACCCTTTTCGGTGGTCTTTTCACGCCCATCAGGCTGCCGCAGGTAAACCGCTTTGGCCCTATTGTTAATTCCTGAGGTTTTGGGAACTGCCATAAACACCTGATAGATGTGATCGACAATTCCCTTATCCGCCTGTTCTGCTTCTTCACGGGTAAGTTTTTGCACCAGAAGTACACTAGGATTGTTAACCCCACCACTTGCTTTGAATGTCGTTTTTGGTAGGTCTATAGACGCAATTAGGCGCGAGCGCCGAAGTAACCAAGAACGAATAAAACGGAGGCCAGGATTATTTAGAATTCCGTCGGGTAATACTATCGCTAAGTGGCCGCCGGGCTTCACGAATTTCAAGGCCGTCTCGACAAACAGTTGCTCGGCTGGCATTGACGCTCGGCGCTCCCGGGATTCTGATCGGGGCAATTCATACTGGTCTAGGATATGCCCATCGTCGATTTTCGCGCTGCCGCCGAATGGGGGATTAGTTAATACTATGTCCGCCTTGCCATATGGAGTTTTGCGCCTTGCTGATTCTTCCCATTCTCCTGGTGATTGTACAGAGTCTGCACGGACCACATTTGATGAACCGTCCCCATGCAAGACAAGATTCATTTGACATGTCCGAACAAGAAATGGGTTGATATCCAGGCCAAAAAGATTTCGATTGCAGGCCTCTCTCACCCGTCGTCTAGCATGTTCACGTGCCTTGACTACGTTTGAACGACGGGCCTCTTCCTGTCGTAAGATTACCTTATGCAGGTTTGTTAACCAAGAAACCAAGAACCCGCCAGTCCCACTACAGCAATCCAAGACCTTTAGCGCTGTCAGTTGCGTCTCCGGGTATAGCGCCATGATTATCTGAACACACATGTCACAAACATTACGCGGAGTGAAAAACTCACCCCTGTCTCCACGCAAATTTTCGCCAACAAGCTCTTCATAAGCTTTTCCCTTAACATCTGTGGTTGTTTCCAAAAATGACAAGTATTGAAGTTCGGAAACGACGTAGGCTGCGACGCGAGGCTCTAGTTTAATTCGCTCTCCCTCATCAAAGATGAAAGGATAACGTTCCAGTATACGCTGAAAAAGCGGCGAAAGCCGCTCTTCCATGAGTCTGCGTTGACCGCTTTCCGAGACACGCTCTTTGGGGTGAACTGAAAATTGAAGTTGGTCTCCACCTTCTTCTTCATCGTATGTCTTACAGAAGATTAGCTTTAACATTTCGTGAAAAGCTTCGGCCTTCTGAAGACCGGCGTTGGCATAAATATAGTTATGGCAACGGCGGAAGACGGAGGTCAATTCATGTGCCGGAACGAGATCAGCTCTAGTTGGGCGCTCTGGCTCATCATCACCAAATCTTGGGATATCACCAATTCGATCAATCTTTCCTGTTTCAGGTAACCGCTGGAAGGCGCGCCGTTCTTCGCCCACCCAAAGGCCGAAACGGGTTGTTGGGCAAGCCGACATGTAACTCATTAACTGGCCTTCTCCATATTTCTCATCGGTGGGCTTTTTGTCGTCTCGCTTAGCCTCAATAATTATGAACACCTCTTCCTGTACATGTGGAGCACCTTGCCGGAATATAACTATGTCTGCACTTTTCCGAGCGCGCCCCATGTTAATCTTAACCTCTACTCCAAGGGCATTTTTGGGATATCCGTATTCCTCGACGAGGCTTCTCGCCCAACGCTGGCGGACATGCTCTTCTGGGGTATCTTTTCGAAGCTTACCGGTGACGTAGCACCGCAACTTTCCGGGTGGCACGAGATAAACGATATTTTCTGATTCCTCAGTTTCGCTCATGAATCCGGCCATGCATTATTTAGGGTTTCAATTGCTTTTTCCCGATCCAAAAGTGCGACCATCATTCTTTGATGAATCTCTTCCATTTTCTTTTTTGGTAGAGAGGGAACCAGGACTTCGGCTACCTGGTCATCGGTTACATGATCGATTTGTCCACCATGAGTGTGGCTAAAGATTTGCGACTGTGCATCAGGGGTCGAAAGCCACGCGAGCAAGTAGCCAATCAACCCTCCGTCTTTGGGAATAATTCGGATTAGGTCATGAGTGGATGCCCAACCATTGAGTCGTTTTGGAACATAAAATACTCGCCCTATTGTGCCGCTACATGTCATGAGTAACCAGCCCTCACGAATCAGTAAGGCGTCGACATTAGTTTCTGTGGCATGTGACAGGTATCGCATCCCACCAGCTGGAACACCGAGAGCGAGAAGGCTAAGAAGGTCTGTTGCGTTTAAATAAGGGATGCCATGTTCGGCGTCTTCTGCCCAGATACGTGTAAACTGTCCCCTAAGCTCAACCCTTGCCCATTCAGAAAGTGGGCTAAGCTTGACTCCCGAATCCTTTAGCTTTTTAAGGGTGCCTGCAGCTTTAGGGTTAAAATGTGTGGCATCTAAACGGATATCACTATTTTTGAATATTTCATCAACAGATGTGGACCACGCTTCAAGCTCATTGGCTAGGCTGCTAACGTCATTTTCAGTGTGACTCTTGTTTGCCGGACTATTCATAGAAGGAACTTTTTCGACAAAAAATTCTAATGTCGAGAGGTTTTTTTTTATTTTCTTTAAGAAGGTGGGGAATCAATTAACGGTATTGGTAAATCGACTACATATTTATTTCACTGCATTTCTTTGAATATTTCCGCTGGTTTGATTTTGAATTTCATAATGGGTGTGCTTTATAACAGAATTCATGTAATACTGGAACATAAACACTAAAAAAGTTCTCTCGCATTTCTTTTGGGAAGAGAATTTAGGTTATCAAATATGTGTGATAATATAGATTACGACAAATAATTTCATCTTTTGCTAGCCACTTCAACAACTTACTCCCACCAAAAACTTATTGTAACATGTCATGTTACGTGTTACAATAACCAATGATTGAGAATTTTAGGCATCGCGGCTTAAAAAAGCTCTACGAAAAAGGCGATCGGAGCGGCCTTCGCACGGATATTGCCGAGAAAGCCGAACTGTATCTCTCGATCTTAGATACAGCCCACACGGTGCATGAACTGGATATTACAGGCTTTGGCTTTCATCGGCTCACGGGCAACCTGAAAGGGTTTTACAGTGTGACCGTGTCACGGAATCACCGGATCATTTTCCGGTTTGAAGATGGCCACGCTTTTGATGTGGATTTAGTAGACTATCATTGAGGAGAGAATATTATGGCGATGAAAAACCCTGTCCATCCGGGC
>NZ_JBQKUP010000015.1:0-35191 GCF_052156535.1 Nitrospira sp. T9
GCTACTTCTACCCTCCGTCAGAAGCCGAACGGCTTCAACCTTGAACTCTTTGGTAAAACTCCTCCGTGATCCTCCCATCGACACCTCCTTCAGTACATTATCCATACTTAATGACGTGTCCACAAAACCGGGGGAAGATCAAACCAATGTTAGCCTAATTCTCCTCTATTCTTTTAAGGCGGATCATTTTTTAAACCAAGCAAGCCTCTGGGCTCCTACCTGTCCATTTTCAGCTCTTGACTTATTTCGTGAGTGGAGCAAATATTCTGGTGACCAATACTAGTGGTTTTAATATAGTTTTGGCCTACAGATTGACGGTATTAGTCGGGAATCCATTTTGGTATTTATCACTAAAAAAGGCTGGCAGAAAATGCATGATACTTGTGTTCTAGGTCTCGTGGCACAAATTGATTTTCTGTGTTGCCGGGTTTCGCCCCGGCAGGCGAGGTCCTTTTCTTTCGGGAAAAGGACCCAAAACCATTTTCACCCAGGTCGGCCATATTTATGCCGATCCGCATGAAATGTTGTGATAAGCCACCCCATTAACAGCAACTCACTCACATTGGGGTGATTTTCGCGTATTGCTTAGGAGAATCCATTGCGGGTTATTTGGACAGAAAGTCAAGCCACCCCCTTGGATGCGAAGCAGCCTAATTGTTGATAGATGAATAAATGGAAATGCGCCCCCTCTCAGACCACCTAACAACTAAAGATAAAATTAATCCAAAGACTGGTGAGCAGCAACGCATTTACTATTACAAAGGAAAACACTGCCCAACACATTTAATTAAAGGACCATTATCAAAGCAATACATTGGCTATCAGTTAATTATGAGAGATCTTGAAGATGCTGAGAGATGGTTGACACATGCATATGATCTCTTCCCTAAAGAGAAATCAGAGCATGTGAGGCCGAAGGAAGATCGCTATAGGGACAATCAAATAGGCGATGAAAAAAATCACGCTATTGTTAAAAGCTTATTTTTTTCAAGTTTAATATTTTATGGAAAGTGCTTTACTCAAGCAAAAGGCCGAGGTGTTAAACTAGAAAAATCTATTGTGCCTACTGAGTTCCATGCCAAGCATGACTGCATCATGGAGTATAGGCATACACTTGCTGCTCATTCAGGTGAAGGCCAATGGGACACAGGCAAATTACGCTTACTGCTTCCTCCAAAAAAAGGGAGTAACATAGGTCCTCGTATTAATTCAGAGCTACATCGTCTTGATTTCGAGGATGACCGCATGGATGAATGCCAGTTTCTAGATTTGATTAATATTGTTCATAGAAATGTAAAAACCAAAAAAGACAGAATTGGTCAAAAAATATTTAAGGAAATAATTCTTCCTAAGGGTGAAGATTATTGGTACAAATCAAGCCCAAAAAACTAATAACTACATCAGTTAGGATCGCTCCTTAAGTTGTGCCCCTTATCTAAACACTGGCCTCTTCGTGGCACAGCAAAGGCCGTTTCATAGGATTAGCGGTCAAGGCTATTGTCGCGAGTTTACGATAAGTTATGAAGGGCCTATCTTTGGCAGGCAAGGCCCTTTTCTTTCGGGGAAAGGTCCAAAAACCATTTCCACCTAGGTCGGCCACATTCAATCGTGCTGACGCAGATAACGAAAGGGCGGCCCAACTCGCCGGGCTCGGACAAAGTCCGGCCCTGGGTTTAAGCGCCAGTCCAGTTGGCCGATCTGCAGGTGGATAAGTAATTCGATAGGGCAGGGGGCAGGTCTCGAAAGAAGACAGTGGACTGACACGTGGTGGTACAGGTGAGTCAGGGCGAAAGAGGATTGCGTGATTGTAAGGTCAGATCCCGAGCGTCAATGTACTGTGGTTTGGCCTTGGTGCTTAAAAAAGCCGTGGTCCGGTCCGGCGGCCGCTTTGTTGGGGAGTTTGGGGGATATGGAAACGTGTCTGCCAAGGCTACCGCCATTGAATTTGCACTTTCTTTGCGGGGAGTGATAGTTGCCAGTCCTTGGTTCTTTCCTAGGCCTGAAGAATACAAACAACTCCTTGAGGCCAGCGTTTTTAAGGTCGAAAACATTGTCCTGATTCCTCGCCCCACTCCGTTGCCCGGAGACGTCGGTGGCTGGGTTGCAAGGTTCGCCCAGCCATATACTTCGGCTTTGCCTGAAAGCGAAAGAAAACGTTTTATTTCAGAGGTTTTTGAAGCACTGCGTCCCATGCTCTGAAATGTAAATGATAATTGGGAGGCAGATTTTGTTCGCCTGAGGTTCTTTGCCACGAAATCAAAGGTCGCAACCTAATATTGCCTTTTAGAGAGGTGTGTAAAAACAGCGCGCCCCTCAATATTCCGTGTGATCGCGAACCTGATGTCGGAGAATCTTTCTACCATGTGCAAAGACGCTGTCATTGATCTTTACGAGCGACATGTGCTGGCCTATGATCGTGATCGAAGCCGATTGCTTCAGGAATGCATTTGGCTGGATCGGTTTCTGGTCCACGTGCGTCCTGGAGGCACAGTTCTCGACCTGGGTTGCGGGATGGGTGAGCCGATCGCACGATATCTCATCGGTCGCGGGTTTCGCGTCATTGGCATGGATACTTCGGCGTCTATGATCGCGCTTTGCCGCGCGCGCTTTCCCGACTCCGAGTGGGTTGTAGCAGACATGCGTCAGTTCGAGATCGTCCGACGGTTCGATGGCATTCTGGCGTGGGACAGCTTCTTCCATTTGGACATGGATGATCAACGGAAGATGTTTCCACGCTTCGCCAAAAATGCTCAACGGGGAGCACCGCTAATGTTCACAAGCGGTCCTGCTGAAGGGGAGGCGATCGGCACCTACGGAGTGGAACCACTGTACCACGCGAGTCTTGGGCCCGCAGAGTACGAGCAGCAGCTCCTGACCAACGGGTTCGTCGTGAGAGCGTACACGGCAGAAGACCCAGCATGCGGCAAGCACACCGTGTGGCTCGCAACCTGTGATGCCGTACCCGCGGTTTAACAAACCTGTGAAGCTAACCTGGTCCTCGTCCAGTTGTCGAGGTGCTCCTCACGTCGCTCGGAGCCGGGTAGCTTACACTTCATACGTGCAACCCCTCGAAGGTGGCGGCCGGAGTTCTGAGGTGGTGAAGGAGACAGGGCTGCTCGCATTGGAATTAGGAGGAATTGATGATCTGTCGGCTGGGCAGAGTTCGCATGTTAGCTACCTGCTGCAGCCGAACGTGCGGCTCGTTTCGAGGAGGCTCAGGTTCGCGACTCAACCATGCGCCCTGTTAGCGCTATCATCCGATTGGACACCGCAATGAAGATTGTTGAATTTGCTTTTATCGTATATCCGGCCACGAATCTGGCGCGTTCCCGTGCCTTTTATGAGGGCGTTCTCGGGCTCACTAGCGCGACTTCCATGGATCTGGTCGACGGATTCTGGGTCGAGTATGAGATCGGTCCTCACACGCTGGCCATCGGCAAAGAACCATTCTTAAAGCCATCAGGCGACGGTCCTCAGCTTGTGCTGGAAGTAGAGGACTTTGACAAGACGATAGAACATCTCAGAAATCACAACGTGCAGTTCGCCCTTGAGCCTTTCGACCTTCCTCACTGCCGGGCAGCGATTGTCCTGGACCCCGACGGGAACAAACTCGGCATTCATAAACGAAACCCATAACGAGTTAGGATTATGGTTCAAGTCTGTTGGTGAGAGTTTTCAGATATCAGGAGCCTACCCCCTCATTTCGACTGTTCGTGTTCCGGGAATTGCAACGCCGCGCATGCGAGGCCGCCGTCGACCATTATGACCGCGCCGGTCATGTAGCTCGAGGCATCGGAGGCCAGCAGGAGTAGTGGGCCGTTGTATTCCTCGACTTCCGCGAAACGCTTGAGTGGCACCGATGCTACCGCGGCCTTTCCATCCGGGGTCTTCAGAAACTCCCTGACCATATTGGTCACAATGCCTCCGGGAGCAAGCGAATTCACTCGAATTCCGTACGGCGCTAACTCAGCGGCAAGGGCTCGAGAGAGATGGTTCACTCCTGCCTTTGCAGTGGCGTATGGCACCAGGTTGGGTTGGGGACGGTGCGAGGTGGCGGATGAGATGTTGATCAGGCTTCCGTGAATCTTGTGGGCGATCATGTGCTTGGCAACTGCCTGACACATGAGCCACGTGCCTTTGAGATCGACGTCGAGCAGCAGGTCCCACTCTTTTTCGGTCACTTCCAGGACCGGTCGCCATAATGCGACTCCCGCGGAGTTCACTAAGACGTGGATGGCGCCGAACGCTTCGATCACTTCCGCCACGCCCGCGTCGACAGCCTTGGTCTGTGAAATATCGACAACCTGGCTTACCGATTGACCACCGATCTCTTTAATTCGAGCGGCAGTCTTAGCAAGTCCATCTTGGTTGATGTCCAACAGCGCGACCCGGGCACCTGCGCGTGCGAGCGTCTCCGCACAATGCTGACCCAGACCCGACGCAGCCCCTGTGACGATCGCATTCTTCCCTTCAATCGTGAATAACGATTTCAGAAACGGCATCTGCCACCTCGTTTCGCGTCGAATAATAGGCGATTGAAAGAAATTTTATTTCCATACCCATGTGGTCTGAAATGAGGTCAGGCTAAATTCTTAACAATAAAATGTCAACGCTGAATGTCAAAACGTAGAATTCCAACGGATAGCCGTGGGTAAATCCTTGACGGCGAACATGATTTATCCATGCATGTAAAAGAGACTCATGGCTTTTTCTTCCCGGTGGATACCGGATTTTTTAGGTTTTGGGATGTTGAACTTTTTCCCGGGCTTCTGAAAGGGAGAGTAGGGGGGTATGGAGAAGCTGTTTGGTTCGCGAAGAGTCCATGGTGAGGTTTTTGGGGCGGACCAGTCCGGATTCTTCGATGGTTCCCTGTTGAATATTCGATGTCTGTGTGATCCAAAAGTGCTGGAGCAGTCCCACCCCTAAGTCCCACCGGTTCAGGCTTTCAGGGCCTCCAAGGTGCAGGATTCCCGGAACATCCTTGGTGGCGATTTCCAGTAACAATTCGGCAAGATTTTCCACCCAGACGGGGCAGCGAAGTTCATCAATGAACAAGCGATAGGGTTCGTCGGTTTTCGTGGACTCGATTAAGCGTGACGTCTGGCGGTCCGGTGTGCGCAGATCATAGAGCAACGAGGTGCGGACGATGGTGGCCTTCGGATTGAGGGAGCGGATGAGTTCTTCCGCCTGGGCTTTGGCATGGCCATAGGGGTTGATGGGGTTCGTGGGGCTCTCTTCGGTATAGGGCGCTGAAGTTCCATCAAAGACTTGATCAGTTGAAAGGTGAATGAAGCGAATATTTCGTTCCGTGGATTGGATGGCGAGGAGCCCTGCTGCAGGAAGGATCGCTTCAATTCCTTTTCCCTGCTCCGAGCAGGCGGTGTGAATAATGACGTCTGGTTGCACCCGATCCATGAGGATTCGAACTTCCTCAGGGCTTTGGAGATCACACACATGAAAGGTGACGCCGGGAAGGGATGTGGAGGGCGTCGCGTGCAGCGTTCCGGCTGCGACAAATTGATGGGCCCGACGTAGGAGGTGATTGCCTAAAAAGCCCGCTCCGCCGGTGACGAGGAGACGTGTTTTCATCGCCCGCATTGTAGACCAATGCCAAAAGGAAAATCTTGTGTGAAGACAGACGGTTCCTTAGAATAGCTGCAGGGTCAATATTTTTGGAAGGAATCGGCTCATGCAGAAAATTGATTTGCGCAGCGATACTGTGACGAAACCGACACCTGCCATGCGGGAGGCGATGGCTCAGGCCGAGGTGGGTGATGATGTGTATGGAGAAGATCCGACCGTGAATCGATTGGAAGCCATGGCCGCTGAAATGTTAGGCAAGGAGGCTGCGGTGTTTGTGCCATCCGGGGTGATGGGCAATCAATTGGCTCTCCGATTGCACACCCGGCCCGGTGATGAAGTAATCGTGGATAGTACATCCCATCTCATTCGCTATGAAGGGGGATCGGCGTCTTCGCTCTCCGGTGTCCAATTGGTTTGTGTGCCGGGTGATCGCGGTCGCCTTTCGCCGGAATCGGTTAAGGATGCCATCCGGCCAAAGGGACTGCATAACCCTCCAACCACGTTGGTGTGTCTGGAGCAGACGCATAATGTGGGTGGAGGATCGATTTATGCCTTGGAGGTCATCCATCACATTGCAGAGGTGGCCCGCACCTATGGATTGTCACTGCATTTGGATGGGGCTCGATTGTTCAATGCCGTGGTCTCAACCGGTGTGGCGGCTGCCGACTATGCTCGTCCCTTTGATACGGTGTCCTTTTGTTTGTCGAAAGGTTTGGGGGCTCCCGTCGGGTCGGTGGTAGTGTCGGATGCGGCACGTGTTCAAACATTGCGTCGTCTTCGCAAAGTGTTTGGCGGGGGAATGCGGCAGGTGGGCATTCTGGCCGCTGCCGGTGTGTATGCACTTGAGCATCATATTGCCCGATTGGCCGAGGATCATGTGAATGCGCATTATCTGGCGACACTCTTGGAGGACATCCCCGGTGTGGTCGTTGATGTCAAGGCAGTGGAGACCAATATGGTGATGTTTCAGGTCCCCCATTCTTCTAAAACGACCGACACGTTGTTAGCTGACTGTCGGGAGGCCGGAGTCCTGTTGAATGCCATGGGGGATCGGGCGTTTCGGGTGGTGACGCACTTGGATGTCAATCATGAAGATATGGTTGCTGCCGGGCGGGTCTTCAGACAGGTTTTTTCAGCCGCGGTGTGAATGTCGCCACCCCGGAGTTCGTTGACAGGGTCCGGGACAGTTCCTACAATTTCTATTGATCAGCCTGATGAAGGGAGCCAAGGTGAGTTTATTGGATACGGTTTCGTTTCAGCATATCACGAGAATTTTAGAAGTGACGGATGAGTTGGATATTTCCCGGGAAGCCGTGGAAATCCCCTTGGCCCCGGCAAGTCCAGGGGTGGTTCGTCGGTTGTCCAATGGCAAACTGGAAATTGTCGTCGATGCCGATCTGCCCTTCGATGATTGGGTACAGACACTGCCTGAAAAGATTCAGGCGGAAATGCCGGACGATTGAGTCCGATCAGTCGGATCCTGTAACGAAGAGGTAGGCAAAGGAGACCGTACTCATGGCTGTGCGTGATCGGGAGTGGCCTGGGTATACCATTTGGTACTGCTGTCAGGAATGTGGCCGTTTATGGACGTATCAAGGGTCAGATGTCGTGGCACTGGACCTCTCCAGTTCATTGGGCCCGGCCATGGTTGGGGACGGCGTCCCCGCACGAATGTGTGCAATTTGTGAGGGGCGATGTCACGCCCCGTCGGCTGAAATTTGATGACCGTGATGGTCCGGGGAAGACAAGGGTTTGGCCTCAACGACCCCCACGCTTCCCTGACTCATTTATTGAGAACCAACCGCAACGGGTTGTCCCTTCATGTCTGTCTCGCCTGACTGTTTCGTGGTTTTTTCCACTGACCATTCATGGGGCGTAATCTTTAAGAGATGCCCTTTGAGCGTATAGAATTCGCCTTCCGGTATTTCCACCTGATCCGTGCCAGTCACGTTAATGGCCAGCACCCGTTTCTTGTCTCCTCTATTGGATAAAATTATGCCGTTCTCCAACCGTTCCAGTTGATAGGCTCCTTGTTCGTTAATAACCAGGGAATTGGCTTCTATCTTTGCATGCATTTTCCCAACTTTATCGAAAATGGCAAAATTGACTCGAACAGGGGTTCCTCCGGTTTTTCGGAGCTGCATTTCAATTTGGGGGAGTCCGTCAATTTCTACAATTCCATTGGAATTGCGGTACCAATGCGGTCCGACTTTCACATCCATGCCCACCATGCCTCCTTTGTTCTTCAGTGAATAGACTCAAAACTGACCCGTATTGTACTGACCGGATCAGGCCGGTGGCTAGAGGAAATGTTCCTTGGATGAGTGTTGAAAACATGTGTGGTACCTCGGGATGGTTTTAGGAATGAGTATTGGCCGCTTGCCCCTGCTCACATACTCCTTCGTGTGCTCCGCTCGTCCAAGCGGGCTGCGGCTTTTTTTGAGCAGCCTCAGGACAGGGCTGAACCGCCTTCCTTCGGCCAGGATCAGGACAAGCTTTAAGCACTCCTTGAGACGGTGAGGGGGCTTGGGATGTGTGGGAGGGAATGCGGGAGAGGCCGTCACACGTAACTGGAGTTAGGACTTATCCTTAATTCGATTCAGGATGAGGGCAATGCATCCACCCAAGAGGCCTCCCCCAAAGATCGGCGGTCCCAATTCGACCAGTTTAATTTCCCATATAGGTTCATTAGCCAGCATGAGATCGCGAATCCCGCCTTGAATCATGATGACAGCCAGTGCCATGAGGGCGCCAATCATGAACCACCATCGAAACACTTTAAACGAATCCATGAAATGTCCTTATGCCAGAATGGGTCGATCTAATGTTCGGTACTGAATCGCTTCGGCGACATGTGTGGATGAAATCATAACCGATTCTCCTAAGTCGGCAATAGTTCGGGCCACACGTAAAATTCGGCCATAGGCCCGTGCGGACAATCCCAGGCGGATGACGGCTTGATCCAACAGGGTGTTTCCGGCTTGATCCAGTTGGCAATATTTTTTGAGCAAGCGAGGCTTGAGCTGTGCATTGTTGAGGGTCTGCTCAGCGCGGTAGCGGTCGATTTGACGATGTCGTGCCTGAATCACTCGTTGACGAATGGTTGAAGAGGCTTCGCCGGTAATCCTGCCCGATAGTTCTTTGACCGGGACTGCAGGGACTTCGATGTGGATATCCAGCCGATCAAGGAGTGGACCGGACAGACGGCTTCGATACCGTTGAATGTGAAAGGGCGTACAGACACATTCATGGGTTGGGTCTCCACAATATCCACATGGGCAGGGATTCATGGCGACGATCAACATGAGTTTAGCGGGAAACGTGAAGCTGGCCTGTGCGCGGGTCAGTGTGACGGTTCCATTTTCCAGTGGCTGGCGTAAGCTATCCAAGAGCGACCGCTTAAATTCCAGGGCTTCATCTAAAAAGAGGACACCATGATGTGCCAGAGAGACTTCTCCGGGACGGGGGATGGATCCTCCTCCAACGAGGCCGGCTTCTGAAATGGTGTGATGGGGGGAACGAAAGGGGCGATTGGCGAGGAGGGCCGCATGAGGTGGAAGGTTTCCGGCCACACTGTGGACCTGACTGGCTTCCAAACATTCCTGAAAGCTCATGGGTGGAAGAATCCCTGTTAACCGTTGGGCTAACATGGTTTTTCCTGATCCTGGTGGACCCACCATGAGGAGATTGTGCCCACCAGCGGCAGCCACCTCCAGGGCACGTTTGGCCTGATATTGTCCCACCACATCGGCAAAGTCCTCCTCAGTGGAGGAGAGTCCGGGGTGCACGAGGGGGAAGGTATTTTTTGCAGGAAGGAGAGTGAGCGCCCCCTGGAGAAATTCCACTACCTGAGGGAGGGTCGAGACGGCAAACACGGTGGCGTGGTCGACCACGGAAGCCTGCGAGGCATTGTCGTGAGGCAGGATCAATGAAAAGGGGTGATGGGTGGCAATAGCCATGGACAGCACCCCGGGAACCGCTTTGATTCTGCCATCCAGTGCCAGTTCCCCAACAAAAATGTAGGAGGTGACCGCTTCTTGTGACAGGACCCCTTCGGCTACCAAAATGCCGATGGCAATTCCCAACTCAAGACCGGCCCCTTCCTTTTTTAATCCGGCTGGCGCCAAATTGACGGTGATTTTTTTTGCTGGAAAATGGAACCCTGTGTTTTTGAGTGCGGATCGAACCCGGTCTCGGCTTTCACGAACGGTCGCATCGGGTAGCCCCACGATGGAAAATTGTGGAAGGCCTCCACCAATATCCACCTCAATTTCAATGAGATTGGCTTCTAATCCCACCAACCCCACACTTTGAATTTTGGCTAACATGCTTGCTCCCTATATTCCCGTTTAAGACGTGTGGTGGCTGTGCATTCACAGATCATTAGTCACGTTTTTTGGGAACCTTTAACTGAATAGTATGGCGGATTCGGCATGCTGGCTGCTGAGGGTTCCTGCCGTCCATAAGGGTTTAGAGATATTGGTCTTGTGTGATGGACTCATGCATGGGGCTTCTGAAAATCTGCACTGCAATCGAGTGGTTATGGGGGAGATACGGGCGATGAAAGAGCGGGGAGTTTCGGTGCAGGGGTAGGAGACGGTGGATTCGGAGGGGATGGAAGTACAGGACTTGGTCCTTCCGTGGAAAGGGTTGTTCCATTCTCAGGGATCTGAACCGAATCCAATACGTCTTTGTGTTCCTTGCTTTCAATGGTGTCTAACGCCTCGGTGTTCGGGGAGGGAGCAGTTGACTCCTGTGAGGGTTGCGGTCCCTCGGAAGAAACCGCGGAAGACTGTTCAGAGTGTGACGCGGGTTTCTCCGTGACTGTGGGGACAGTTCTTTGCCCCGTTGCTGGAAAATTTGTTGTCGACGCCGGTGCTGTGACCGGAGTAACCGGTTTCCTGGAAGATGGCGGGTTGGCCAGGTTGGAATGGTCTTGGAGTGGCGCCCTGGTTGGTTGATTCGGAACCTGGTTGCCTTCAGATGTATGTTGTGCGCTCGGGTTCAGAGATTGTGCACTGGTGCGTTCCGGAGGAGAAGGCAATGGTGTTTCCGGGTGGTGTGATGCATCAGGTCGCAGGGAGTGATCCTCTGTCACCACCGTTGTCGGCGCTGGGGGTGTCGGGATTGCCCGGTTTGAGGTATCACTAGTTGGTGTGTCGTTGGTTTTCACATGTGGTACTTCGGTTCTTGAGGTATTGAGCGGAAAGGAAATTGAGTTGTCCGGAGGAATGGTTGTGAATGAGTCTATTGGTGGAACGACAGGAGCAGGTTCGTTGATGAGTGGCTGCTCAGGGACCCTGGGTTGATTCGAGGCCAGAAAAGGGATGCCGAGCTGTTCCTTATACATATAACCCATGGTGCCACCAATAAAGAGAAGCAAGGTGATTCCAATCGTTACGCCTAATTTTTTTCTCGTCTGGGCTCGGTGTATGCCTTGATAGTCGGTAGAGTGTTTCGGCCGGGTCACGGCAGGCGGTTGGTTTGGAGGGGGTGCTGATACTGGTGCCTGTGGTGGAAGGCTCGGTGTCTCTATCTTGGCTGTTTGGATTTCTGGCGTTGGTTGAGGTTCTGCGGGGGCCGCTGGCTGCCTCAATACTTCAGGGGCAAATTTTGCCAATTGCTGATTCAAAATGGTGAGGACATGGGTGGCATCTTGAAGTCGCTGTGAGGACTGATTCCTGGTCATTTGGCGGATAAGCTCACAGATGGCTTTCGGGACATGGTTCGGGAAGTCAAACACCGGGTCAGCCTGGTCGAAAGCCAGTTTCCCCATAATCGATGTCTTCGGAAGACCGGAATAGGGCACTCGCTTGGTGAGCATGTCGTACATCATGAATCCCAAACAGTACAAATCACTGCTGAGGGTCAGGAGTTCGCTTTTGGCAGTTTCGGGGAGCAAGTAGGGTAATGGTCTGAGTAACTCAGCGTCACAGTTTTTCAGGATGTCCATCAGGATCCAAGATAATCCGAGGTCCATGACTTTGATCTGGCCTTGAGGGCCGACTAGAACGTGTCCAGGATGGAGTGTGCCGTGAATGATGCCTTGGAAGTGGATATGAACTAACACTTCCGCAATTTCACGGGCCAGTAAGAGCATTTTTTCGACTGAAAGCGGCCCTTCATTCTGAATGACGTGTTGGAGACTGGGAGCATCAAAAAATTCCATGCAGACGACAGGGGTGCCGTCCTGCTCTTCTACTTTGAAGATTTTAATGAGATTGGGGTGTTCTAATCGAAGGAGCGATTTGGCTTTTTCAATGAAGGCTTTTCCACGAATGAGCCGACCATTGATATGGGTATGATACACCTTAATCGCCATTTCCTGCCGCAGTTCGAGATCATACCCATAGTAAATGGTACCGGTTTGGCCTTTGGCAATTTCTCCCTGTATTTCAATTTTTCCAGGCAACAGTTGTGTATTCATACAAAAAACCTAACTCTAATGAAAATTTGTGATGAATGAGTATGTCTGCTGGTCGTGGTGCATTGAAACGAAGGCACCCCTATCAATCAATGCCGAAATCTCGGAGCCATGGAATTCCTGCTCATCTTGTCGGAATACCGTTTGATTTTCTTGAATGGAGGGGATTATTGATCTTTTTGGATTTCGAATGTAGGACATAAGAAGAGGGCGTTTTTCAGGATCAGCTGGCAGGAATAAGAAGAGCACCGGAGGGTAATCTTTCGCTTAGAGAACCTTAAGGGCTGTTCCTACCTTCCGTAATGCTCTGAGGGCGGTCTCGAGATGCTCAAGCGAATGATCGGCTGTAACCGTGATGCGGAGGCGGCTGGTCCCTCTAGGGACCGTAGGGGGGCGGACAGCCGGAATCCACACGCCCTCTGCTCGTAAGTGTTGGCTCATCTGGACTCCGAGTTCCGGGTCGTTCACCATGATCGGGAGAATAGGGCTCTGAGTGTCGGTCAGTTGGAATCCCATCGTCACTAAGCCGTGATGCAAAAACTCTCGATTGCGCCAGAGCATCACTCTGCGTTGGGGTTCTTGCCGAATGACCGCCAGGGCTGCGCTCGCTGCGGCGGCAATGGCGGGTGATGGTGCGGTGGTATAGATAAATGAGCGTGCGGTATTAACCAGATAGGACACAAAATCTTTCGGCCCGGCAATAAATCCGCCGCTGGACCCAATGGCTTTACTGAGCGTGCCCATCTGGAGGATGTTCCGGGAGTCTAATCTAAAATGTTCCACCGTGCCTCGACCGGTTGCGCCCATGACCCCGGTGCCATGCGCGTCATCAATGAGCAGGGTGGCACCATACTCTTCTGCCAATCTGGCTATCTCGGGCAGCGGAGCCACATCTCCCTCCATACTAAACACCCCTTCAGTCAGAATGAGCGTCGAAGTCCGGGAGCGTGTTTTTGCCAGAAGGAGCTTGAGATGGCTGACGTCGTTATGATGGAAGACGCGTAGTGTGGCCCGGCTGAGGCGGCAACCATCGATAAGACTGGCATGGCATAACCGATCCGCCAAAATCAGGGTATCTGCCCTGGCAAGATTCGGGATAACTCCTATATTGGTGGCATAACCTGAAGAAAAGGTGAGAGCCGCCTCTGTTTCCTTAAAATTGGCCAATTCATCTTCTAAAACGTGATGAGGCGTAACGTTGCCGGAAATTAACCGTGAGGCTCCAGATCCTACTCCAAATTTTTCGATGGCTTTTATGGCGGCATCTTTTAGCTGTGGATGGTTGGCCAGCCCAAGATAGTTATTGGAAGCAAAAAGAAGGACTTCCCGTCCTTCCACTGAAATAACTGGAGCCGAAGGGGAGTTGACGAGAGATAATTCCCTCAACAGGTTTTGTTGCGCTAAGGTCTGGAGGTCTTCTTTGAACATTGAGCGGGCCGTAGGATTTTGAAATTTTACCTATAGGATCTGTCGTCCACAGGTATTTCGTAATGGGATCAACCCTGTTACAATAAATATTGACTTGAAAAAACCATAATGATTACAATGGTTTATTTATGCAGACAATAAATTTGCCACAAATGGGGAATATTTTTTGTCGAAGAGGTTTTTGAGGGGTTTTACCGGGACGATGTGGTTCACCAGGTTTCGTCCGTCGTCACATTAACCAGAGGGTGAGAATTATGAAAATCACTGGTGCAGAAATCTTCTTAGAAGCATTAAAGCGTGAGGGCGTGAAAACCATGTTTGCCTTGCCAGGCGGAGTGGTTCTCAAAATATTCGATGTCTTGCACCAGCAAAATGATATTCGGGTAATTCTGACACGACATGAACAAGGTGCCGGGTTTATGGCCGTCGGATACGCAAAAGCCATGGGCAAACCCGGTGTGGCGCTGATTACCTCCGGCCCCGGCATGACCAATGTTATCACGTCTCTTGCTGACGCGTATATGGATTCAGTTCCCATAGTCGTCTTTTCAGGACAGGTTCCCACAGCCTTAATCGGCAACGACGCCTTTCAAGAGGCCGACAATATCGGTCTCAGTCGTCCGTGCACCAAATACAATTTCCTGGTCAAGGACGTGAAAGATTTAGCACAGACGATTAAGGAGGCGTTTTATATTGCCACCACTGGCCGCCCTGGCCCGGTTTTAGTCGATATTCCTAAAGATATTTCGCTCGATAAAGCGGACTTTCATTACCCGACGTCTGTTTCCATTCGCGGATATAACCCCACGTACGACGGAAGTCGGTGGAAAATTAAACAAGCGGCGGACGCGATCATGAAAGCAAAGCGTCCAATTTTATATGTGGGTGGAGGAGTCGTGTTATCCGGGGCCTCTCCGGAGGTAAAAGAGCTTGCCGAGCTGACGCAAATTCCCGTGGATATGACGTTGATGGCGCTTGGGGCATTTCCCGGAAACCATCCCCTTTCACTGGGCATGCTGGGCATGCATGGGACGTATGTCGCGAATATGGCCATGCATTATTCCGACCTGGTTATTGCCGTTGGGGCACGATTTGATGATCGGGTGACGGGCAAGGTTTCAGAGTTTTGTCCCGATGCGAAAATTATTCACATTGACATTGATCCGACCTCTATTCGGAAAAATATTCAGGTAGACATTCCCATTGTCGGTGACTGTAAGCGAGTGCTCATTGAATTGAATAATATTCTTCGCGCCACGGTGAATGGGAATCAAAAAGAGCAAAGGAAGCCCTGGTGGGATCAACTGAATGCCTGGAGGCAAGCGCACCCTCTGCGCTATGATCAAGATCCCGACGGACAAATTAAGCCACAATTTCTTATTGATCGCCTGTATCAGCTGACGAGTGACCGAAATCCTATTTTGGCCACAGACGTGGGTCAACACCAGATGTGGTCAGCTCAATATTTTAAATTACAGAATCCTCAATCCTGGTTAACATCAGGGGGGCTGGGGACCATGGGTTTTGGATTGCCGGCCGCGATGGGGGCTCAAGCTGCGTTTCCGGATCGACTGGTTCTGTGTGTCGCCGGTGATGGCAGTATTCAAATGAATACCCAAGAGTTGGCGACCGCAGTCGTTGAGCAACTACCGGTTAAAGTTTTTATTATTAATAACCGGTTCCATGGCATGGTTCGGCAGTGGCAGGACTTGTTTTATGAGGGCCGGTATGCGTCAAGTTACCTGGGGACCGTTCCTGATTTTGTGAAATTAGCGGAAGCCTATGGGGCTGCTGGTATTCGAATTGAAAAGGTTTCAGAAATGGATAGCGGGATTCGTGAAGCTCTTTCCATTAAGGGCCCGGTCGTGATTGACGTCCCGACCTACCAGTTTGAAAATTGTTATCCCATGATTCCGGCCGGAGGCTGTAATCATGAAATGTTATTAGCAGATCCCCCGGACCTAAAGAAGCCCAATGCCATGCAAAAAATAGGTACTCAGGCGGATTCGGATTCTGTCATCACAGCTTAGAGTACAACCATAAAAGGGTGTTATGGAACACATTATTTCGTTGACGGTAGAGAATAAATTCGGATCTTTGTCCCGAGTAGCGGGTCTCTTTAGTGGCCGGGGCTTTAATATAGAAAGTTTGTCAGTTGCCCCGACATTGGATCCCTCTGTGTCCATGATGACCTTGGTCACCAAGGGGGATGATCCGATTATCGAACAAATCCTGAAGCAACTGAACAAACTCATTGATGTAATTAAAGTCGTTGATATTAGCGAAAGCGAGTTTGTTGAACGAGAGACTGCGCTAATTAAGGTTCATACCCGGCCAGAGGATCGAGCGGAAGCTCTTCGCATTGCGGATATTTTTCGAGCCAATGTTCTGGATTCCTCTCCTACCAGCTACACCATTGAGGTCACTGGAGATGTGAGGAAAGTCCAGGCGATCATCAATCTCCTGCAGCCACTTGGCATCAAAGAGCTGGTACGAACCGGCAGGATTGCCATTGGGCGCGAACCGACACGCTCGACACAAACCCAATCCCGACCGCTTGCGAAAGCGAATTAATCAGGCCAACAACAGCTGCCTTTAAACTGATGGGATCCGTCCACCCTGATAGACGGAACGACTAAGGACTATATTATCTTTATGAGGAGTGCATGATGAAAATTTATTATGAAAAAGACGCAGATCGACAGATTTTGGCCAAAAAAACTGTGGCCGTAGTGGGGTTCGGTAGCCAGGGTCATGCTCATGCCTTAAACATGCGGGATAGTGGTCTTCAAGTGGTCGTGGGCTGCCGGGAAGGTTCGTCATGGAACAAAGCGGAAGCGGCTGGGTTGAAAGTCATGCCGACCGCGGATGCGGTTAAAGGTGCTGATGTGGTGATGCTGTTAGCTCCAGATGAAGCCCAAGCCGCCATCTACAATAAAGATATTGGTCCAAACTTGAAACAGGGAGCTTATCTGGCCTTTGGGCATGGGTTTAATATCCATTTTGGGCAAATTCAACCTGACAGCCATGTGAATGTGTTTATGGTGGCTCCCAAGGGTCCCGGGCATCTGGTCAGGTCGGAGTATACCAAAGGGACGGGCGTACCATGCTTGTTAGCCATTCACCAGGATCCCGGCGGTCAGACAACGAAGGTCGGATTGGCCTACGCCTGTGCGATTGGCGGAGCCAGAGCGGGTGTCATTGAAACCTCCTTTCGAGAAGAGACGGAAACGGATCTTTTTGGGGAGCAGGCGGTCTTATGTGGAGGGCTTACCTCCCTGATTCAGGCAGGATTTGAAACATTGGTCGAAGCCGGCTATTCGCCTGAAATGGCCTATTTCGAATGTTTACATGAAGTGAAGCTCATCGTGGACCTGATCTATCAGGGTGGAATTGCCAATATGCGCTATTCTATCAGCACGACGGCAAAATATGGCGATGTGACACGAGGCCCACGTGTGGTAACCGATGAGACCAAGAAAGTGATGAAAGAGATTTTGGGAGAGATCCAAAGCGGTCGATTCGCCAGAGAGTGGGTGCTGGAAAATCAAGCGAACCGGCCCGTGTATAATGCTCTCTTGAGAAGGGGAGAGGAGCACCCGATCGAAGAGGTCGGTTCACGGTTGCGAGGGATGATGCCATGGCTGCAAAAAGATCAGCTTGTGGATAAACAGAAAAATTGATGAAAAGATTGCGAGATGTGAGACCCATTCCCAATGGCTGATCAGGCAAAAGGGATTCCTGTTGCCAAAGAAGGCCTTCCCTTTATCGCAGGGGGAGGGCTTCTGACGCTTGGGTGTTGGGTGGCCGGATCGGTCTGGCTCACTTGCCTGATGGGATCGTTAACCCTATTTACTGCCTGGTTTTTTAGAAATCCGGTTAGAACGATTCCTCAGGGGAAAAACCTCATTGTGTCTCCTGGGGATGGGACAGTCGTAGCGGTGGAAGAAGAATTCGAGCACCGTTTCCTCAAGGAACCCAGTATCAGAATCAGCATTTTTTTAAATGTTTTCAATGTCCATATTAACCGGATGCCGGCTGCAGGAGTGCTACAGGATGTCGTCTATGCTCCCGGAAAGTTTTTGGTAGCCAGTCGTCCGGAGGCTTCAGCGGAAAATGAGCAAAATGCGCTGATGCTCAAGCGTTCCGATGGAAAAAAAATACTGTGTGTCCAAATTGCCGGGTTAATTGCCAGACGGATTGTCTGTTGGGTCACCCCCGGTGAACAGGTTGAGGCAGGCGAACGATTTGGACTTATTCGGTTTGGTTCCCGGATGGATTTGTATCTTCCTCACGATAGTGCCATTCAAGTCAAGGTTGGCGAGAAAGTAAAGGGAGGATCGTCCATCGTGGCGGAGTTGCTATGCGTGGAGGCTTCATGAAACAGCCCAAAAAACGACGGGTCGTCTATTTAATTCCCAATCTGCTGACCACGGGAAATCTCTTTAGTGGGTTGGCCTCAATCCTGTTTGTCTTTGGAGGTGATTATGGTGCTGCGGCCATTGCCATCCTTGTGGCGATCGTCTTTGACGTATTGGATGGGACGTCAGCCCGGCTGATGAAAAGTACGAGTGACTTCGGGTTGCAATATGATTCGTTGGCAGATGTCGTGGCTTTCGGCGTGGCTCCTGGCTTGCTGATGTATTCATGGGCGCTGAGTGCTCCGAAGATGTTGGGCGCGGCGGTGATGTTTGCCTTTGTCGCATGTGGTGCCCTGAGATTGGCCAGGCATAACGTTCTGGCGACGACAGGTGGAGACGGCAAGCCGTTTACCGGTCTTCCCATTCCCGGTGCAGCAGGGGTGATGGCCACGTTGGTGATTTTCGATCAACATGTTGCGCCGTTAGGAGAGAAGGTAAAGCCAATTCTTGGGATTATCTTGACCTTGGTGCTGGCGTTTCTCATGGTGAGTACATTTCGTTATCGTAGTCTGAAAGAATTAAAAACGCAGGAACACCACCACTTTAATTATTTGGTGTATGCAGTCCTCATTCTCATGGCGGTCTTAGCGTATCCACAGGCGATGCTTTTTGTCGTGTTTGCAGCCTATGCGCTTTCCGGCGTATTGGAGCAAGGATGGAAGCTGGTGGCAGGTATGTTGGGGAAAAAGCCGGCGGAAGAGATTAGACCGGATGGACTCCACAAATGAATGGTCCGCCATGGAGAGGAGAGGGGACGTTGGGGATGAAGACCAAATGTGGGGGTAATGAGCCATGACACGGATGATTCGAATTTTTGATACCACCTTGCGGGATGGAGAGCAGTCTCCTGGCGCAAGCATGAACATCGAAGAAAAAATCCTCGTGGCGAAGCAATTGGCCCGATTGAATGTGGATATTATCGAAGCCGGTTTTGCGTTTAGTTCTCCTGGTGATTTTGAAGCGATTCATCGTATTGCCCAGGAAGTGGAAGGTCCGGTCATTTGCAGTCTGGCCCGTGCGAAACCGGAAGATATTGACCGGGCTTGGGAGGCACTCAAAGGCGCACCCAAAAGCCGAATCCATACGTTTTTGTCTTCTTCGGATATCCACCTGAAGCATCAATTTCGTATGACCAGGGATGAAGCCCTCAAGAGGGCAGTGGAGATGGTTCGCCATGCCCGGGGTTATGTTGAGGATGTGGAATTTTCTCCCATGGATGCCACCCGCTCCGATTTGACCTATCTCTGTGAAGTGGTGGAAGCCGTAGTGGAGGCTGGAGCGGGAACGGTGAACATTCCGGATACGGTGGGGTATACCACTCCCGAGGAGTTTGGAAAGATTATTCGGACATTAAGAGAGCGAGTCCGGGGGATGGAGACGGCCATTATTTCCGTCCATTGCCATAACGACTTGGGGTTAGCTGTCGCAAATTCCATGGCTGCCATATATGCGGGAGCGGGCCAGGTGGAATGTACGATCAACGGGATTGGTGAACGAGCCGGCAATGCGTCGTTAGAAGAAATCGCGATGGGACTGCGTACGCGTACCGATTTTTACCAGTCCGATACCAACATACGCACGGAGGAAATTTCCAAAGCCAGTCGGTTGGTCAGCAATATCACCGGAATGGTGGTTCAGCCCAATAAAGCGATTGTGGGTGCCAATGCCTTTGCGCATACGTCCGGTATTCATCAGGACGGCTTGCTCAAAAACAAGAGTACCTATGAGATCATGCAACCGGAATCCGTCGGATTAACTCAAAGTCGGTTGGTGATGGGCAAACTGTCCGGTCGGCATGCCTTTCGTGAAGAACTGGCGAATCTGGGGTACACCCTTTCTGAGCAGGAATTGCAAGAGGCCTTTGAACGCTTTAAACATCTGGCGGATCAAAAGAAGGAATTATTTGAAGAAGATCTGGAGACAATCGTCAATAAGGCAATTACCAAAGTTCCTGAGCGCTATGCCTTAAAGGGGTTGCACGTGGAAAGTGGCTTGGAGCAGCGCCCGTCCGCGATGGTGGAATTGATGATGGATGGGCGAGTCGCGAAACTAACGGGTACGGGTGATGGGCCGGTGGATGCGGTGTATCGGACCATTGCGGCCTTGACTGAAACGAAAAGTCTTCTTCGTGCCTATATCGTGAAAGCGATTACCGGTGGTACCGATGCCCAGGGAGAAGTGTCGGTCCGCGTCGAGGAAAATAGTGAAACCGTTACCGGTCATGGGTCAGATACGGATATTATTCTTGCTTCTGCACAGGCCTATCTTAATGCGCTCAATAAATTGGCGGATTTGGCGGAACGACATGCCAGAGCCGAACAAAAAATCGGGTTATGTTGAAGAACGCGTTCCCTTCATCATAAGTCAATGAGCCACTGATCTCCTGCCATTTTCTTCGTCCATGGGTGTGTGCCTTCTCTCAGACCGTTTAGAGTGCGCGTTTATCGCCAAAATCAAACCAAAGATGTTCATCATATTATTGGGGGAATCATGAAGAAACGGATTGCCGTATTGCCGGGTGATGGAATCGGGCCTGAAATCATGCCACAAGCGATTCGGGTTCTCGAGACCATTGGTCAGAAGTGTGGGCATCAATTTACTTTTACCTATGGGCAGGTTGGCGGGGAGGCTATTGACGCCACAGGCTTTCCATTACCGGCCGAGACCCTGAAATTGGCTCAATCGAGTGATGCCGTCCTCTTGGGAGCTGTGGGCGGCCCGAAGTGGGAAGGCCTTGAGTATGAGCGTCGGCCGGAGCGAGCCTTACTCGGGTTGCGAGAGCAGCTTGGGCTTTTCGCTAACCTCCGACCGGCAAAAATGTATTCAGCGTTGGTGGGGGCGTCCAGTCTCAAGCCTGAAGTCGTGGCGGGTATTAATATTCTGGTTGTTCGGGAATTGACCGGTGGGATTTATTTTGGCAAACCGAAAGGCATTGAACAAACGGCGACAGGACATCGGGGATTCAATACCGAAGTCTACACGACGGAGGAAATCCAACGGATCGCGGAAGTGGCTTTTCAGGCAGCCCGGAAGCGGCGTGGCCTTGTTCACTCAATCGATAAGGCCAACGTGCTGGAGTCGTCCGAGCTCTGGCGGCGAGAAGTGATCAAGGTGCATCAGGGCTTTCAAGATGTGGAATTGCGTCACATGTATGTAGATAACTGTGCTATGCAACTCGTTCGCTATCCCAAGCAATTCGACGTGGTGGTGACGACCAATTTGTTTGGGGATATTTTGAGTGATGAAGCGGCGATGCTGACCGGGTCGATAGGCATGCTCCCTTCTGCCAGCGTCGGAGCGACAGTGGGGATGTTTGAACCTATCCATGGAAGCGCTCCGGATATTGCCGGGAAAAACATCGCCAATCCTATTGGGACCATTGCCTCCGCAGCCATGATGTTGTGCTATTCGTTCGAATTGACGAACGAAGCCGAGATGATTGAATCGGCTATCCAGAAGACTCTTGAGCAGGGATACCGCACGAAAGATATTGAGAGTCACGGGTGTACCATAGTTGGAACCGCTGAAATGGGCGATCACATCGTAACGCAGTTAGGACACTAATCAGATGATTGGGCAAGGACAGAGTGGGCAGATTCTTACGATAGCGGGAACGGGGGAGCCCGGGTATGAGGGCGATGGACAGCTAGGGACTCAAGCGGTTCTGAATGAACCCAAAAATGTGTGCTTTGACGCTGAAGGCAACCTCCTGATTGCCGATTCTGAAAATCATGTCATTCGCCGTTTGCGGCATTCGACCGGTGTCATCGAAACGATAGCCGGTTTCATGGTCATGCGACGCGCCGGAGGAGAAAATCCACAGTCTCCGACAGCATCTCCAACTTCTCACGTCGAGGAGGAGATTGATCCTCTTGCGGATGTGGATGAGATTCCGGGCCAAGCCTACTCTCAAACGCCTGATTTGAGTGGAACGGTGCGCTACATAGTTGGACAGGGAATGGGCAAAGATCGGTTTGCGGGAGATGGGATTTTGGCCACAAAAGCACAATTAAATTTCCCCTCTGCCGTCGCCGTTGATACGGCAGGCAATCTCTTTATTGCCGATACGTGGAACCATCGCATTCGGCGTGTAGATTCCAAAACGGGGATAATCCAGACCGTGGCCGGGACCGGCCAGGCAAAGTGGACGGGTGACGGCGGTCCCGGAACATCCGCTTCTCTGAATGAACCGGTGGCATTAGTCGTGGATGGTACGCGACTCTATATTGCCGATCAGAGTAATAATCGCATCCGTAGGGTGGATTTGGAATCGGGTGTCATGACAACCATCGCAGGAACCGGAGAGTCCGGATATACTGGGGATGGCATGCCTGCGATTGAGTCTGCGCTTGCGGGACCGAGCGGGTTGGCACTTGATCGCCATGGCAATCTCTATATTGCCGATACCTTTAATGGCCGTATTCGCATGCTTGACCACCGCACAGGGATTCTGTCCACGGTGGCGGGGGATGGCGCCGAGTTTCGCTACGAGCGTGGGGCAAATGAACAATCTCAGGCGTTGGCCAGGCCCTATGGCATCGCGATAACACCACAAGGCCATGTGCTTATCACGGATTCCGATCATCACTTAATCCGGAAGTGGGATGCCGTCAATAAAGAAATGACTCTGGTCGCCGGCAATGGCCAATCGACATGGGCTGGTGATGGAGGCCCGTCTTCGGATAGTAGCCTCAGTTTTCCGTTTGGTGTGGCTGTTGACGCCTTGGGCAATATTGCGATTGCCGATACCTTTAATCACCGCATCCGCTATATTCCTGTCTAAGAAGAGTCCCGGAGGCCATCACGGGGTATCAGAATTTTCGGCCTCGGCCCTTGGCTGGAATGCTCTCCTGCGATGAATTTCCCTTTCGTAATTTTTGAGTCAAGGATTTTGAACTGATAGGATGTGTGGAATACTGAATGCCATCCGTGATTTTCTTGAGGGAGTGAGCCTGACATGATAAAGAAAAAATCGGCCTATACGGTCGCAGTGGTGGGAGCAACCGGTGCCGTTGGTACGGAAATGATCCAGGTCCTGGAAGAACGGGATTTTCCTGTCGAGGAATTAGTCCCGCTGGCCTCGGCCCGGTCCGAAGGCAATGAGGTCATGTTTCGCGGTCAGACTCTTCCCGTTAAGGTGCTGGAGCACAACTCGTTCGAGGGTGTGGATGTGGCCTTGTTTTCGGCAGGAGCCGGTGTTAGCAAAGAATTCGGTCCGATGGCTGTCAAAGCTGGAGCCGTGGTGGTGGACAATAGTTCCGCATGGAGAATGGACCCCAACGTACCACTCGTGGTGCCTGAGGTGAATGTCCATGCTCTTTCGGGACATCAGGGGCTGATTGCCAATCCCAATTGTTCCACCATTCAAATGGTCGTGGCTTTGAAGCCGCTGCATGATGCAGTCCAAATCAAACGGATTATTGTCACTACATTTCAATCCGTGTCCGGAACCGGCAAGGATGGGATGGAAGAATTGATTGATCAGTCCCGACAACTACTCAGTTTTGGAGAAGCCAAAGTGTCGGTCTATCCGCATCAAATTGCCTTTAATTGTTTGCCACATATTGATGATTTTTTACCGAATGGGTACACCAAAGAAGAAATGAAAATGGTCAACGAAACCCGGAAAATTCTGGGTGAATCGTTGTTGCCGATTACGGCAACGACGGTCAGGGTCCCGGTCTTTATCTGCCATGCGGAATCCGTGAATATTGAAACTGAGCAAAAGCTGAGTGCCAATGACGCACGAGCGATACTGTCTGCCGCTCCCGGCATTCAGGTCTACGATGATCCCAGTCGCAATTTGTATCCTCTACCGATCGATGTAGTGGGAACTGATGCGGTATTTGTGGGGCGGGTAAGAGAAGATGAATCGGTGACTCATGGATTGAATCTGTGGATTGTGGCGGATAATTTGCGAAAAGGTGCCGCGCTCAACGCCGTACAAATCGCCGAGGAACTTATCCGGTAATGCGTGAGAGTCGACATGATGAGTGGAGTGGGAAAAGCCCTGATACTGCTGGGGACTATCCTCCTGGTGTTGGGGGGAATATTTTGGGCCTTGGGGAAATGGTCAGACGGTGAGGGCGGCTTGGGCTGGCTTGGCCGGTTACCCGGTGATTTTATAATCAAGCGGGATCATGTGACGTTTTACTTTCCTCTTGCGACCAGTCTCATTCTCAGTGTGGTCGGAAGTGTGATCTTCTATCTTTTCTTCCGGCGGTAGGCAAGAGGGTAGGGAAGAGTTATGGCATGTGTGACACATCGCTTGGGCCTGGGTCTACTCCTTGTCAGTTGGGTGATGTTGCATTCGCCGGTCATTTGGGCGGATGAACCGGCTGTTCGCGTGGGTCTTGCACAGGCTGCTCAAGTTCTTTCCATTCAATCTGCGGATCCCTTTTCCCTCCTCCTGCCTTCCGGGAAAAGATTTCATGCTTCAGGTCAAGTAACTATTCGAAGGCAAGGCGCTGGCCTTCTTCTCAATGACCGTGTCGTGACTGAGCCGAGTCTGCGGGTTGAGGGATCGGGAGGCATCTATCAGGTAGGAGTGGAAACGAAAAACGAAAAGGCTGCGCTCAGGAATTCACGGCCAGAATGGGTGGTTCGCGGCCCGCTTGAAATTCGATTGGACCCCTCCGGATTAACCTTGATTAATTGGGTTGATCTTGAATCGTATGTCGCAGGGGTGGTTTCGGGTGAAGTCGGGGCCAAGTGGCCATTGGAGGCTCTGAAAGCTCAAGCCGTTGCTGCCAGAACCTATGTGTTGTACAAAAAAGTTGAAAACCAATTGCAATCCTTCGATGTAGTCGCCGGCGTGCAAGATCAAGTCTATCATGGCCATTCCGTACAAGCTGAATCCGTGCTTCAGGCCGTTGAAGCCACCAGAGGTCAAGTGGTGACGTATGAAAATCGCCCCATCTTTGCAGCCTATTCGTCGACGGCGGCTGGTCCCACTGAGGATGCGTTGTATGTGTGGGCACTGGATCTTCCCTATCTCAAAGGTGTCGACTGCCCGTTTGACGAGCAAGCTCCACGATATGATTGGCGTACATCATTTACCTTCGACTTTCTTGAGCAGCAACTGCTCAAAGAGGGATATGACGTTGGTAACATCGCGACCTTTACGCCCTATACCTTTACGCCATCGGGTCGGGTTGATCGTGTGCGTCTGCTCCATTCTCGTGGAGAAATTATTCTGCGTGGGCAGGACTTGCGACGAGTGGTCGGATACTCAAAAATTTTCAGCACCCAATTTTCCATCGAATCATTGGGTCAGGATGTGGTCGTGGTGGGTCATGGGGCGGGACATGCGGTAGGAATGTGCCAGTGGGGTATGCGCGAGATGGCCGAGTTAGGGTATGACTACCAATCGATTATCCGACATTATTACCCCCACACGATACTTCTTCCTATGGACCGTGTACTCCTCACGGCTGTCGACTAATTCTTTTACTTTCTTTTCTTGCCTGGGCATGGATCTTTCCCAATTCAACTTTCCCTTTGACCAGACCCTGGTCGCCAAATATCCGGTTCATCCACGCGATCATGCCAGATTATTGGTGCTGACCCGATCTACTGGAGATATTAACGATCGGCAAGTCAAAGACCTCCCAAGTTTATTACGACCGGGGGATTTGCTCGTGGTGAACAATACCAAAGTCATTCCGGCTCGCCTCTGGGCGAAGAAGGTCCCAAGTGGGGGCCGGGTGGAATTGCTGTTTGTTAAAGAAATCGGTACAGATCATGCGGAAGTCCTCATTCAGGGAAAAGTTGGAGTCGGACAGATTGTGGAATGTGAAGGGTCTGCCCGCGCGCAGGTCGTGGAAAAAGAGCCTGGTCGAACGGTGATTCATTGGCTTGGCCCGGGTGCATTACGGACATGGTTACTGTCCCATGGAGAAATCCCCCTTCCTCCGTACTTGAAACGGCAACCCGTTTCACGCGATCAAGAAGATTATCAAACCGTCTTTGCCAAAGTAGAAGGGGCTATTGCCGCGCCAACAGCCGGATTGCATTTTACGCCACAATTGATCACGCAACTGGCAGAGAAGGGAATCGGGACGGCCACGGTTACCCTGCACGTTGGACCTGGAACTTTCCAACCGGTCAAGACAACGAACATCGCACGCCACATCATGCATCCGGAATGGTTCGAGGTGTCAGAGGAGACCGCTGAGAGGATTCGTGAGGTTCGGAAGCGAGGCGGGAGAATTGTCGCTGTCGGGACGACCGTGGCACGAAGTCTTGAGTCCGCTCTAGATGACACCGGCGAGCTCAGGCCCTGTTCAGGAGAGACCCGCCTCTTTATCCTGCCGGGATTCAAGTTCCGGGTCCTTGATGGGCTCCTGACTAATTTTCATTTTCCCGAAACGACTCTCTTGATGTTAGTTGCGGCATTTGCGGGATTAGAGGAGGTCAGGAATGCCTATGTCCATGCAGTGTGTGAACGCTACCGGTTCTATAGTTATGGGGATGCCATGCTTATTCTTGAATAATGGCGTTGGCGGAAATAGAGAAAAATCCGGAAGTCTTTTCTCTGCAAAGACTATTTTACGTAGGGCCAAGGTCTCAGGTTATGAAAACATGAAGGAGGAGTCTGTGCCTACGGATAGCTTCCAAGGGTGGCTCAGTGGGGGACTCCATACAGATGAGATTGTCAGGAGAAGGCCGGAGACTCTTTCTTACAGCAGTTCCTCGTGAATCGTCACGTCTCCACGAGCTCGAAGAGCCGTCTGGAAGGCCTGCATGGCTCGCTGTTTCTTTTGCATGAGGAATTGAAGGCGAATCTGTTCTAAAACGTTGAGGTCAGGTTCTGCCCCATCAAGCGTTTGGCGGTCAGCGAGTTCTTTGACTTCTTTCATTTCCGTCGGGGTGAGTGTTGTGGCTTCAGAGACAAGGAGTCTCGCCTTTTCCGCCAGCAATTCGTTCCGGCGTTGCTCCTCATATTGATGAGGTTTCATCCGGTTCGCCGCCAGAAGTCGCTGGTAATATTCCGTATCGAAGACGCCATCTTTTTGAAAGTCTTTTTGGTTCACAATCGCATCGTGGAGTTCTTGAGCCGAGACCGCTAAATTCATTTCATCCGCCAGTAATTGCCAGGATTTTGTAGTGATCAAACCCTCGAGAGCGAGTTGCTTAATGGTCTCTTCTTTTACGTCTTCTTGTTTGAGTTGGTCGCGATAGAATCGGAAATAGCCTTGCTTCGTCCGGAGATATTCATCCTTGGTGACTTTATAGGGGCCGACGGTTGCCACGGCGTTTCCTTGAGTGGACTCGTACCCATACCAACCCATGCCGATGACAAAAGTGACAGCGATGCCCAGGATGAGTAACTTGAGAATCCAGGGATATTTAGCGGAACCCTCGCGTATAATTCGAATCATGCGTCCTGCCTCCTCAGAATTTCTTTGATGACCATGATGAAATTTTAAGGGCCGGTAACGGGAAAGGCAAGTGAGGAGGCCGTACCAATTCAGTTCTTTACATCGGTAAGGCGGCATGGTAAAGCAACAGGCCGGAGAATGAAAAATATGACTTGGTAGGTCATCCTTCATGCCGTATGAAGATGCCACGGAATAGGCTGTCCTTGATTCTAAGGGGAATGGGGCGTGGAGAGGCGATGATGGCGCCATGAGAAATCAATTTCACCTATCCGGAGCGGCCTCTTTCAATATGGGCGTGGGTGGTCAAGAGCAAGAGAAAGATCGGTGAAAACACATGAGTGAGGTTCGAGTTCGCTTTGCGCCAAGTCCGACTGGATTCCTCCATATTGGCGGGGTGCGGACAGCGTTGTTTAATTGGTTATTTGCGCGTCATGGGGGTGGAACCTTTATCCTCCGTATTGAGGACACCGATCGGGATCGGTCCACGGATGATGCTATTCAGGTCATTCTGGATGGCTTGAAATGGACAGGGTTGAATTGGGATGAAGGGCCTTTCCGCCAAACCGACCGCTTAGAGCTGTATCGTGACCGGGCGATGGATCTCTTGAATCGAAAGCTGGCCTACTGGTGCGTCTGTACGCCTGAGGAATTAGAGACGAGACGAAAAGAAGCCCAGGCGAAGGGCGAATCCATCAAATATGACGGGCGGTGTCGAAATCGAGGTATTGCCGACCCTGCCGAACCGGCGGCGCTTCGCTTTCTAACCCCGCAAGAGGGGCAGACAGTCGTCAATGATCTCATTAAAGGCCAGATTGTGTTCGATAACACGGTCATGGACGATCTCATCATCCTCAGGTCCAATGGCTATCCCACCTATAATTTTTCGGTGGTGGTGGATGATGGACTTATGAACATTTCTCACGTCATTCGCGGGGATGATCATGTCAACAACACCCCGCGACAGGTCCCGCTCTTTTCCGCTCTGGGGTTTCCGGTGCCTCAGTTTGCTCACCTGCCCATGATTCTGGGGTCTGATAAAACGCGTCTGTCCAAACGTCATGGAGCCACATCGGTGTTGGCCTATAAAGAGATGGGGTATCTGCCGGAAGCGCTCATCAATTACCTTGTCCGTCTGGGATGGTCCCATGGAGATCAGGAAATTTTCTCAATTCAGGAAATGGTCGAGTTTTTCGATTTTAAACAGGTGCAGGCCTCGGCAGCTGTCTTTAATCCTGAAAAATTACGCTGGGTCAATGCGCAGTACATTAGAAACAGCGACCCTAAGCAGGTGGCCGACGCTCTCTTGCCTTTTTTGCAGAGCGCAGGCTATGGCCAGGCTGCCTTGTCTAAAATTCCTGGAGGAGCAGAGGCCTTGATCCCGCCCTTGCGAGAGCGATCGGAGACGTTATTGGACATTGTGCAAGGGGCTGTACCCTATCTGGCAGAGCCCATGACGATGGAGGAAGAGGCGGCGAACAAACATCTCACCGAGACGATCGCTCCCATTCTCAAGGAATTTGCCGATCTGATGGAGGTGGTTGAGGATTTTACCAAGGAGACTCTCGAGCCCATTCTTCATGGTCTTATTGAGCGTCATGGGCTCAAAATGGGCAAAGTGGCTCAACCCTTACGCGTGGCGTTGACAGGCCGGACAGTCAGTCCAGGCATTTATGAGGTGATGACGCTCCTAGGAAAAGAGCGGTCACTTCAACGCATTCGTGCCGGGGTTGAGCGAGCCAACACTGGCAAAAACCAGCCTTCCTGATTTGTCTTGCTCCTTCGCTTGACTGCTTCTGAACAGTGAATTAAGCTCAGACTAGGTTGGGGGATCGTCTAGCGGTAGGACGCCAGATTCTGGATCTGGCTGCCCAGGTTCGATCCCTGGTCCCCCAGCCAACTTTCTAAGATTCCACATTTCTTCCAGAAAATCCATCGGTATCAGGAATTAATCCATCCGGTTTTATCTTTAATGGACGGGTAGGCCGAGGTCCCCCTATTTTTGTCATTTTTTGAGTTCACTCAACCCACGGAGACGGAAAGCTTAGGATAGGAAGAACTGTTTCTGTCTGATTGTTGAACTGGTTAAGTAATCTTGAGAAAATTAAAGGGCAGAGGAAAATGTTCAACTCTGAATGACGCTTGAGTGTTCGGGGTCGGATGGGAAAAGACACCATGTCATATTACCAAGAATGATCATGTAAGAGGGAATGCCATGAATCTTCATCAACGCGGGACGGAGCTGATAAATGCATTAAAGGGCCATGTACTCGAGGTTCTTCATGGGCATCCGGATGCAGAGCTGGGAGGAATGGGAGTTTTTCAGGAAGAAATCGCCCGTCGGGCAGGGTTGCATAATATGGGCACAGGGGAATTGGACCACACTTGTGGTGAGATGCTGCGATTGCTTCACAAGGAAGCTAGGATTGAACTCGTGGATGAGGCTGAGCCGGATGAAAAGAGGAAGCGCTGGCGTTTGAACTCACGATAAGTTTTGGTTCGTTTCTTCAATTCTACACTTCATTTGATGAGGATTGTTTTTGAAAGGTCGCCAGGGGAAGGCGTGATCATTAACAGAACGTTTTTCTTGAAAATCTCCTGGATGGGATTTTACTCTTATTTGCTTTTTTCTCACAAAAATTGCACGAGGGCATCTTTCCTCTTATCAAAGAACGGCCTCTGTAAGTCTTTAGGAAATGGTCTCTAGGGAAGGGGTAATTTCACACTGATAGCCCCCGCTAACTCACCTTCCTTTCCCCCTTCTTTCTCGTAGCCAGATAGATCTCTTTCACCTTTGGGCCCCCCATGACAGATTAAGCAAGCTTTCTCATAGTAGAGTGGCAGCATGACCCGTACACTCTTTTCATCTTCAATGGTCTTACTGAAAACTTCATTCCGATCGCCAGGGGCAGAAGTTGCAAAGGTTTGCATCATTTCTCTTTCAAAGGCATCAGCTTTGTTTTTGGGGTTTCTTAAATAATGATCGGGCGCCGTCTGCTTTAAATAGACTTTTGACCAATTTTGGAAACGCCTGGCCGTTTCGGTGCCAAAGGTGGCGGGAATGAGCCCTTTGAATTTGACGCCTTCAAAGTTTATGACTGTTTGATAGCTTGCTACGGTTTTCTGACTTTCTTCTACGAGTCTAGTCAATAATGGCTTGGCTTGATCTGGAATTTGTGCATTCTGCAGGTTATGCAAATCGATTCCCATTCGTTCCTTGTATAAGGCAACCATCTGTTTCTCGAATACCTCCGGGGTAAAGCCCTTGTCACCTTTGCTTGCATCATTGATTAACGCTTGATTTTGGCCGATTGTCACTCGACCTGCATCCAATAATGTGGCCAAAAGCCGCCCAGTTTCCACGATGTCGGAAGTGGCATAGGCCATCACGGGGTTGATCCATACCCACCATATCATTAACGCACTGCATCTTCTCACCACTCGAAGGGACACCTGTTTCATACTGTCACTCCCTAATAAATAAGGATATCGCAAACTTCTTGTGACAACTTCCGGATTATTCTTTGAAACGTAAAATGTAAACAAGGAAAAATAAGGGCGCACGAAAAAAGCAATTTTGCCGTGAAGCTGAGAGGATGCTGCCTGAGACCTCCTTCACGCTAAGCGCCAAAGAATACAAGAACCTGAAAATCTGTTCAACTCAGAAAAGCAAGTGAGGAAAGCGGGAAGACGGAAACGCCGTAAATTTTTGCTAACCCATTTGGGGCATAAATAGGGAGCTCGCGGGGACTACAGCAATTCCCTATGATCTTACACGTGACGATTAATTAATAAATGAGCGTCATTGGGATATTCAGGAAAAACCTGCCAGGTACATATTCATGCAAGGAAGTATGATCGAAGTTCAGCATTGAATTTATGACCCGAATCAGTGGCAAAGGTCTATGATGTTCTGGCGATTCCGCCCCTAAACACATGAAAAGCTTATTTTTCGATTTCTATTCCTTGTTAATTTATCCACACCAAAATTTCCACGGTAAATATCCTCGAAGACCATGGGAAAAAGTCATGTGGCTAAATGTCCATCCATTCCTTAGAGATGCGCATCAGGCCTAAAGTTCAGAGAAAATATTGTCGATGAAAAATGCGAACCTTATTCATATGTATCCTACTATTCGTTGCCGTCCTCGGAATCAAACTGACCTAGGCGGTACTCCTTTTCATCCTCAGAAAGAGAACTCTTCTCTTTTTTGCAAATCCCTGACGAACAACAAAAAATGGTCCAATCAGAATGGAGCAATGGCAATTCAACCGCTCTCCTGTTTGAAGTCATTCATCCATCCCAACATAGGATTCACTCAATCTTGCCTCGAATTTTAAATGGCTAGCAGATAAAACATGCTGAATTTTCTATGGTTTTTGGGGGTCTCAATACCAATTGACCCGCTTTCGCTTGTTAAGAGAATGAAGAAGTGTTGCCTTCAAATGGTGTATTGGTAGTTTTTATTCCTCAAAATTGGAATCATAAGGCCGTGCAAATTTTGGACTTGCCTTCCCCTCATGAAAACAAGGGAATTCCAATTGGCCGAATCCGTTGCTTTAGGACTAAATTGGTGGCATCCACAAGCCTTGCACACATTCTTTCTATGGAGTGGTTGCCATTCTTGAGATATACTAATTTCCCTCGCTCAGGCATTCTATACATAACTACACACACAATGTGTCGGGAAAATGGCATACATTTTCAATGAAACATCATGTTGTATCTTCTTTAGTTGTCATGGACGAAAGGGAATAGTAGATTGAATGACAATCGCAGGCAGAATAACTTTTTTGATCGGCTTCCCCCCGAATTCTCTCTCAGAGAGAATTCATAGAACTGTTGAAAGGAGGAAATACAATGAAAATCATGATGCCGGTATCTGTCATGCTTTGGATAATGCTGATTAGTGTTCCACTCCTGAAAGCAGAGGTTATTGTTGAAACATCTGGCGGAGAAGAGGAAGGGATGTCTCCTAAACATCGAAAGGGAAAAGCTCGAGCAGGTAAGGCTCCAATGCGGATTGAAGAGCCGGATGGGACGCTACGACCTCTTCCTTCTGGCTCGATACCCGAGAGTCGTATGAGTACGGAGGGCTTACGGGATGTTCCGGATGAGGGGGGAGGAACAATGGTGAATGTGGAGGGCCGGTTTCAGTCAATTCTGAAGGTGCCTGACGGAGCGGACCATGCGATTCATCATCATGAACCTGGGGTCCTCGAGCCATTGAAACCCTGAAGATTGTTAGAAGTCTCTTTTCATCTATGAATAATTCTAAAGGCGCCAGACTGGGAGGCCCCTCTCCTTCTCAGTTACCGATGCCCTTCGGCCTCTGCGTGTCTGGATTTCTGGTTGTCTTATTCTTTGGCTGCTTTGGATCTTTGACCGAGACCTTTGGTGCTACCATTATTATTGTGAATAAAGATAGCCCCGGGGAAGGATTTAACGATCCTACGCCTTTTACCCCAGTGGGTGGAAATACGGCCACCACTCTTGGGCAGGCAAGGCTGAAAGCCTTTGAGTACGCGGCAAATATTTTAGCGCAGGTGCTGGTGAGCACGGTGGGCATTCGAGTCGATGCTCGAATTGATTCCTTAGGAGCAGGAATACTGGGATCGGCTGGTCCCAATACCGTGCATCGGAATTTCCCCAATGCTCCTGTGGCGAATACCTGGTATGTCCAATCCCTTGCCAATAAGCTTGCAGAACAGGACCTGGACCTTACTACCAGTGATATAAGTGCCACCTTCAGTGCAAATTTTACAAATTGGTATTTTGGGCTGGATGCCAATCCCCCATCTGGACAATTTGATTTTGTTACCGTGGTGCTTCATGAAATTATTCATGGCCTTGGTTTTTTGTCACTTGTGGATGTGCAAACCGGAGAGAAATTCCTAGGAACCAATGACGTTTTTATGCGTTGGTTGGAGCTTCATGGAGCCAGTCCGGCCAATTACCCCGATATGACCGATAGCCAAAGGCAATATGCGAATGTCGCGAGTCCAAATCTTCATTTTGTTGGTGTCAATCTTCAAGAGGCATCTGGGACCCTGACGGCTGGACGAACGAACACTCATGTTCAAATGTACGCTCCAAACCCGGTTCAATTTGGTTCATCAGTGTCTCATTTCACGAACACGATTAAGCCTGATCAGCTTATGGAGCCCGGAATAGCTTCCGGAAAGGCTATTCATAATCTCGGGCTATCTCAACCTCTTTTGCAAGATTTGGGATGGATCTTTGAGGCTGGCGTGAGTTTCCCAACTCGGAATGATGTCAACGGTGACGAGAAGGCAGACCTCGTCTGGCGCAACACGAGCACGTGGGCTGTCGCGATTTGGTTGATGAACGGTTCTACGATTGCTTCCTCCGGCTCACTGGGCGTGGTGTCGTCGAAGTGGCAGGTTGCCGGTACTGGAGATGTCAATGAGGACGGGAAGGCAGATGTCATCTGGCGCCACAGCGATACAGGAACGGTAGCGGTGTGGCAGATGAATGGTCTCACTGTCATGTCGGTGGGATTTCCGGGTAGTGCCTCTATGGATTGGCAAATCGCGAGTGTGGGTGATGTCAACGGCGACGGAAGGGCGGACGTCGTTTGGCGCAACACGAGTAGTGGGGAAGTGACGATTTGGTTAATGAACGGCTCCACGATTGCTTCCTCCGGCCATTTGGGCGCGGTACCGTTGGAGTGGCGAATATCCGGGACCGGAGATATGAATGCCGATGGAAAAGCGGATGTTATTTGGCGAAATGAACTGACTGGCGCAGTGGAAGTGTGGCTTATGGAAGGGCTCACGGTTCTTTCAGTAGGTTTCCCTGGAGAGCCTTCCACGGATTGGCAGATTGCAGGGGTGGGGGATGTGAATGATGACGGGATGGGGGACTTGGTTTGGCGTAAAACGAGTACCGGTGAGGTTGCAATTTGGTTGATGAATGGAGTGACTCTCAGTTCGCCGGGGTTTTTTGGCGTGGTGCCGCAGGGGTGGGAGATTGCTAGTATCAGTGATGTCAATGGGGATGGGCGCGCAGATATTATTTGGCGTAACAAGCAGACGGGTACGGTGGCGGTGTGGATGATGAATGGGCTCACCGTCATGTCTATTGGCTTTCCAGGCAGTACCTCAATCAATTGGGAAATCCAACATTAGGCAAGGTTTAAAAAGAAATCTACAACCTTTTGTTTTACACAACATATAGAAATGTGTCTAAATGGTTGCCTTCTAATGCATGCGAGTTGAAGTGCGAAACGCATGTGAGCGCATTTGCCGGGACTCTAAGGGGTAGTTTGTTTGGGATTAAGAGCACAGGTCGTGGTCTCAGTTATCACGCTGATGCTGGAATTTGCCTTTTCCTAATGGAAAGTTATTGTTTCCGGGTGTATTGCTTTTAAGCGGGCAAATGAATTCGAGCCATTTGTTGAAATTCGTCAAATTGGGAAGGCATGATCTGGTGATGCCAAACCTTTTCCCTTATATGTGAGCATGGATATGCTGACGGACAATGTGAAATGGTGGTGGGCAGCTATGCTTGGGGGCAGCTTCTTGCTTGCGATACCTGGGCATTCCGAGATTGGCGCTATCATAGGCGATGTGGTCGGACATTTTTTTTCTGCCCTGATCCTAGCCATTGTGCCGATACTGGGATATCGTCTGTTCTATGAACGGATTGGTGAAAAAGAAGTCACATATATCTTTGGTGCCGCCTGGATCTATCTTGTGTTTTCGCAATTGGTTGGATGGTAAGAGCCTACCTTCATAGGACCGAGTATGGTCATTCCCAAGGTTTTAAAGCATTATCTGCTACCCTCAACCACTACTGTCCGGTTAAGAATGAAATAAATTCAATTGGTTACAAGACCTCTCATCTTCACCATCGTTTTTGGTGTTGAGAAACTCCGGAGTTAAAGGGATTTTCTCGAATAGGGTCACGGAAAAAATCTGTAGTAATGTGT
>NZ_JBQKUP010000016.1:0-37951 GCF_052156535.1 Nitrospira sp. T9
TCGAGCTGGGGTGGAACAAGATCGGGGAGGCGGGGGTGAAGCACCTGGCGCGGCTCTCGAACCTCACGACGCTCCAGCTGGGGGGCAACCAGATTGGGGACGCGGGAGTGAAGCACCTGGCGCGGCTCTCGAATCTCACGAGGCTCCAGCTGGGGGGCAACCAGATTGGAGAGGCGGGAGTGAAGCACCTGGCGGGACTGACGAACCTCACGACGCTCCACCTGGGGAGCAACCAGATTGGGGACGCCGGGGTAAAGCATTTGGCCGGGTTCACGAACCTTAGGACGCTCGAGCTGGGGGAGAACCGGATTGGAGACGCAGGGGTAAAGCATCTGGCGGGGCTCACGAACCTTACGAGGCTCGAGCTGGCGAGCAACGAGATTGGGGACGCGGGGATGAAGCATCTGGCGGGGCTCACGAACCTCACGAGGCTCGAGCTGGGGTGGAATAGGATTGGGGACGCGGGGATGAAGCATTTGGCGGGGCTGACCAACCTCACGACGCTCGATTTAAAAAATAGTTATCTTGCCGACCTATCCCCTCTTTCGAATCTGAGTTCCATGGTCCATCTGAATGTCAGCAAGACGCTGATTTCTGACCTTTTACCCTTAAAACGGCTATTTGAGAAGGGCATACCTGCCAAATGGGAAACGGGTGAAACATGGGGAGAGGGCATTTATGTGTGGGAATGTCCGCTTATTCATCCTCCACCAGAAGTCGTTAAACAAGGGCTTGAGGCGGTTCTGAACTATTTCCGGGAGATCGATGTGCAGGGGGTAGACCAGCTCTTCGAAGCCAAGATGCTGATTGTGGGTGAAGGACGGGCAGGGAAAACGAGTCTGCTACGCCGGCTGTATCACCCCGATCAACCGTTGCCGGAGGAATACGAGACCACTAAAGGTATCGATATTCATCGGCATGACTTTGCACTGGCCAATGGCCGGACGTTCAGGTTGAACGTGTGGGACTTTGGTGGGCAACAGATCTACCATGCCACGCACCAGTTTTTTCTGACGAAAAATTCCCTCTATATTCTTCTGGACGATACGGCAAAAAATCACAAGTCCGCCACCGACGAAGGGTTCAGGTATTGGTTGGAGATTATCGAGCTGCTCAGTGACCGGAGTCCTGTGCTGATTTTTCAGAATGAAAAGGGTGGCCGGAGCAAGGCGATTGACGAGGCAGGGATCAAAGGCCGGTTTCCAAACGTGAAGGAAGTCTATCGAGGCAATTTGGATAAACCCGATTCTGTCAAGCCACTCTCTGCAGCGATTGAATTTTCTGTGCAGCGGCTTCCCCATGTGGGAGAGGAGGTGCCCGCCAAATGGGTCTCTATTCGGGGCGCTCTTGAGGAGGAAGCTACGCACCGACCCTATATCTCGCAGGAGGACTATTTCGCCGTCTACCGTCGGCATCTTGAGTTTGACCGCACAAAGGCCCTTCATTTGAGCCGCTACCTGCATGACCTGGGTGTCTTTCTGCATTTCCAGGCCGACCGGTTGTTGTGCCGGACCGTGATTTTACAAAACCCCTGGGCAACCGACGCGGTGTTTCGCATCTTGGACGATCCCAAGGTGGTGGGGCACCTGGGCCGTTTTACGCTCATGGATTGCGAACGGGTCTGGGCGACATCGGAATACGCCAACATGCATCCTGAGCTGCTGGCGCTGATGGAAAAATTCGAATTGTGCTACGCCCTGAGGGATCAGAAGGACACCTGGCTGGCGCCTCAATTGCTCTCACCTTCCGTTCCTCCGGCGCTGGATTGGTGGGCCAAGGTCGGCGATCTGGTGTTAAGCTACCGATATGGCTTTTTACCCAAAGGTCTCATCAGCCGGCTGATGGTTCGCATGCATCGGTTTGTTCCCCGTCCCGAGATGGCTTGGGCCACGGGAGTGCTGTTCGAACGGGAGCAGACACAAGTGCTCGTTCAGATTACGCCCCGTGGCAATGAAATTGTCCTTCGGGCACGAGGACCTGAGCGGCAAGCACTTTTGAGCGTCATTGCCAGTGACCTGGATGCGCTCAATGCGGGCTTCCCTGGCCTGGAGGAAAAACTGGGAAAATGGATCCCCTGTGTCTGTTCCCAATGCGTGGTCTCTGCGTTGCCGGAAATGTTTGAGCAGAAACGTCTGCTCAAACGGAAACAGGATCGTAAATTGGCCATCGAGTGTCCAGGGAGTTACGAAGATGTCAGCGTGCTTGAGTTGCTCGATGGCCTGAAATTGGAGGACCTTCCCCGCTGGGCCGACAAGCCCTCAGATGATCAGAATGATACATCGGAAGTTTCTTCTCCCGGACCGGCTCGGATCAAAACCATTAAAATTTTCCTGGCCTCTTCCGAGGAGCTACGGGAGGATCGGGATGCCTTCGATCTGTATTTCAGACAGCAGAATGACCGGTCGCGCCAACAGGGTGTCTACTTGGAGATCGTCCGGTGGGAAAATTTCCTGGATGCCATGTCCGACACTAGACTTCAGAATGAGTACAACCGTGAGGTCCGGTCTTGCGACATTTTTGTGAGCTTGTTTATGACGAGGACCGGAAAATTTACCGAAGAGGAATTTGATGCCGCTCATCAGGCTTTTCAGAGGAAGGGTAGTCCACAAATTTACACTTTTTTCAAGAAGACAATAATTTCTATCGATGACGCGAATTTAGATGACTTGCAATCGTTACGGAAGTTCCAGGACAGACTCAAGGAACTTGGACATTTCTGGACCAAATACGACAATACGGAACACCTGAAGCGTCAATTTCGGGATCAACTCGACAAACTCTTGGACCAAGGCCTGGTTTGACCTTGAGAAGCCGCTTTGGATGTGTGCTTCTTGCCTACCTGGTAAAACCTCAAAGCCCACGAAAAAGCCCTAAAAACGCATTCGGGGTAAGGTCTTGCAATCATGCATCTTTCAAGTCGAGACCATCTGAGCTGGTCCGGCGGTGGCCGCTCCCATGCCGGGTTCCTGGGCAAGTTAGATTTTATCCAAGACTGGAACCGGCGCCTTCTTGATATCTTTTTGTGCGGGGGTTCGTCCCGCCAGCCGAGCCACTTTTGTTTCGGCAAAAGTCGCCAAAACCAGTGACGCCCAGACAGGTTTCATTGGATGGGACAGACGCGAGCCTTAGGAGAGCAGACCAACTCGCTGCGCTCAGACAAGGTCTGCTGAATCATCAGAGCGTCCGTCCCTTGAGCCTGTCAGCAGGCGTCGGCAGAGGGAGAAGGGTGAAGTGGATATTCAAATACCACGTTCCAAGGCCGCACGAGAGAATTTTGTGATGCCGAGATTCGTCACAGAAGATCAGAGCATCATTGACATCCCGTGGCCTTGTGGCGTGGCCAAGTCGTGTTGCCGACTTCGGAGGAAGGCGCGCATTGTTTGAGCGGAGCGAGTTTGCGCGCCGCCGGAGTCGGCGATACGGCGCAGGGCACCCGAAGGGCCACGCCACGGCCACCGTGGTTTTGGGTCCTTTTGCCGAAACAAAAGGACCTCGTTCGCCGGGGCGAAACCCGGCATCTCCAAAAACGACATGGATACCATAGTTGGTTAACTGCATTAGACTGCTTTATTCCCCACTCCTATACTGTTTGGCGTCTCCTCTTTCCCCAATGGGGCGAGGATTAAAAGAGAACCTGGTCTGTGGGGTGGCGAAGCCGTACATCCGACACCAAGGAGAAAAAGCGGGCAGTATGTGAGCCTAGCGGAGTTTCTTACGATCTCTCTTTTTTTGTACTGACCGATCTCTGCTGTCCAGTCCCCTGAGTGAAGTCTCTAGGTTGAAATGTGGGAAAGAATGGCATCAGCAATGTGTTCCGGGGAATTTTGGTCGGTTGGAATGACATGATCGGCGGCGGCTTGGTAGTGAGGTTTGCGAATCTCGAGAATTTCTTCGATTTCTTCTACGAACGTTTTGGTGCCTGATAGAGAGGGCCGCTGCGTATCGCCAGAAATCCGGCTGGCAATCGTTGAAACTTCGGCAGTCAGCCAGAAAATCTTTCCATTCTCTTTAAGCATTCGGACGTTTTCTTCCTTCAGGATGAGTCCCCCGCCCGTGTCGATAACCAGATTGTCCTGGTCGGTGAGCTTTTGACACATCTGCGTTTCCAGCCCGCGGAAATGATCCCACCCGAATTGCTCGATAAGGTGAGGAATGGTTTGCCTGGCTTCCTTGACGATTTCCTCATCAGTGGAGATGACTTTTCGTTTCAGACGTTGACCCAGAATGGCTGCCACAGTGCTTTTCCCTGTTCCCCGGTATCCTATGAAGACAATATTCATAAATCTCCTGTTTTGAGGTGTTGGTAGGAAACCCTTCTCGGAGGGGTTGGAACAGAACCGGAAAGAACTTTCTTGTGAGAGTCGTTGAGAAAACCGGAGGGGAGGCAGGGCGAATTTCGTTCCGGCCAGCGGGTAGGTGACACATGTGGAGGAATGTCACCCCGGCCACTCCTTTCTCCTATGGAATTCTCCATCGCAAAGACTCTCGTTGAGGCCGGGAACAATATCCGAACCCGATATCCTTTATTCAAGAGAAGTGGGAGGTGAGCACGTTACGCATCACCTCGATCGGTGCGGACTTGCCGGTCCAGAGTTCAAACTGCCCCACAGCCTGATAGAGAAACATGTTGATCCCTTGGATGGTGCGGCATCCCGCCGCCTGTGCATCCTGCAATAAACGCGTATTGAGTGGGTTGTAAACAATATCCATGACCGTCAGATCGCGGTGCAACAGATGCTTGGGAACACAGCTTTCCTCGACCCTTGGGTGCATGCCAATGGGTGTGCAATGAATAAGCAATTGGGCCTGTGCCAATGCAGATTGCAGTGCTTCAGGTGTTAAGGAGTCGTCGTGCAAGAAGATGGGTGTTTTAGCTTTGAGGTCGTTCGCCAAGGTTGTTCGTTCCTGATCGTCGACGCCTAGGAGGGTTAGATGTTCAATTTTACCTTCCACGCCGAGTGCGAAGGCAATGGCGCGAGCAGCCCCTCCGGAACCTAGAATGACGACCCGTTGTCCGGTGGTTTCCACTCCACCTTGTCGCAAGGCTTGGAGCGCGCCGGATGCATCAGTGTTGGAGCCCACTAACAGGCCTCGGTCTTTGACGATGGTATTCACCGAGCCAATGTGTTTGGCGGTAGTTTCGACGGAATCTAACAAGGGTAGAATGGTGACCTTATGTGGGATGGTCACGCTGAGTCCCCGAATGTGGCCCAGAGCCCGTAGGCCCCGAATTGCGCCTTCGAGATCCTGGACGGGAAAGGCCAGATAGACAAAATTTAATCCCAATTGACGAAAGGCTGCATTGTGAATAGCCGGAGAAAGCGAATGATCGACCGGGTTGCCTAACAGGCCGCAGAGTTGGGTTTGTGCATTAATGTCCATAACGGGTGCTCTCGCAATACTTGGGGAATGGTGATCGGGAGTTATCACATAACCTGACTGCAAACTCAACTTGTGCGAATGCGAACATGGGGTGTGAGGTCGAAATGAATGAGGAAGCGAGTGTGGGGTTGGGAGAAGAAGAAGTGTAATCCGGGGAGTAGATTCGACTCCCCGGACCTACACAGTGTGATGTCCGGGGGCGTTATCGTGACGCCTTTTTCTTCCCCGGAGACTTTTTCATTCGCACCGCGGCTTTTTTTGCCGGTTTCTTTTTTGCGACTTTTTTCATGGTTCCACCTCCCTTCCAATAATGTCGTAGGCAATACTATCCACGTTTATCGGTAGGACGATAAAAATCCTGAGCGATTACTGGAATTTTCTGCCGACCTGTGGCAAGCCGATTAGAGAAATGGGAATGGTGTTGCAGTATGCAGTCTATGGAGCATTCTTGGGAGTCTTAAATAATACTCATTTCCATGAGCATATTGACCTACAGGCACGTTGCATATCAGAGGCCTCGGGGCGGTTCAAAAAAGCATGCCCTGAGTCTTCCCGAAGGGTCCGTCCAGCAAGGCCGCAGCCATTTTTGCGCGCAGAGCGTACTTCCAGTACGTGAGCACGGAAAAATGGCGAGAACGCCGCTGGCGGCTTTTTTCAACCGCCCCTTCTTAGATTTGAGGTTCATGGGAAGCTTGGGCGGAGGGTGAGAGCGTTGAAGGGCAGACTGCCGGAAGACGAATGTGAAACGTGGCACCTTCTCCAGGCTGGCTTTCTACAGAGATGGTCCCGCCGTGCAGCTCCACCAATTGTTTCACAATTGAGAGTCCCAAACCCAGCCCCTGCGTACCGATTTCCGGGATCCGGTGAGCCTGGAAGAAGGGTTGAAAGAGGCTGACTTGAGCTTCTCGAGGAATCCCAGGACCGGTATCGGAGATCGTGAGGAGGATGTGACCCGGAGGCGCGGGAGAAGCTTTCACCAGGATGCGTCCCTCTTGTGGAGAAAATTTGTGGGCGTTGTGGACGAGATTGGTGACGATTTGATGGAGACGGTCCTGGTCCCCCCAGGCGGTCAAATGGTCTTCTGTAAGTTCGACCGTCAGGTGTTGGGCCTTGGTCTGTGTGAGTGGCAGCAATTCCTGCGTGACATTCTCAAGGAGTTCGGACAATGACACAGATCCCTGGGCTAACAAGACGGTCCCTGCCTCAATGCGCGATAAATCGAGAAGGTCGGCAATCATACGGGTGAGTCGATTGGCGTTCGCACTGATTCTGGTGAGGTAGAGGTGTTGGCGTTCGGCGAGTGGTCCCAGCATTCCATGAAGCAGATTTTCCGTGAATCCTTTAATCGAGGTTAAAGGTGTGCGCAATTCATGAGAGCAATGTGACAGAAATTGGGATTTCATCCGGTCAAGTTCCTTGAGTCGGTGATTGGCGGCTTCCAGGTCTGTGTTGGCCTGTTGTAATGCCAGCGTTCGCTCTTGCACTTTGTGTTCCAAACCGATGTTCAAGGCTTCGATCTCGTCATAGGCAATCGCCGTATCAAGGGCAATCGCCATTTCGTGGGCGACCGTGGATAATAAGTTTTGTTCAGCGATGGGGATGGCTTTCTGGTGCGTACTCCCCACGATCAACACACCAAGTAGTTGATTCTGACTAATCAGGGGAAGCAAGAATCCGCTTTTCGTCCCGGCTTCCACCAAGATCTGTTGAGTGGTGGGATGGCACAGACTCAGAAAATCCGTGATGTCCTCTATGACGAGGGGTTCTTGCGTGTGGAGAGTTTTGTGAAGGAGGTCTCGTGGGGCTGAGGGAATGTGGGAGTCTTGAACCAATGCCGTCCACTGTTCCGACATGCCTTCTGATTGAATCTTATGAAAGTGTTGATGCGATGCGTCCCATACGGCTGCCCAGGCATGGTCAAAGGAGAGTGAGCCCACAATGGCTTTGAGGCCTGAGCCGATAATGGTTTCGCGGTCGAGGGTTGAGCCGATGTGGAGGGTGAGTTGATGCAGCATGGTCAATTCATCGACTCGTCGCCGGATCTCGATCAATGTATGCTCTTGTGCTAAGTAGGCCTCCCGCAATTCTTCGTGCCGTTGCTCGGCCGCCTCCAATTGTTCTTGAATGATTTTCCCGCGCTCTTGAATCTCCAGCCGATCATCCCAAAGCCGTTTTGCCAAGGGAAGGATGAGCAGGGGAAGCAGGGAGAGTCCGGCAATGACCCACCAGGGCTGATCGTGAGCCAAAACTCTCAAGGCCACGATTGTGGCCAGCCCCAATGCAAGTCCGCCCAAAATCCATCCACGCATGGTCCGGCGCTCGGGTTCCCAGGTAAAGGCCCATTCACAATGGGGGGCACCCTCGGCGATACAGCTCCGATCCTGGATCGAGGCAGCCCGTTTTCCAAACATGCGGGCCGGGACCTCTGCAACCGTCGCCTTTGTGGTGTGGCATATCCGTTCGGCACAGCCCTGGAGATACGGGCCGAACTGTCTGATTGTTGACTCGGACAATTGGAGCCGCATCACGGCATGGCCATTAGTGACTGATAGGACCTCCGGCTTGAGCGAACCTTTGGTGAATTTTTCGACAAAATGCGGGAAGAGGCGGTATATCTGGGCTATCGAAAATGGCCGCCCGAGGATTTGAATAATGGGCGAGAGAAATTTTTCCCGTCCTAGATTGAAGTGAAAATTCTCCTCGTGCGAGAGCTGAACAGAAAATTCGGCCAGAAACATGGCAAACTCATAGGAATAGCTGTTCCAGTGGTTCTTGAGGAAATCGACAGTCACATGATAGGTCCGGTCGGGAATACGCTCATTCAGTAGAGCGACAAGAGTGTGCAACGCCTCCTTTGCGGCTTCCGGTCCCTGGTGTTGCTGTATGGCCTCTTCCAGATATTCAAGATTGGCGCGGATGGCGATTCCGCTCACATCCTGAATCGTGACACCCTGGCTATCCTTCCCGAATGGACGAAACTCCATGAGTGGACGCTCCACAATGCGATGGGATTTTGGTAAGAGCGACATGAATGTTCCTATTGAGAAGGTCAATCGGTAGAAGGACTGTAATGGAATCGGCGAAAAGGGTGAAGGGGGGGGACAAAAAATCAGGGAAGACGCATTAGAAATTCATCCGCACGGACAAGGCTCCAACGTGAAGGGTGGTATCCCATTTGCCGTTTAATAGTGGTTGTTGGTTATTCTGAACATTCCGTTCATCATACAGCAACGCTTGATAGGCTAAATCCATCCCGATGGCTTTTGCACCAAAAATGTCACAGGGGAGGATCCCCAAAAATTTTCCTGGAGCATGGCAGAGAAAGCCCATCCCGGCTGAAAAAGCATTAAAATCGGAATCGGGAACCGCCGGCTCGAATGTCCGGTCGGGAATTGGGCTTTCCGATCGGACGTATCCCGTTCGAACGGCCACATCCCAATGAGGGAGCGCAGAGGGGGAAAGGGCTTTGAATTCCGTTCCCACCATGAGTATCCAGGCATCGCCATAGTTGCGGGGATTTTGGATGACCGCTCCATTAGAGAGTTGCAGGTTGAGGTCTTTGAATCCGGACCAATCCGCATAATCGAGATCCACTTCCACCTTCCACTCATGTTGCGCGTTTCGAATAGGCCATCCGGCGATGGCCCACGTGTAAACATCGGGGAGTTCAATGGTCGTGGACGCACCGGCAAGGCGGGTTCCACCGGCTAAAAAATCTCCTTTAAGGTCCAAATTGGGTCCGTTCCGATAGACAAACGCAAGATTGATAAGTGGATGGCCGTCTTGATTGCGGAAGGGTGTCCAGAGGACACTGGCGTTAAATCCCAGGGCGGTGTCAGTCCCGTTCGCTTCCAGGCCTGTCCCAGCGGGTATACCAAACGGATTGCCTGGCGCCGCATTCTGTTGGAGCTCTGCCTGACCTTCTCCCAGAAAGCTGGCAAAGGTATAAATATCCAGCCCGCCTCCTACAGCGATAAAGTCATTCACCTTGTAGGCGAGAGTGGGCTTGATATCGATAAGGGGAAGGGACGCTCTCGTGAGTATGGGAGAAATCAGGCTATCATCGGGGTATTCGATATTTAAGGCATACGGGGTGGTGACCCCAATTCCTACGGTCCAATTCGGGAGATTGTCCAGGCCTAAGGCCGGGAGGTTTGCGGTAAGAAATAATGAACTGGGTGGGGGAGAGGAGATCGTCCCACCAACACCACCCTTCACGGTTGGTCCCAGGTCGCTTTTGAATCGGACCGTGCCTCCGATCAAGAGAGTTCCTCCATAAAATTGGATGCCTTTTAACTGGGTCATACCCGCTGGATTGTAGTGCAGGGCTGAGGCATCATCGGCTTGGGCGGTAAAGGCAGCGCCTTGGCCGGTAGCCGAAGCGCCATGATCGAGAATACGAAATCCTTCAGCACGAACGGTTTGAGGAGTGATAATGGTATTGAAGAGCCCAAGGATGAGGCAAAAAACGATCAGGCGGCAAATGATCAATGTCGTCACGTCTCCTCCTTGAGAACGGGAACCGATCGGAATTTCCGGGGAAGTCTATGAAAAACAAGAGAAGATAGCAATCTTGATCAGGGAGGAGCAACGAGTGACAATAGCGAAAGTGATGTCTCCCGAACGGGGATCGCGGACTTCCTCTCTGTTTTTGGAAGAAGTTTGATTCATGCGGAGGGATTCCTTCAAAGAAATTCCGTTCACGAAGTCGGACAGGTGAATGTTGAAAAGGAGAATGGCATGCGGGTGAAAAAACTGTTGCATACGCGAATGCGGGTGAGTGACATGGAGCAGACGCTGGGTTTTTATCGAGAGGTCCTTGGGCTGGAAGTCGTGGAGCAAAAGGTGTCGCCACGAGGTTCGCATCTGGCATTTTTGGCTGTCCCCAATAGTGAGGAATTGATTGAGTTGTGCAGTTTTCCAAGTAGCGGGACGGTCAAGGTTCAAGAGGATCTTGTGCATTTGGCCTTTGAAGTGGAGGATTTGGAACAGACGATTCAGGAACTCCAAGCCAAAGGTGTGCCGATCACGGATGGCCCCACCCAATCCTCATCCGGCAGCCGGTTTATTTTTATCGATGCGCCGGATGGCTATGAAATTGAGTTGATACAACGGCCAGATGGCGTCGCCATCGTCTGATGATCGAAATGTCAAAACAGGGTCTGTTGAAAAAAGCCGCCAGCGGCGTTCTCGCCATTTTCCCGTGCTCACGTACTCAGCGTACGCTCCGCGCGAAAAAACGGCTGTGGCCTTCCCTTCGGCATGGCTCAGGGCAGGACTGGACGGACCCTTCGGGAAGACTCAGGGCATGCTTTTTTGAACCGACCCGGAGCCTTTGATGAGTAATCTAATCCTGGGCAAATTTGTCCTTGAACATCTTTATTATTCAACACTCCTAAACAAGATGTGATGGATACACCCATGCGGACTTCTCAGGTCCTTTCTGACCAACCAGGTCGCTTGAGCGGAATATTGGATAATCTTCCCAAGCAACCAGGGGTCTATCTTTTTAAGGATCGACGAGGCGACATTATCTATATTGGAAAAGCCGCCGTGTTATCGGACCGGGTGCGATCATATTTTCAACATGCGGCCGATCTCACGCCTAAAAACCGGGTGCTGTATTCGCAGATCGCGGATTTGGAAACGATCGTCACCCACTCGGAATTCGAAGCCCTCATTTTAGAAAGTAATCTGATCAAGCGGCATCGCCCACGGTTTAATGTGGTCCTCCGGGACGATAAACAATATCCCTATCTCCGGTTGCCGATTCACGATGATTTCCCGAGGCTGTCGATAGTCCGCCGGGTCAAACAGGACAAGGCGTTATACTTTGGTCCGTATGTCCCCACGGGAGCTATGCGCGACACCCTGAAAGTTATTCGCAAGGTGTTCCCCCTGGCCACCTGCACGATCGATATTAATGGAAGTGCTGAGCGGGCATGCCTGGAATTTGAAATCAAGCGTTGCATGGCTCCTTGCACGGGAAATCAGACGAAGGAAGCCTATCATCAGATTGTGAAGCAGGTTCGTTGGTTTTTAGAAGGACGGGACACGGAATTGCTCGAGTCCTTACGATCAGCCATGCAGGACGCGGCGGAGCGGGAAGCGTTTGAAGAAGCCGCTCGACTGCGTGATCAGATTGGAAACATTGAGCGGATGTTGGCTAAACAACGGGTGGCACAAATAAGCGCCCGGGAGCAGGATATCGTGGGATTGGCCAGATTGGGAGGGGCAGTGGATGTCCAAATGCTGTTTGTGCGAGGCGGCCTGTTGATCGGCCGTCGGGATTTTTTCTGGTCCGACGCTCATGGCGTCACCGATGAAGAGCTGGTGAGGTCGACGCTCGAACAGTTTTATGCCAAAACAGTCGTGCCTCCCAAAGAGGTGTTGCTTCCTGTGGGTTTTGACGATCAATCGCTCGTCCAGCGGTGGCTGTCCGAGAAAAAAGAGGAAGCCGTTCGTGTGCTGGTTCCTGAGCGGGGGGTTAAATATGAATTACTCCAGCTCGCACAGGAAAATGCGGCGGTGGCTCTGAACGAACATCTTCGGGTGCAAACCGAATCCAGTGAGTCGGTGGAAGAACTTCAATCGCTCTTAACGTTGCCACAGATTCCAACCCGCATTGAATGCTTTGATATCTCCAATACCATGGGGACTTATTCAGTGGCGTCCATGGTGGTTTGGGAGCAGGGCAGAATGAAAAAGTCAGACTATCGGCGGTTTCGGATTAAAACGGTTGAAGGAGCCAACGACTTTGCGAGTATGCATGAAGTGGTGAAACGCCGATATGGCGGATCGTTGGCCAACAAACCAGGGAAAACCTTGCCGGAGCCGGACCTGGTGGTGATTGATGGGGGAGCCGGACAATTAGGTGCGGCCATGGAAGCGATGGCGGCCGTTGGTCTCTCACAGGTTGCGATTTGTGGGTTAGCCAAAGCGAAGGGTGACAAAGACGAACGGATTTTTCTGCCGGGTCGGAAGACGCCCATCATCCTGCCCCTGAAATCACCGGCAACACGGCTGGTCCAAACCATTCGAGATGAAGCCCATCGCTTTGCCATCACTTTCCATCGCAAACTGCGTGGTGACGCGATGATTCCTCTTCCTTCCCTGCGTTCTGCCAAATCCTCGAAGGGGAGCTCCTAGTCCTTCGTCAGATTATAGTGTTGGTGTCGGCTATGGTTGTCGATGCCCACCAATTCTCGCAAAATGTGATCTGGGACTTCTTTGGGAGTGTTGAATAATAAGGATGTTCAAGGGCAAATTGGCCCAGGATTAGATTACTCATCAAAGGCTCCGGGTCGGTTCAAAAAAGTCCGTCCAGCAAGGCCGCAGCCGTTTTTACGCGCGGAGCGTACGCTGAGTACGTGAGCACGGGAAAATGGCGAGAACGCCGCTGGTGGCTTTTTTCAACAGACCCTCTTTGAAAACAGGTGTGGGCGGATTTCCGAACTGCTGCGTGGGAATATTGGTTGGAGCAAGTGGGTTTTTCGTTTCCTTGAAAAAAATGAGATGGCTGTGATGAGATAGGAGGAGAATATGTGTTTTCTTGAGGTTGTATTGTCCTGTTGTCCATTCTTCGACGAACACGAGGCATCCCCTTCTCCCCTTTGAAGCATTTAAGGTCTGTGAGGGCCTCACCGATGGATACATACATCACTTTTAAAGAGGAGGTATGACGGATGCAATGCCCTCGATGTCAGGGGACCATGATAGTCGATCACTTTGTGGATTTGGCCACGAGTGGCGAGATTTGGATGCCTGGCTGGCGCTGCTTGATGTGTGGCGAAATCGTTGATCCCCTCATCGAGCATCATCGTCAACTCCAGCGTGAACATCAGGAAGTGGTTGGTGCCATTTCCGGATCAACCGCTCGTCCTCCCTCACCCTTTTCCGTAAAGTCCCGCAAGGCGAACAAGCGGTCCTAGGCGTTCTGTTTTTCCCTTTTCCCTGTGCATTTATTCTCGATCCTATGGTCTGAACGACCTCCTTGCGATTTGCTTGTGGGGTGGAGTTCTCTATGCTAGATTCCTCAGGATACTGTTGAAAATGCAGGGTTTCTCATCGTCAAATCCGGAGGCAATTCCCCGCACTAGTTTCCGAATTTCTTTATCTAATTTAACGCGGAAAATTTTTTCACCTATACCGACATTTCTTCTTACCTGTGACGAGAAAACAGGGATGTATTTGTGGAGTATTCATCGAGGCGATCACCGTATTTTCTTTCATAAGGCATAAGCATGGCGCATACGTACGATCATCAGGCAGTTGAAGCAAAGTGGCAGGCATATTGGGCTCAATCCGGGACTTTCCAGGTTCAGGAAGATTCGGATAAGCCCAAATATTATTGTTTGGAAATGTTTCCCTATCCCTCGGGCCGGATACATATGGGCCATGTGCGCGTCTATGCCATCGGGGATGTTGTGGCCCGCTATAAGACGATGCGTGGGTATAACGTGTTGCACCCGATGGGATGGGATGCTTTCGGATTGCCGGCAGAGAATGCCGCGATTGAGAAAGGGGTGCATCCCAACGTCTGGACTCAAGAGAATGTGGCCTATATGAAAGGGCAACTCCAGCGGATGGGTCTGTCCTATGATTGGGATCGGGAGGTGAATACGTCTCAGCCGGAATATTACCGCTGGAATCAATGGATCTTTGTGAAAATGGTTGAGCGTGGATTGGCGTATCGAAAATGCTCGGCAGTGAACTGGTGTCTTTCTTGTGAAACGGTATTGGCAAATGAGCAGGTCCTGGCACAAGAAGGAAAAGACGGAGGGGTGTGCTGGCGATGCGAGTCGGTGGTCATTCAAAAAGAACTGGAACAGTGGTTTTTTCGCATTACGTCCTATGCTCAGGAATTATTGGACGGCTGTGAGCGGTTGGCGACCTGGCCCGCCAGGGTTCTCGCCATGCAGCGGCACTGGATTGGCCGGAGCGAAGGGGTGGAACTGGATTTTCCCTTAGCGGAGACCGTAGCCGGGCTACAGGCAATCCGGGTGTTTACCACCAGACCGGATACCATTCATGGCGCGACCTTCATGAGTCTGGCTCCGGAATCGCCCCTGGTCGAACAATTGATAGCCGGAAGACCTGAGGCCGCCGGTGTTCGAGAGTTTGTGACTCGTGTGTCTCGTGTGGATAAAGCGACGCGTACGGCCGCGGACAGGGCAAAAGAAGGCGTGTTTACCGGCGCCTACGCCATCAATCCGTTTACCAAGGAACGTATCCCGATTTGGGTGGCGAATTTTGTGTTGTATGAATATGGGACGGGGGCGATTATGGCCGTTCCCGCTCATGACCAACGAGATTTTGAATTCGCGAAAACCTATGACATCCCGGTTCGGCTGGTGATTCAAGACCTGGAAGGCCGACTGGGCCCTGAAGCCCTGGAATCGGCGTATGAAGAACAGGATGCCGCCGGACTCCTGGTGAACTCGGGGAATTTTTCCGGCATGTCCGTGTCGCAAGCCAAGCAGGCCATCGGCGAATATGTGGAAACACAGGGATGGGGAAAGCGAACCATCAATTTCCGGTTAAGAGATTGGGGCATCTCCAGGCAACGCTATTGGGGGACGCCCATTCCGATGTTGTATTGTGATCGTTGTGGCATTGTCCCGGTTCCCGAAGGCGACCTGCCGGTGCTGTTGCCTGACGATGTGCCGTTCACCGGAAAAGGTGGGTCTCCGCTTAAGGAATCTCCGTCGTTTTCGCAAGCCACCTGTCCCACGTGTAGCGGTCCGGCACGCCGGGAAACCGATACCATGGATACCTTTGTGGATTCGTCCTGGTATTTCCTTCGCTATTGCTCGCCAAAAGACACCACACAAGCGGTGAATCCCCAAGCCGCACAACATTGGATGGCGGTAGACCAATATGTCGGCGGAATCGAGCATGCGGTGTTGCATCTCTTGTATGCGCGCTTTTTTACCAAAGTTTTACGGGACCTGGGTCTCACAACGGCTGATGAACCCTTCATCCATTTGCTCACCCAAGGCATGGTGACCAAGGAAACCTACTGGTGCGAAGAGCATCGATGGATGCTTCCCACCGAAATCAAAAAAGAGGGCGAGCGGCGGGTCTGTATTCACTGTGGGCGGAGTATTGTGACAGGCCGTACTGAGAAGATGTCCAAGTCTAAAAAGAATATAGCTTCCCCTGAGGACTTGTGCGATCGCTATGGGGCGGACACGGCCAGAATGTTTTCGTTATTTGCTGCACCACCGGAAAAGGATTTGGAATGGAGCGATACCGGGGTGGAAGGGTGCTATCGGTTTCTCAACCGGGTATGGCGGTTGGTTCAGGATCTTCTTCCTGTCGTGAATGGGGTGGCTTCCAATCCGGGTTCCGGCAAGTCGGTGCTTCTCCCTCAATTGCAGCGGGCGACACATCAGACGATTAAAAAGGTCACAGAAGATTTTGAGCGGGGCTTTCAATTTAACACGGCCATTGCGGCTCTTATGGAATTTGTGAATGAGTTGTATAAGTTCTGGAAAGAATTTCCTGGAGAGGCCTTAACTGCCGGCGAGCGAGCCGGGTGGCGAATAACGCTGGAAACGTTAGTGGTGTTGCTGGCACCCTTTGCTCCGCACGTGACTGAGGAGTTGTGGGAACTCTTAGGAATGCGACCAGGGATGAGCCGGCAGGGGTGGCCCGACTTTGATCCCGTTCTGGTGGCCAGTGCCGAATGGACGATTCCTCTCCAGGTAAATGGCAAACTTCGGAGTAAGATCGTGGTTCCAGCCGGTTCGACAAAGGAGCAGATCATTGCAGGCGCTCAGGCGGATTCTAAATTGGTGGAATGGTTGCAAGGTAAGGTTGCTCGCAAAATTATCTATGTGGAACAAAAGCTGGTGAATTTTGTCATCTAACTCAGACCGACCCTGTTGGCTCCTTCAGCGGGTGAGATTCATGATGAGCGGATTGGGCATCCTGCTGTGTCTGACTGCCGGATGTGGGTATCAATTCACGGTTGAGGGGCCGGGGCCGGTCATCGGGGGGAGTGCCGGCGGCCATGTGGCGCAAGGACCGCCAGTTCGTCTGGTCTTTCCTGTGCTTAAAAATAACAGCTTTGAACCAAACCTGGAATTCAAATACACCAGGTATCTTCGCCAGGCGTTCCAATCGGTCGGAAGCGCCGAATTTGTCGATGATGCCTCCGCCGATTTTGTGATGGAAGGCGCGATACTATCGATCGGGCTTTCTTCATTAGCCTTTACTCGCACGCAGACACAAGAAAGCCGGGTTATGGTGAAAGTGTTGTTGAAGGTGAAGGATCGGAAAACTAAGAAAGTCCGATGGTCTCAAATCGGAACCAGTACAGCCGAATTTTTTGTGAATGCCACATCCACGTCAGATGCCGAGAGGGGATTGCAATTTAACCGGGTTTTGCAGGACCGGGCGGTTGAACAAGCGGGGCAACAGGTGGCTGCCGATTTAGCCGATCAATTTTTGGGGGCCAGGGAGCAGGGGGTGTTTGACAGGAATAAAAAGGAGACTATCCAGGATCAGGAATCCCATGGTGACGAATCCCCCGGGATCTTAGCGCCTTCCGGAGATCTCGTACCCCCAGATTCCCGGATGCCTTGATTACCTGAATGATTTGGCAGGATTGTCTGCTTCTTGAGGCGTATTCACCGTGAAAGTTCATGAACTTCAAAGTCAGATCAACCGGCATGGGTTATCTCCTCTGTATTTGGTGATTGGGGAAGAGCCCTATTTCCGCGATCAGGCCTTGGGCATTCTTCGTGCGGCAGGACAGGAAAAGGATGCTTCAACGTCATCGGACCATTCAACGGCCCATGATTTCTCGCAGATGTTTCATGTCGATGTCGTCTATGGCGATGAAACCGATGCGTCCGAGATATTAGCCATTTCGGAAGAGGCCTCGTTTTTTTCATCGAGACGACTCCTCATCATTAAATGGGCAGATAAACTCTCAGCTCGAGATGGGGAAGCTCTCATGCCCTATTTTCAGACTCCCAATGAAACAACCACGATGGTCATCACTGCAGCAAAATTGGACGGGCGGACGAAATGGGTGCAAGAGCTTAAAAAGCGGGGGACGGTGGTGGAATGCGCCCCTCTATTTGAAGGGCAAAGAGCAGGGTGGGTCACGCAACAAGCGCGAGAGTTAGGCTTGGAGTTGGAAGACAGTGCCCTTGAAATATTGAAGGATCAGGTTGCCGAAGGGTTGTATGGGACCGCCGGTGAATTAGAAAAATTGGTGGCATTTATGCCGGAAGGTCATCGAGTTCGGGCACAAGACGTGGAAACGGTCAGAGGAAAACCCCCTGGTATTTCGGTGTTTGATTGGTCGGAAGCCGTTGCGCGTGGGGATCAGGGGCGGGCATTGGATATCGTGGCCAAAAATTTAGAAACCGGCGAAGCACCTTTACGTATGTTGGGTGCCTTTCTCTGGCAGATGCGGAAGATCTGGAAAACGCACGAGTTGATGCAAGAAGGGTATGATGCGGGGCTGGCGGCACGCCAAGCAGGCATTCCTCCGTTTCGTGCGCGGGAATTTATCCAGCAGGTGCAGCGGTGGAAGCAATCCCACCTCCGTCGAGCATGGGAATTATTCGCTCAAGCTGATTCGGCTCTTAAGGGAGGGCGGGCATCACGTCCGAAGCTCATCCTGGATGACCTGGTCATCCAACTTTGCCGGGCCACCAAAGCCGGTCCAGACAGCAAAGTCCTAGGTGGCCGCATGAAATCTCACAAGGCGTGAGAACCGGTAACCATTTGACCGTATTATTTGGGTGAGAGTGCGTTGACGCGGGATGCGAGACGGGAAACCCAACGAGAGGCGGTGTTCCGATGAAGCGTGCCTTTGGTTACGGCTTTATGCAGCTCAGAGGTAGCTTCTCGCAAAGAAGCCTTAGCCTCGTCGCCCTTGTTCTCTTTGACCGCTCCATGAACTTTCTTGATAAAGGTCCTGACGCGTCGCATGATAGACCGATTGCGTTCCTGGCGCTTCAGAGTTTGCCGAGCTGCTTTGATTGCTGAATGATGTCGATTAGCCATATTTTCCTCCAGAAAAAATCGAAGTGTGCTTTCTAACACAATTTTATGAAAGTGGTCAATTGAACGCGGGGTAAATTGTTGGGTGCTTAAAAGGCTTTATGGTCCTTGAAATATGAGGTTCTCTCGAAAAAATAGGTCAACCATCCTCGATGGTCGCGATCGGTATGTGGCTTGCGACACCTATGGCCCTCTGATAAGATTGCCCTCTTCTCCGCTCGAAACTTCCATGTGATGGTGGGTGTAGCTCAGTTGGTTAGAGCGCCGGATTGTGGATCCGGAGGTCGCGGGTTCAATTCCCGTCACTCACCCCATTTTCTCTTTTTAAAAACGCTATTAACTGAAAGGTTTAGGATGGCGTTCCCTCGATTGCTGAGGTTGCGGCTCGGTTGCGGGGATTAGGGCCAAATTAGAGGATCTATTTGGTCTGTATAACGATTAGCCCAAGCGAACCATTCATCGACTTTTGGGTTGGGTTTACTCGATTTCATCCTTTGATCCACGGCTTCTTTGAGTGCGGCTAGATAGGCTCGGATTTGTTGAGCCTTCTGCCAGTTGGTAACATACTGGTCAAGCTTCCGTATTTGCGATTCCTCCTCCAAGCGCTTCTGCTCAAGGGCCTTTCGCCGTTCCTCTGCCTCCAATCGTTCCTGATGTTCCCGTTCCCGCTTGAGATGTTCGGCCTTTTCCCATTGAGCCACTTGGATGAGCCCAATGATGAACGGATTTAAGAGATCTTCCACCTTTTGTCGCTTTCCATCGCTCCATATTTTTTGGAGAGGTGTTCCCAACGTAAAGTCCAGAATTTTTAAAGTTAATATTCCTTTGGTCTGATATTGAAATCGGTCTCGGTCCCACCAGGATAGAGTTTCGGGCTTTTTTGATTTGATTTCGATGCGTCGGAATCGCTCTTCGATTCCAAACTCCAGGGATTCCCCAAGGATACTCACAGTCACCTTGGGTTTTTCTTTGCGTTGAAAGGCAATGGGGTAGGCCCGCTCCTCAAGGGCATAGTAGAGGGTATTAAGAATACGAATGGCCCGAGGCAGGCTTTTTTTGCTCACTCGGAGATTATGGGTTCGCAGTTCAGGACACCACAATGCCTGGTATTTGTCAGGTTTGGCTTTTTCAAAACTCGGCCGCATTTGCTCTAGGAGGGGGTGAAGTTTCCCTAATCGAGAGGGAACATGAATGGGGTTTTTTAAAGCTTTCTCAATTTCAGGGTTTTGCCTTTTATCTTCAGGGAGTGGGGACTTTAGATAGCGGAATTTTTGCACACCAATCGAGATTTTGTTTGATGAAGAAACCGGTAACTCAGGAAGTGGTGTTGGTTTCATTCTCCTCCCAGCCGCAATTTTTGCCCAATACCCTCGGCCCGGTATGGGGATGTTGGCCTTCCGACAGGTTTTGGCTAGGGCGACATCGGAGATGCCAAATTTTTTGGCTAATTTATTCATGGGACTGGTCCAAACCTGGTGGTAGAGGTCATTTCGCTCTATAGCAATGGGGTGTTTCTCCATGTCTGTTCCCTCCTTTAAAGCCTTTTCTTATTATTCTAGAAGATTCGGTGCAACCCATTTTCTTAAATAAAAAATGGTCTTTTGAAATGAGACTTCAGGGAGGGGCTTTCGTGTTTGGGAGCGTTCCTTGGTCTTCCCTGATTTTTCGGACCACTCGGAATTGCCTTTGGCTACACGTTAGTTTCCTGTAGAGTTTTTGTAATATTCCCATCTTTTGTCAGATTTCCTTTTCAAATTGATTGTGGTCTATAAAAAACAACGTGGTTTTTCCTGTCATCTGAGATAAATAAAAATACTTAATTTAGCCTTTTAATTGTTTGGTTAATCATTGTCTTATATTTTTCATTTTTGATGATTAATTTTGATAATATGTTTACCTTTAAGTGTACGTTTAAGTATTTATTGTATATTTATGACTTGACAAAAATATATTAAATGTTTATCTACTAGTGTACATTTTTTATATAATTGTATATTTATAGGTGAACAAATGAATATTAAATCAGTCGTCAGCAAACAATATAGGGACAAAATTAATAAAGCTTCTATGAAGGCTGGTGATATTGTTGTTCCTCCAGAAGGGTGGATTTGTACAACAAGAAAAGCGCTCGGGATTTCTGCTGCACAGTTGGCCAGGCGACTTGGGGTCACCAGGAGTCATATCTCAAATACCGAAAAAAACGAATTGACCGGAAGCGTCACGCTCAAAACCTTGGAAGGTATGGCTGAAGGGATGGAGTGTCACCTTGTCTATGCCATAGTCCCCAAACGAAATGTGGAGAATATTCTGAAAGCCCGAGCCAGGGAAAAGGCTATTGTACGTCTAAAAGAAGCGCAGACCCATATGGCGTTAGAAGATCAGGCCTTATCAGAAAAACAAATGAAGTTTGAAATCAATCGTCTAACCAATGAAATCCTTAAGGATCCTCCTCCAGACTTTTGGAATAATGAATGAGGAATTCGATGAAATATCCAGAAGGGGAAACGCCGCTTGATCCAGATGAAATGGATGGACTCCGGCACAAACATGTCACCACACGGGAAGAGCTGGATTATTTAGAGCAGGCGAATATTCAGAAAGGTTTGCAATGGATGAAAAGAAGCCGGCAATCAGACATTATTCAGGAAAGCTATGTGCGTGAGCTTCATCGCCAATTGTTTGGGGAGGTTTGGAGCTGGGCTGGAACATTTCGTACTACGGAAAAAAATATCGGAGTCGATCCCCGTAAAATTGCAGTACAACTTCGAAATCTATTGGATGATGTTCGCTATTGGATTGAGCATAAAGCCTATCCACCTGAAGAAATCGCGATTCGGTTTCACCATGGTCTGGTTGCAATCCACCCTTTCCCAAATGGCAATGGGCGACATGCACGTGTGATGGCTGATGCCCTGATGTTAAAGATTTTTAAAAAACCACCTATTGACTGGACCGGAGGGAAAAATTCACAGGAAATGGGGAAACGCCGAAGCGAATATATTCTAGCGCTTCAAATGGCCGATCAGGGGGATTATGAGTCCCTTTTGGAATTTGGAGGGGTAAAAACTGAGAGATCACAGAATTCATTCACAGCGGAGTGTAAAAATTCAGAGGATTGATTCGGCCAATGTCGGATAGGATTTTCATTTCAAAACGTTCGATGATCGTCCATCCATTCACCCCATTTTCCCATTTCTATCTTTTTTTGATTTCCAATCTGTTTTTTACCTAAGTTATATCTTGATAAAAACACAATTTCGACTTTTCTTTTTCAGGCTAATCCTAATTTCGATCCAGGATTTTCCTGAAAGCGATCTGCTCCGCAATAGCCACCGAGTGGTGTGGCAGATTTACGGGTCGGTCATTTTTCAATGGCGCCGGTTTTGACGGTCACTTCCGCTCTAATAGCCAATGTTGTCCTTGATTGGAAAAGGCTCTATCCGCTTGGAAGCGACGCTTTTACAGTGAAGTTTTAGACCGGTAAAGTATTTGTCTTTTCCATAATACGCCCGAACACCCGTGGCAACCTGTCCCGTTGGGCATGCTGACCACTCACTCCAGCCCGGTTTATTTTCTGCTGCCTGGTCAACTATGTTGAAACAGTTGGCCCGGGTAAATTTCTCTATGTTTTGAAGCTCGATGACGGCCGGATTTAATACAGGCGGGTCTTCGAGTTTGACTTCTGAGGCCATGATTTTGGCTCCCTTGATTTCCCACATTTGGTGACTATGCGCTTGTTGAGGTAGTAGCTCGGCATTCCCGCCACACACCTTCACTTTACGGATAAAAGTTTGCCATCTTTGGTAAAGTCAAAATTCCTTTCGCTCTCCGGAAAGTTAACGTCTTTGTAGTCAATCCCCCCCCAACAGGTGCTTGCACCGCTCAAGTTCCTGTTCCGCAACCACCCTTATCCTCCTTGGTAACGGGGATCCGCCAGGGTCCCATACAGCTTCAGGAAACAGGGGTTGTTTTTGCGTTCCTCAAGGCCTAGCCCTGTAATGGCATAGTAGCTCGTCGGATTCGGCAGTTTTTTGTTCTTTCCAACGTTTACCTCCACCGATGCTTCTCCCCGAGAACCTGATAGCCCGCTGGTCTCGCCCACTCCTTGTCTGACAGCTTCGCTAGTGGTGCCTGTTGCCGTATCATCCGTTAACCCTGGCTTGCTGGCATTATTTGGGACGACAGTGGCCATATAGAGAATGTAGTTGTCATTATCATAGTCAGAGCGGGTTGCAGTCTCTCAAAACACTAATGAAACAAAACCTAGAGTACCCACTGCAGCCGTCACCAACACCCAGGGGTCACCCGTTACCCGATTGGATGAAATCATGATCAACCTCCTTGTTCTGTTCATGAACTACGCGGAGTTATATCTACACTTCAATGCTTTGCCCCCGTATGATCACTCTCACTCTCTTTATATATAAACCTCTTAGGGGCTGTGCCCTCCCGCAGGCATTTTTTTAAGAAATTGATTGCCGGGCATGCTACTCCTTCTCATTCTGATAATTGGAAGCCCATGGGCTTTTGCTCAGAATGAAAACGGTTTCATTAAATATTTCCAGCATGATTAGCAAGGCCCCTTCTCCTTTCTATTAAATGAATCGGGCTTTAAATCCATTCCCTTCTGATTGGAGATGTGGACCGCGCGTTTCAGCGGGCATGATTTTCTCTCCCCAAAGGCACCAAGATGTGAGAACCCGAAAGGCCCATGAGTTGGGTCTAACACATTATTGCTTATCTCCAACATCAACCGTTAAGTAAAAGGATTATGCTTGATCGGAACGGGATACGATATTAATTACAGGAATTTCCGTCTCGGCGATTGTGCTATCGGGATGTTCCCGATGCCGCCTCGCCTCTGAGACAGGGGTTGGTTCCATATGACTACAGCCGTTTTCATTCCTCTCCTTCCGCTTCTGGCCGCCATGCTGATTGGTTGGCAGGGTAAACGTCTGGCGTCCCGCGTGGCGTCGATCGGGATCGTCGCCACTGCCGGGTCCAGCGTTTTCTCGTTTCTGACCCTGTACCACGTGAGTACCGAAGGTCCGTTTCAACTCACCTTCTTGTCATGGGGGCACGGAGCCTCGCCTTCACTGACATTCGGGATGTTGGTCGACCGACTGACGGCCGTGATGATGGTGCTCATCTCCAGTGTCAGTACGATCATTCATCTGTATTCCCGCCGCTATTTACAGGGTGACGCGGGGTACCAGCGGTTTTTCGGGTTACTCGGGTTGATGACCTTTACCATCCTCTCCCTGGTCGCCAGCGCAAACTTTCTGATGTTGTTTCTGTTCTGGCAACTCCTGAGCTGGGTGTTGTATCTCCTATTGGCTTTCAATTTTTCTTATCCCGCGGCATGTGAGTATGCGCGAAAAACGTTATTGGTTCATCGAATCGGGGATATTAGTTTTCTGTGTGGCCTCCTTCTTATTTATCAGTATTTCGGTACCTTCGAATTTGCGGACGTGTTTCAATTGGCGGCCTTGGATCCTCCGATGATCCGGTTGTGGTCCGGGTTCCCCTTTGAAATCAGTATCGTTCCGGTTATTGCACTGCTGATTTTCGTCGGCGCGATGGCCAAATCCGCGCAATTTCCATTGCACGTCTGGCTTCCGGACACGATGGACTCCCCGACGCCGGTCTCCGCCCTCATGCATGCCGGGATCATCAACGCCGGCGGGTTTCTGCTGAACCGGTTAGCCCCGTTGTACGCCCTGTCTCCCTCGACCCTCCACCTGGTGTTCATCGTGGGGGTCTGCACCGTCCTGCTCGGAGCCTCGATGATGTTGGTTCAGAATGACATCAAGAAAACCCTGGGTTTTTCTACCATGGGACAAATGGGGTACATGATCATGGAGTGTGGCCTGGGGGCCTTTGCCCTGGCCATCTTCCACCTCATTGCGCATGGATTCTTCAAGGCCACCCTGTTTCTGGCTTCGGGAAGTATCATTCAAGCCGCGCGACACGAACCCAAATTTCCACCAACCTCCGGTCATCGACCAACCAGACTGCCCACCGGACTAACCTGGACGACCGGGCTGAGCGTCACGTTGCTCATGCCATTGATTATTCTTTTGGTGGCCCATGGGGTGTTGGAGGTTCCTCTTCAAGATTCTCATGGGGCGGTGATCTTTCTCTTTTTCGGATGGGTGACGGCCTCCCAGGCGATATTCAGCCTCTACCGTCTGCAGGCTGTGGCTTCCTGGAAGGTTGCCGGTGCAATGATCGCGACGTTGTTTTTTATCGGATTTGTGTATTTATGGGCGGGGGAAACATTTACGCATTTTCTCTATCCGGAGCCGGGTGTGGCCAATGGATTTTTCAAGGCGGCGGCTTTCCCGCCTGAGGTGTTCGATGCCCTGATCATTGTGTCCACGCTGGTGGTGTTGTTCGGTTGGCTGGTTCTGTACACCACAGCCCGTGGGCAAAAAATTCTCAACCCTCAGTGGGTGCTCTCGATACGGCAGACCGGTTGGGTTCTGCTCATCAACCGGTGTTATGTGGATGGACTGTATAAAAAACTGGGTGCTGCCCTGCTCCGCTTGGCGGAAAAAGTGGCCTACCGGTATTAGCTTTGGTCGGAAGAGTATGTCTCTTAAAAATAACCATTATCTGCTCCTCTCTGCCGTTCCGGGTCTTCTAATGGCAGAAAACACCACGGGGCGAAACGCGTCTTCGGCTTTGTGGGGGATCGGGATAGCTACCGTTTTGGTAGCCGGCGGAGTCCTGGGCTTGCTCGGATGGAACACGGCATCCGATTCCTCTTCTAGTTTCCTGGCCGCCGCCATTCTCCTTGCCTGTTTTTGCGGTATCTTCGGTCAAAAAGGCTCAACAGGAGGCTCTGGTGACGTGGTGCCCATCATTCTACTTGGCGGACTGGGCCTCGGGGGAGTGATCAGTGTGGAGCCGGTCAACCGGCTATTCCTGATTGGCTTTCTCGGCTATGCCGGCTTTTTCCTGGCCCGGCACATGGCCGCCTCTCTTCACAAGAGCGTGGCCCTGGTTCATGTGTCGTTAGCCATGATGCTCGGTGTCCTGGCGGTCTTCATGGAGGAACGTGTTTCCATTGTCGGAGGGCTGTTTCTGTTGATCACCTTTTTGCCGCTGGTTCCTTTTCATCTGCCGTTTTTGGCAATCCTCCGGTCTTCCCGGGAATCCCTCGCCGGCGTCTGGGTTGTTGTCTGGCTGGCCTCGGGGCTGTCCCAGCTTAAGGACCTGGAAGGCATTCTCCCTTTGGATGGGATGGAGATTATCCCGGTGCTTGCGCTGGGGAGCGCCCTCTATACCTCCCTGAAAGCCATGGGACACCGTTTTCCTCGTGAAGGCATCGCCTATGCCACCATCACCCTCCTCGCATTATTATGGGGGTTGATCGATGAGTTGACCCACATTGCCGTCTGGGGAATTCCTTTCGTGATCGCGGTCGCGTTGTTGATGAGTGCGATGTTGTGTTCGTATGCCTTTTTACACGAACGGTACGGAGCACATAATTTAACCACACTGCAGGGATTGGGTTCGGGGTTGCCGCGTTTTCGCGGGGTCTTTACGTTCCTAATCTCTCTCATCATGCTGTTACCAGTGCTGCCGATGGTTGGCGGGTTCAGGACCCTTCCCCCCGACGCTTCGGGATCACACGCCCTGTTTCCGCTTTGGTTGTTGGTGTTTACGGTGTGGCTCTCAATCAGTTGGGTCTTTACTACGCTGTTGCATCGGACCGCGTTCGGAAAACCCCGATCCGATGTTCCCGATTGGGATTTATCGTTTTATGAACTGTGGACACTATTTTTGTTGATGGGCATGGCAGGTTTGTTTGGAATCCTGGCCTAACCTTGTTGAACGGATGATGCAACACACCAGAGGATACAGAAGATGACGGTTGCCACGGCGCAGGAATTTCAGTCATTTAAGGACATCGAGCGCATTGAGGTCAGATCGCTGATTCATTTGGCGGGGGAATCGATTTCTCAGTTCTGGCCCATGCAGACCTTCATTCATCACAATCCCCTGCATGGCCTGGAACATTTGCATATCCACGAGGCGATTGCGCAGGCCGGAACTTTCTTAGGGGGGCGGGGCTATTTATCCAACCGGGAATTCCGTGACCTGTACCGGCAGGGCCGGATTTTGGAAGACGCGATCACCGATGCGGTCGGGCCATTCGCGGGGAATCATTTTGTCACGATCGGCACCCGGAACATTTCCCACCTGGAAATTTTACGGACCCTCCTGATTCATGGGACCGGCACAGTGCCTACTGATGTCAGGAATGCGGTGTTTCTTAAGGCGTGTGAAGACCCACATATGACGGCATTATTCACCCGCCTTCAGTCCCGTGGCTTCCCTCGGGACGCTCACCTTTCATTGAGTCAACAGGCAGATCAGGCGCGACAGAATCTTGCGACACAACAGACGCTGGCCGCATGGTGCGATCACATGTGTGAAACCACCATTCAGGAGGAGATCAATCAGGAACTCATCAAATGGTGTGCGGGGTTTCTGGATCAGGGGCACGCTCCCTGGCCGATGCCCATGCGTGAAAAATCTTTTTATGGCGGTTGGAAGATCTTGGCTCAGAAGGACGGAGCCGGATTCTTGCAGGGCATCCCGGATTGGAAACGCAAGCTGCAACAACTGCCGGACCGGCCGGAAGATGCCGTGCTGGCCTGCCTTCAAGCTATGGGGCTTCCGCAGGGTGTTTGGAGCAATGTGTTTACCCTTCATTTGGCCCAGTTGCCGGGATGGACAGGATTTTTGAAGTGGCGCGCCGATCAGGATAACCATGAATGGCAGCAGGTTTTTCCCATCGATTTGGTTCAATATCTGGCGGTTCGTCTCTTTTTCGAGCGTGAGTTGGTTCATACGGTTTGTCAGCAGCGACTTGGGATTCCCGGCACCTATACGGCTATCATGTCGTCCCTGGAGCATTTTCCTTTCGGGTTCGGTCTTTACCAGGCGTTTCGAACGGGAAAACTCAATCCGGAAAGGCTTCCCGCTTTCAACGAGGCGCTGTTCACCACTACCCCGCTTCCCTTGCAAGCGCTTGATGACTTGGGGCGGGAAGCGGACGCTAAATGGGGAATGCTCCAACAGGAGGTCACGGCCAAGGGACACGCGTTGATGCTTCGTCACCTGGCCGGATCACTGGGCGTAGCCCTGAAAGACCTGGCAGACTGTCCGCCTGACATTCTGGATACGTTATTGAATTGGATCACCAATTTTCCCGATTCCACGCATGGGCCTCTCTGGCTTCAAGCCTTCGAGAGGAGCTATTTGAAAGGTTTCGTCAAGGGCCTGTCTCCCAATTTGGCCATCGTGTATGAAAGTGACGCCCAGCAGGAAACAACCGGGGCAGCCAGACCTCCGGCCCAGGCCATGTTTTGTATTGATGTGCGATCGGAATCATTCCGGCGGCACCTGGAAGAAGTCGGAGGAAATGAAACCTTCGGCTTCGCCGGATTTTTCGGCGTGCCCATCTGCTATCAGGGATTTGGCAGCGAACAGGAAACGGATCAATGTCCGGTCCTGCTCAAACCCAAACACCGGGTCAGGGAAATTCCCCGGGCCTATCAGGGCAAAGCGGCTGAACGATTCCTCGAACGTCAGAATCTGGCCAGGACCGGACATACCCTGCTTCACGATTTGAAAGAAAACGTCATTACGCCGTATGTCATGGTCGAGGCGATCGGTTGGTTTTTCGGGTTGCGACTCTTCGGCCAGACCATCGCGCCTGCCTGGTACCGGACCTTGACCGCCTGGTTGAAGGAATGGTTTGCGATTCCGATTGGCACCACGTTAACCGTGGACAAATTGTCTCAGGAAGAGGCGGAAGAAATGGTGGCCTCCGAACATCGGGCGGCTATTTACCGTCTGATGATCGAACGATACGGCCGTCTGGGATTGGCCATTTCGCATGATCAAGTGGATCGACTTCGCAAGCAGGCTTTGTATCAGCTTGAAATGGACAGCACAGAGGAAGACGCTCTGTACCGGCTGTTAGGGTGGGATGCCGTCAGCCATGAACAGTTTCTGGGAGAGTTACGAAAAGACTATGGTATTCATCACCGGGCTGTCAGCCGACGTATGAACCGGATCACCCAGGGAGGCTTTACCACCAATGAACAGGCCTATTTTGTGGAAACCGCCTTGCGGATTATCGGGTTCACCAAAGGTTTCGCCAGGCTGGTGTTAATTTGCGCCCATGGGAGTGAATCGGAAAACAATCCGTATGAGTCGGCCCTGGACTGTGGGGCTTGCGGAGGCAATGAGGGCATCGCCAATGCGCGGGCCTTTGTGGCTATGGCCAATAAGCCCCGTGTCCGGCAGCTTCTCGCTCAGAAGGACATCCACATTCCGCCTGATACGCATTTTCTTCCGGGGCAACACAATACCACCACCGATGAGGTGGAGTTGTTCGATTTGGAAGATGTTCCCGCGACTCACCGGAAAGATCTCCTGCGTCTTCAACACGATCTGGAGGAAGCGGGACGCCGGAACAGTCAGGAACGATTGAGCCGCTTACCGGACGCACATGGCACCCCGTCGCTGTCGAGAAGTTTTGGCCTGGCCAAACGGCGAAGTGTGGATTGGTCACAAGTGAGGCCCGAATGGGGGTTGTCGAGACACTCGGCGTTCATCATCGGTCGGCGGATATTGACGAGGGGCATAAACCTGGAAGGGCGAACCTTTTTGCATTCCTATGATTACCTGCAGGACCCCACGGGAAGATATTTGGAAATTATCATGACGGCGCCTCTGATTGTCGGCAACTGGATCAATATGGAACATTATTTTTCAACGGTGGATCCCGAGGTATACGGATCCGGGAGCAAGGTGTACCATAATGTCGTCGGCCGGTTCGGGGTGATGTATGGGTCACAAAGTGACTTGCGCATCGGACTTCCCTTGCAGACTGTTTATGATGGCCCTAAGCCCTATCATGAACCCATGCGACTCTTTGCCATCATTGAGGCACCCTTGGAGCACATCTCCGGCATCATTGCGAGGCAGGATCTCTTGCAAAAATTAATCGGAAAGCAGTGGATCAACCTGGTGGCCCTCGACCCGGTCACCATGGGATTCTTTCTGTACCATTCATCCGACGATTGGCGGATCATTCATTAATTCCATTTCGAGGAGGCATGCGACGTCATGAGCATCAGGCTGTACCCCATGAAAGAGATTAAAATCGTTCTTGAAGGAGAACATATCCGTTTTGTCACCGATGTCCTGGATCGAATCAAGGCCAGCGGGTATACCGTCTTCAGTAATATTTCGGGAAAGGGGCATAGCGGATATCATGAGGGCCACCTCATGTTTAATGATACGAGCAGTTTGCAAATGGTCTTGACCGTGGTTCCCGAGGATAAGCTGGAGGCCATACTCTCGGCGCTAAAGCCCTTCCTTGAGCGGCATTCGGGAAGCGTGTTTGTCCTGGATGCCAGTGTCTTGAGACCCGATCATTTTCTATCGACTGATTCCTAATCCCCTAGTGGATAAGTATGTGGAACGCAGATTGAGTGCGACACTCTCTCGTGCTTGCAACATTAAAGACGACAATGAGTGGTGTTGGCCTGAAAGGATTGTGTGTAGGGGATTGTCCGCTTTGGTCCTGCCATTCCTCATCTGCAGGGCACAAAGTAAGTCATGGGAGAATTTAAAAATTATAAGGAGATAAGATTCATGCTATTCATGTCAGGATTTTTTCTCAAAACATTCTCATAATCGTTCTCTCACCCACTCCAATACTCGACATTCTGTCATATCGTTTTTTTCTCTATCAAAATTTTAGTTGAAACTTTCGGGGTTTGCTTCCCTTTCGTCTGGAAACCATACTTATTTCTCTCCACGCTTTTTTTTATTTTTTCTTTTTAACTAAATTATGTTTTTCCCATTGAACCTGGTCTCACGGCTGATCTGAGACTTGGAACGATTTCCTACCCCCGGTCCTCCGGTAATTCGGTCAGGCAGAGCGCTGGTGGTGTGAAGCGTCTCCGGGGGCACAATGAGTTTGTCTAAGGATTGGACAGAATGTGTTGGTTCCATGCCCATGAGCGGAAGTAGAGTAGGAAAGGAAGGAAGCAAAATAGGGAGAGAGGCCTACGTGGTTAATTTCAAACCATTTTTGCGCGTATCAAAAAAGGCAGAAAGATGCCAAAAATGAAAAACATACTTTTCCTCTTTGTGAGTTGGATGTTTCTATTCATCTGGGGGTGTAATTTCGAGGATCCTTACACCTTGAACCGTTTGGGCAAAGACCAATCAGCTTCTTCTTCGGCTTCGGCGACAGTCTCAACGTCAATTGACCGACGAAAAATGGCACGTAGCGTCTATGACTTCACTCTTTTTGATATCTCGGCCCAGCCGGTGCCCCTTGAACGATTCCAGGGCAAGGTGCTTCTCATTGTGAATACGGCCAGTCGTTGCGGGTATACAGCACAGTTGAGGGAATTACAGACACTCTACCGTCAGTATCAATCTCAGGGCTTGGAAGTGTTGGCTTTCCCTTCCAACGATTTTGGCGGACAGGAACTCGAGACCAATGAGGAGGTTGCTCTCTTCGCCACCACACAATTCGGGATCGACTTTCCTCTGTTTGCCAAGACCCGTGTGCGAGGAAGTGATCAGCATCCTCTCTTTGGCTATTTAACGACCCAAGGCCCTGTCGATAAAAAAGTCCGGTACAATTTCGAAAAGTTCCTCGTAGACCGGACCGGCAAGGTCATTGCCCGGTATTCGTCCGATGTTGTTCCCCTTTCCGAAGAAATCGTTACGGACATCGAACGGGCGTTGGCCTTTTCGGCTTAAAGTGGCTGGAGTGCTCCCAGTAGCCGTGACACCCTTTTACCCTTTTGATATTTCCTTTTGACAGTGATTGAAATTCACTGGAGAGCCACCTTATGGCTGATTAGAGGTGACCCGTCAGGGTAAAATGGAAAGTGAGGGTGGTCATCAACCGGATCTTTTATTTCGGGGCACCTATGAAAGATTTGTGTTTCCTCCAACGGTCATATTGGCGGGGGTTGTTCAGGATTCTGCTTTTGTGCCCCTTGCTGATTTCCTGTAACACTCTCCACATCACGTACTCGACCGCTGATTGGATCCTCCTATGGAAACTGGATAGGTATTTTGCTCTGTCTGCCTCTCAAGAAAACTATTTGGATCTTCAGGTCAAGGCATTTCATGCCTGGCATCGTCACCACCAACTTCCCCGGTACGCGCAGTTTCTGGGTCAAATAGATGAATTTTCGAAAAATGAACTGAGTCAGGCAGAGCTAGAGAACATCTTTGCGTCGGTCGAAGACTTTCGTGTTCATCTTGCCAGGCGAGCCTCTTTACCGGGTGCGGAATTTTTAGCCACTGTCACGCCTGCCCAAATACGTCATTTTGAAGAAATGTTGGATCAAGACTATCGACGGCTTGTGTCCGAAATCGGAGACGATCCGGAGGTGCGTTTGGATACACGCGTGGAAACCACATCGGAAACCCTGACCACATGGGTGGGAGAGTTGTCGGTGGACCAAGAGACCTATATTCGTGAGAGAATGAGGAAAATTCCCGATACCACGGATATGTGGCTGGCCCATCGCAAAAGCCGGCAGGAAAAATTGCTTGAACTTCTTCGTTCCGCTCATGATCCTTTTAGCTTGGAACAGGGTCTCTTTCAGTGGCTGGCCGACTCCAAGACCGGTGCCACGGAGGAATATCTCGTGGTCTCCAGGAAATGGCGTGAAGGAGTTCAACGGGCCGTCCTGGACATTGACCGGATACTGACTCGGGATCAGCGGGCACATTTCTCCAGGAAACTGCAAGGGTTGATCCACGATATACATGGATTGATCGGGTAGGCAAACAAGGCACACCTGGGATTTTGATCGACCCGCCCGCGTGCCAGTCATGAATGATCTTTTTGAAATTGAGGGAGTCAGGGGCGTTGAGACATTCCGATCACAGAGGGTTTTTCGAACAACGTATGACTCCCATGTGGTACAAAATTCTTCTCACAGTTTTGGGCTGTCTTCTCCTCGGTGAATTGTTGATTATCCTATGGGCATCTTGGGCCATCCTGACCTTTGAATAACCGGATGAGGACGATGATGCCCCAATCACTTTTCCGGAACACCTTGGGAATCTTATGACCCAACATGTGCCTGAATGGCTACGGGCGGCTCGTTCCAAATGGCAATATCGGGGACAGGAAAGACCGCCATTTGCGAAAAAGCCGTCTCCTTATCAAGAATCTGTTTGGGATTATCCGAGGCCTCCTCGTCTAATTCCTGATCATCGCCGGGTGGTGGTTCGTATACGGGAGAAGGTTCTGGCCGATTCCTGCTCCACGTTTCGATTTTTGGAGACGGCGAGTCCTCCGACTTTTTATCTTCCCCCCGCAGATGTGGATGTGTCCGCTCTGGTTCTCACGTGCGCGTCATCTCTCTGTGAATGGAAGGGAATCGCTCAGTATTGGATACTGGCTGAAGGTCAGAAAGAGCCGGAACCCGTGGCCTGGACGTATCCTCATCCTTATCCGGGATTCGAATCCATCGCCGGATATTTTTCATTCTACCCCGGCCGTGTGGAATGCTACGTCAATGATGAGCGTGTGCTGCCCCAACCGGGCGGGTTTTATGGCGGCTGGGTGACCACGGAAATTGTTGGTCCGTATAAAGGCCCAATGGGTACGGGGGGATGGTAGGGTCGGCATGTTTTTATACCATTTTTGCCAGAGTTGACCGAACGGGCAAAAGAGTTTGAAAATTTAGAGTAGAATCGGTCCTTGGTTCAGAATAAGTGTAAAAGGAAACCTGAGCATGACCCTGCCGACACGCGTGTTGGGAAAAACCGGAATATCCTTACCCATTCTTGGATTTGGGACTGCGCAAGCAGGGAAACGACTGAATCATCGAGAGGCGGTGCATTTATTTGAGGCCGCCCTCAATGCGGGCGTCAATTATTTTGATACCGCACCTGAATTTGCGGGATATGGGAGAGCCCAGGAACAATTGGGCCACCTGCTGAAGATGCGGCGACAAGAGATTTTTTTAGTCACCAAATGTTATGACCCCACCTATGATGGCGCACTAAAGCTTTTAGAGCGCAATCTAAAAGAACTCCAAACGGATTACGCGGATTTGGTCTTTGTGCATAGTCTTGGTGCTGACATAATGGATCCCGCTGTGGTGTTTGGTCGCAAGGGAGCTTACAGCGGGTTGGTTAAAGCCAAATCTTTGGGATTGACCAAATTCATCGGCTTGTCCGGCCACAATCGCCCTGGAAGGTTTGTCGATGCCATTCAACGCGTTGAGGTCGATGTGCTGCTCAATGTCGTCAATTTTGCTGACCGGCATACCTACAATTTTGAGGAGCGAGTGTGGACGGTTGCCAACCGCTTGAACCTGGGACTCATTGCCATGAAAGTGTTTGGAGGGGAGCCGGAATCAGGGGGGAACAGCCTAAGCCATTGCTTGATGCCCCTCTCCCATTTAGATAACGCTTTTCGCTATGCCTTGAGCGTGCCCCAGGTCACGTGTGCGGTCATCGGAATGGCCACACCAGGGGAATTGAAGGACAACCTTCGACGCGCGAGTACATTTATTCCTCTGAATGACCGGGAAGGGAAGAATCTTCTGAAGGCCGGCCGAGTTCTCGCTTCTCAGTGGGGAACCCATTTTGGAGCGTTGGTGTGATTCTCCATCAATAATCTTTGTTTGACCCCAAAAGATCACTAATAGTTAGGAAGTCGCGGACAGGCGATCCCATGTCTCCTCTCCTGTCAAACCACGCCTCGCGAATCAGTTGGGATTCTTGATTCCCCCTGTAAACTCGAAACCCGTCACTCCCCACATTTATTTTTACAAGGCAGGCGAACCCGTTTTTGTGGGTACGTTTTTGATGCGCACTCCCATCGCGTGGCTAAGGCTACGTAGGAAATGTTTTTGGTAGAAAGAAGGTCTACGGGACGATCAATTGATGAGAAGAACCATCCCCCTTAGTCATAGGTAAAGGGCAGGTATTGGTAGAGCCAGGTTTCGGTCAGGGTTCGATCCCCAAGTTTGAGGAAAAGGCGGAGATTGACCGGCTCCTGGCCTTCGACATAGAGATCGAAAAAGGCACGCCAGTTCTTGGTGCCGACTATCTGCAGTGCGTATTCGTTGTCGATTCGGCCCTTGGACGTGCTGATGACCGGTTGAACCTTGTCCAGCTTTTCGATTTCGTTGAGCGGCCCACCCTCGAAGTCGATCACGAACTTCCGGCCGCCTTTCGGGCGGGGCTGCCCGGGAATGCCGGCATTGCCGAGCCGGGTATGGATGACCCGGGCGACGGCTTCGGACGGAAAGGGCTCGGTCGCCACCCAATGGAGCCGATAGGCGTAGTGCCACTCGGAGCCGGCCTTAACCGGTTCCTTCGGCAGCCAATAGATGACGATATTGTCATGGATTTCGTCGTCGGTCGGAATTTCGATCAATTGGATTGCGCCTTCGTTCCACTCACCTACCGGTTCGATCCAGACGCTCGGTCTCCGGTCATAGAATACACCGTCATCCTCATAGTGGTAGAAGGCGCGATCCCTCTGCAGCAGCCCGAAACCCTTGGGATTCGTGTCGACGAAGCTGTTGGTCATGACGGATGACGGGTTATTGAGTGGGCGCCAAATACGTTCGTCTGCGCCCGTCCACATTGCCAGACCGTCGTTGTCATGAATTTCTGGCCGCCAGTCCCTGATCTGATGGCGATTGTTCTCGGCATACCAGAACATGCTGGTCAGCGGCGCGACCCCCAGGCGTTTGATGTCCTGGCGTGCATAGAGATTGGCGTCGATATCCATGACAATTTGCTGGTTTTTAATGCAGACCATGCGAAACGCACCAGTCACACTCGGCCCGTCCAGCAGGGCATAGATCACAAACTCTTTGCTGTCCGGGGCTCCAGGTTCCAACCAGAATTCGGTGAATCGGGGAAATTCCTCTGGGGTCGGCAGGGCCGGGTCGATTGCCACGCCTCTTGCCGAGAGGCCGTATTGATTGAGCTCCCCGGAGCTACGGAAATAGGAGGCGCCGAGAAACGCCATCCAATCGGTGGTCGCGCCTGGTCCATCTTGGAGGCGAAAGCCGGAGAAGCCAAGATCATCCGGGAAGATCTTGCCGAGACTGGTTCCGCCGAAGGTGTAGTACTCGGAACGGTAAAGAATTTCTCTGGACCGGCCATCCTCAAGGGCATGAATCTTTACCGGGATTTTGAAATAGCGGCCGAGATGGAAGAATTGAGCTGGAAAATTCACACTACCGTCTTCGCCCAGCCCCCGCTCCCGTTTGAAGACGATTTCCTGAAAGGCGTCGTAGTCGATTGATTCCAAAACTTCGTCATGACGGACCACCGGTTCCTGATAGGACGATGTGGCCATCGCTTTGGCACGCCGCTTCAGTTCATCAAAGGAGAAAGGTTTGGCCGTACCGAACCTGATTCCGGAGGTCGTCTCGGCCCTACTTCGCGCCTGGGGGAGTGCAGTCAAGGCACCGAGAGCGCCCATCAGCAAGAGGAACTGTCGACGATTTAACATATCCGGGCCACCGAATTTGTTAGGAGATTCGAGGGGGAAGTGTTCTCCAGGAGCTGGTTCCTGTGCGAGAGAGGAGATACCGGTGTCGACAGCCTAGGAATTTCCCCTACAGTTTGTGAAGAACTGACAGGTAACCCTGAAGCAGGGGGACTTTTGAGAAAACGACCACCCACAGTCATATTTTGGACTCCGTTGAGGGCTTCCGATTCTGACCCTCGGTTCGACGTTTGGTGATAAGAATATTAAATGGGATTGTGGGAGGGTCAGATAAATACCAAAGAAGTCATCGGAGGGTCAATCAGCGCGGGCCTGGGATCGGAGGGGGGATGCCCGAAAAAACTCATGGGCGTGGGAATTTTGAGGGGACTGAAAAGAGCTACCCTGGATGCCATCACAGGAAGAACGATGAGAAGCATTCGAATGGTCATTGCTGCAATTTTCCCTGGCATCCCGTTCCCTCACTCTCTTGATGATTGGATTATCTGCATGACCAGCCTGGGTCCATGGTTTTTCCGTTAAATAGGAGGAACGCATTTTTTAGAAAATCATCGGAATACGGTCTTTGTAATGTCATGAATGGTTTAATCATGCGGGGGTTATCTCAGTGCATACTTTTTTTGTTCCATTAATATGTAGAATGATGTAGACTACGACATCCTTTTTCATAATTAAGCTGAGTTATCGTGGACCAGGATAGTGTCATGCCCCCAACGTCCTTTCCTGACATGCCTACCTGCCTGATCCAGGCAATTCCCAAACTATTTCTATACATTCCTCCGGATCATGGCTTCCCTGATCCGAATCACGACGCCTTGAAAACTAATTGAAATGCCATATACGGTGGACAGAAATGCCTTTTTGTTAAACAGACAGCCTGAAGATATGGAGAAGCCAAAAGCGCTCTAGCGAATATTGATGAAACGGAATGAGAAAGGACGCACAATGCGGAAAGCTCACGTGAAGGTATTGCCTTTGGGGGCTATCGTTTTTGTCCTGGTATTGCTAGGTGGAGTGTTTCCGTCCATGGCTCAGGCCATTGGACTCACCATCACCTTTGCCGGATCAGGCACTGGAAGGGTTGAAGCAAATTCGCCGGGGACAGATACCTTGAACATTTTTTCGAGTAACACGCTAGATTATGATCAAAATTCTTCTGTCACGCTTACCGCCGATCCGACTGGGATTGGGGCATCACAGTCAGTCTTCAACAGTTGGTCTGGTTGTGCAAGCACATCCGGAAATCAGTGTACCGTAGTTATGAATGCTGCCAGGTCGGTAACCGTGACCTTTAATCTGGCCGCTGCGCCTCCCCCGCCTGTCAACCTTACTGTCAATTTTGCTGGAACTGGAACGGGACAGGTTGCTGGAAGTGGGGCGGGGACCGCGGCGTTCACTATATTTAATAGCCAAACCATACCCTATGACCTTGTTCAACCACCATCTTCTGTCACTCTCACCGCCACTCCGACTGGTTTAGGGGCATCTCTGTCAATCTTTGCTGGTTGGAGCGGTGCCGGGTGCACAGGCACAGGCACGTGTACGGTAAGCATGTCGGCCGCGCGGACGGTGACCGCTACGTTTACGACCGTGCAACGGACATTGACGGTCACGAAAGCCGGGACGGGCAGTGGGACGGTCACCAGTAATCCTGGGGGCATCTCCTGCGGGAACGACTGTACGGAGGGCTATGCCAATGGGACGGCAGTGACGCTGACGGCGGTGGCGAGTGGAGGCTCGACGTTTGCAAGCTGGAGCGGGGGCGGCTGTTCGGGCACAGGCACGTGTATTGTGACCATGACGGCGGCGCGGGCGGTGACCGCCACGTTTACGACCGTGCAACGGACGCTGACGGTCACGAAAGCCGGGACGGGCAGTGGGACGGTCACCAGTAATCCTGGGGGCATCTCCTGCGGGAACGACTGTACGGAGGGCTATGCCAATGGGACGGCAGTGACGCTGACGGCGGTGGCGAGTGGAGGCTCGACG
>NZ_JBQKUP010000017.1:0-75137 GCF_052156535.1 Nitrospira sp. T9
GATGCAGAGGAGCTGCCGCGCGACAACCATCATGGCTCGGAACGAAGACCGTTCCCTCACGAAGCCGGATATATGACCGCAGACCCTTCTCTCATCAGAATAAATTCCTGCTTGCAAACAAGGGGGAGTCCATATATGACAGGCCGGTTTCAAGGATACGGCTGTCAGACATTGTTCAGTCAATGTTCAATGTCTGAATGATGATGTCTACGTTTTTACCCTAGAGGTACCCATTTTTCCGAAACCAGGACACCGCATCCTCAATCGCCCCTTGGGGAGCACTCCGCGGATAATCCAACTCTCGGTGAGCTTTTGAGCAATCGTAATGCTGCATATGCGCCATCACTTCGACAAAAAAGGCAGGCACATAGGGGGGCCGGTGTAAGAGAGAACGTGAAACCCACTCCCCGACTTTTGCTCCCCAACGCGCTAGAGCTAACGGAACCGGAAAGAAAGGAGGTGGCACTCCAACCTCCTGCGCAATAAGTTCATTCAAGTCCTTTTGTGTCGTATTCCAGTTACCCACGAGATAGCGTTCCCCGACACGACCACGCTCTGCCGCACGGATCATGGCCACGGCCACATCCCGCACATCAATGACATTCACCCGGCCTGGGACATATACCGGCATTCGCCCCTTCGCGACCATGAGAATATGGGTGCCGCTTGTCGGTTGCTGATCGTAAGGGCCGAAAAACTCCGTCGGGATCACCACCACTGCGGGAATACCCTGGTGAACCGATTGCAGAATCTTCTCTTCCATGGCGGCCTTGGCCATGAGATACGGGTTGTTCGTATATCGGGTTGAAAATTGGCAGGTTTCATTGGCTGGATGACCGTTCGTTTTGGGAAATCCCACCGTCGTGAGCGTACTGGCGAAAACGAACCGGTCCACCCTGGCCGCACGGACGGCCTCTAATACAAGTGCCGTTTCTTTCAGAGCCTGTCCTTTGGCCACCTCAACCGGAATCGTCACAGACGGATAATACCCGGCGGTGTGATAGACCACATCCCTGCCTTCACAGCCCAGACGCAAGGACTCTCCATCATTGAGATCACCCACCATACGCTCAACATTCAGCCCATCAATCGTAAAGGTGTTGCTGGTGGATCGATGCAACACACGAACCTGGTCCCCACGCTCAAGTAGCACCCGAATTAAATTCGCTCCAAGTTGCCCGGTTCCACCGATGACCAACGATTTCATCTGAAACCCCTGTCGAGTAATCGTGGAGAAAGTCCTCTTACAGGTAGAACGGAACACCCTCTATTCGTCTGTACAGTTGGGACCTGAACACATACGCATGGTTGCACGATTGGGGAAAAGAAAGGCACGAAAACAAATAGTGCTTACTGCCCAAAACCCTGAATGGCGTTCCACGCATCACTGCCTGGTAAACCAAAGGAGGCGGGAGAATCTGCCGATCGAACCAACGAGAGAGTCATAGGAATCATATTGGAAAAATCCTGGAAGGTCCCGGTTAAGGTTCTCCCATCATCGGACATCGTGGTGGCAGATTGGCCCATCGTTCCCAACACGGTCCGATAGAAAATGGACAATTGATTGCCTTGCAATTGTCCTTCTCCCTCCGCGGTCACCATGGTTCCCAACACACTGGTAGTCACCTCTCTCATGACCACTCGATCTCCAATTTGTTGCAGGACATAGGACACGGTCGGTTCATTGGGGTTTTTCCAGATGCCCGTCACATCAACCACGGCACCTTCCCGGAGGGTCGCGTTTAACTCCCGACGTTCGCCGGGAAGAAGTTCAACATTCTTAAACCAAGGCCGATAGCCTTTCTTTTTGACCGCCACCTCGTATTCATCGGGAGGTAATTGTCCCACGACGACTGATCCCTGTGTCGTGTTTCCGACAAGTTCATCGTCAACAAACACCTCCGCATCCTTGGGAACGGTGGTGACGACCAACGCAGCCAACCTCTTTTCAGCCGAATCACCGGTATCTGAGGCGCTCCCCGGTGAAATATTTTTGGGTTCAATCCTGACTTGACGGCTAAACCCAGGCCAATTGTCCACCGTGAATTGAGCAATTTGAGAAGGCTTGGCATTACCAAACTGCCGGATGATTTCTACAATGACACCGATGACTTTCCCCCGGTAGAGCAATGGTCCTCCAGAGTTCCCTTCTTCAACCGCACCCGAAAATTTAAGAATGGGGCCGTCAAATCCAGACAGAGTCCCACGGGTCACCGCCCAGGGATTGCCTCCAACCTGGGGAAACCCGATCACCCGCACTTCCTCGCCCCCATGCAATTGACTCTGGGTATCCCACTCTAAAATCTGCACGTCATCGGGGAGATCTCCGCCCACTTTCAACAGGGCCAACCCTCTGGGATCCCCGCCTTCTTTATTGATCACCTCAGCGACCAATGGTTCTTCCTGATGAGAAAAAAAAGTGACGGTGATCAACTGAGGGGCTTCGGCCTCTCCCTCAATCACATGTGAGGCGGTCACAATAAACACATGTTTTTTGCCTTGTCCGGCGACAAAGCCGGTTCCAACCTTTTGCCTGTTGGGGAATTGAGCCGTAATCTTGACCACACCCTTTTTCAGCATGTCGATATCCACATCGGCCCACACAGGTGGCATGCCCAGCAACCCAATAAGAAAGACGACCAGAAACCGGATGGATACCATCGGCAAGCCCTTTGCTTTGGGCATTAAAGTTAAAATTCGGAGTAATCTTGTCATAACGACCCTAAGAAGCCAAGATTACCAATGGTTCATCCTTGCATGAAAGCCATTTTCACCAAATTGGAATAAATTGAATATCCTTTATAAGACGTCGCAACTGGCCATACATGTTATCAAGCTCGTCTACCTTTACTACACTGTTCGAATAAGTTTTCCATTCATGTCCACCACTTGCCCTGGAATATTCAAGGATTTAGAGAGGACTTGAAGAAGGGAGGTCCACTCTTGAAGCGCCAAACTAAAATCCCATTCAACATAACTTTTGGATTCAAGCAAAACAAATGACAAGGGTTGCTTCCTCCCCCCTTTCTTTGAAATTTTCAACTGGACACCATAGCACCGAGGTCCTGGAACAACAAAAGGTCCCCCCCCCACACTTACCCGTTTTTGCAATATGATTTCTTCAATTTCATCATAAGGGAGGGCCCATGTTCTGAATAGAGCTGAGGAAGTCACTGTCCGATTCATCCAATTAAAGGTAACGGTATGGGGCAAATAATACAGTGTGCCGTGAAACCCCATCCACAGTAAAAGGCCCACGACTCCCCATAGGGCAAAAAAGCCTGTGGCATTTATATATTCTTCAAATGAAGGCGATAAACCTAGAGCACCCAGCCCGACACCCAGGAAAAATATAAATATGGTAAAAAGGATCATGATATCCCAAGGGCGGAAAAACACCACTTGATTTCCTGGTGCCCATGCACGAAGCTTGTAGGTCCCGAGCAACTCCACACAATCAAGGTCAGGCATATTATTCAGCACCCCATTTTTTTCATTTTCTGCTGCCATAATAAAAGATCCCCGCCGCAAGCGGACGGGGTATTCAACGGATCAATTGTATACAGTTCTCAATAGGTAATCCCGAAACAAACTAGGGCGATTCGAGTTCATTCAATCCCATCCAATGAAAACACACGGGCTAGGGGATCCTGAAAAACCAAATACTCTTCCCTACCTACAACCCGATCAACTTTCTGACGGGTTCAAACAATGAACTGTAACGGATTTGATCGAAAAGGGTGGGCCGAAGATCCTGTGGATTACCGGCTGTCCCCGTTTTGACATAGCCGGCCTTGCCCTTCAGATCCACCACCAATTTATGGCCAATCGGATCTATGCTGATTGAAGTGATCTCAAACTGGTCAAGGTGGTCCAAGGTCAGAAACGCATTGGTTCCCATCGGCACCGAAGGCATTCCTTGGGGACTCACATATTCCACCGTTCCTGCAAATCCCTCTGGCGGTTTGCGTTCACCGGTCCCGGGATCCTGCCAGGAAAAGTCTATGGATTGTATCGGCAAGACCGAACTGGAAATCGGTTTCTTGCCTGTGATGTCCTTTTCTTTCATCACCAGGACCAGCAACTCATCCTGCCCAAACAGTTCCATCGTTCCCGGCTTTTTCTCAAAAATAATGTGATAGGTCAGCTCCTGATCCTGGGGAAAAGGAATGGGAAGTTCCGGCGGCGAGTGTAATCCGATTTGAATGAATTGGACGGCATATATGCGGGACACCACCACCCGCTGCGGACCCTCCTTCTTTCGGATTGCCACAGTGACCGCATTATCATTGGAAACCTGCATCGTGACGAACGGTTCGTCGGTCAGCACAATCCCATCGAGTTGCCCCGCTACGGCCTCCTGATGATCCGTGGGTTCAATGGTGATTTCCGAGGCCATACCAGAGCTGCCCACATCAAATTGCACGGTTCGCCCATTGACGGGGATATCGAACCAGGCTTTCGGCGGATAACTATCCGACTCCATATCATAGTCAGCCGGATCCGCAACCAACAGCCGGTCTGGACTGGTAGCGAGTTTCCCGATATTTTCAACGGTCAGAGTCTCAAAGGTCACCGTATCCGTCAGTCGTTTATCATCCACGCCCGGCGCCACGCGAAATTCTATCCGGGTGGTTTCCACATGCACCGAAATATCCGGATCGATTCGCACAAAGGAACTGCCGATCAGCAGGATGGCAAGAACCCCTCCCACCCCGGCCTTGACCCCCACAAGAGCGACCAATTTTCCGAGCAGAGAAGGTTTGGTCGAGGAGGCCTCAGGGAGCTCCATAGGCTTCCCCTCTAATTTGGCACGGATGACAGAAAGGAGAATGTCAAATTCCTTGGATCCGGCCGTGCCTTCCCACCCAAGAAAGCACAAGGCCTGAATACCGGTAAATGCCAATGGGATGGCATTGGCCTCCAACATGACCGGTACGACCTTTTCAGTATTCAGAGCTTCCCGAGCCTCCGCCCGCACCCACCGGGAATCTTTAGCATGAGCGGTCCATAACACGACGACGCATTTCGCCGAGGCCAACGCGTCTTCAATCGTTTTATCCCACTCGCTTCCCACTTGAATCCGGCGGTCCCACCAAACCGATACCCCGGATTGCTCCAAGGATACAGCCAATTGTTGGGCCACAGGTCGATCCTCGCTGGCGTAACTGATGAACACGTCCTTCATGGCTGAAGGGGAACCTCCCTTTACGGGTTCACAATTGGCTGATGGTAGAAATGAATCTCTTTGGAAATGGGTTGATTGGAGGAAAGAGAAAACCCGCTGATGTCGAGTTTGTAGGAACCTGACTCTGCTTCTTTGGCGTCCCAATGAATCGTAAAGGGAAGACCGGCACGTTTTCTCCGGAAGAGTTGCCTCTCAACTTCCGTGCCGGAAGCCTTATGTGTAATGGAGGCCAGAAGTCTCGCATCTTCTCCGGTTTTTAAGGTAAAGAAATAGCCTTCAATTTTATCAGGCGCATCCTTGTGATACAGAACCGCAGGGGCCACTCGCTCTATACTGGAAGTCGACTCGGCATCCAGGCGAACCAGTGCCCCCAATTCATAGAGATCGAGTTTGGGAGTCAGGCGTTGCAAAACAGGATCGGTCGGCCAGGCAAAGACATTCTGAAACCCATTTTCCCATACATGTGTGGGTTCCACCTTATCCAACCAATAGTAGGTGCGATAATCCAGTTCGCGAACTGTCAGATACACCGCATGCTGGTCATCCAAATAGAACTGAAGCTTCACCGCATTGGGAAAATTTTCAGAGGAGACCAGTTCCCGGTAATCGGCCAAAGCTGAAATCAATTCGATATTCAATCCCGAGACCGGTTTCGGTTTGACGCCTTCCTTCCAACTGCCTAGGTGATCCTGACTCCGGGATTGATATTGAATATCCAGCTGGGCCAAAAGCAGTGAGGGAACCGCTGTCAGAAAAGTGAGAATCAGGAACAGACTCCCATACAATCGTTTCATCACGACGTCCCGCTTTCCTTTCTGGTTGGGTGCAAGCTCATGATCTGAAGGGGTTCGATTGAAAAAAATCGAATCAAGAAGGGAGCAGTCTACCGCGGACGAAAAAATGAATCCAGGGGAACATTTGAATCAGAGGAAGGAAAGCAATGAGATCAGAAAGCCTATAGTGTTATGCCTACACTACCTCGGCTGGATTAGATGCTTCGCTTTAGCTCAGCATGACAATTCAAACCGGATCTGTGTTCACCTATCAATGACAGAATACCTACTCTTTCGAAGCTACAGGAAACCAAAAATGATAGAAGGTTTCCCGCTCCGTATGCATAAAGCACCCATAACACCGGGAATGCATCCCTGATTGATGACGAGAAGAGACGTTGATGGACCCAAAAAAGATCAAGTTTCGTCTAAGACGACATTGATGTGTTGTCGGAGTCCGTTGTCTTCTACTTCGATTCCAGGCCTTCCCGCAATTTCTTCAGACTTTGGGCAAGTGCCGAGGGAGCTTTGGAAAAATTGTTTGTGCTCAGCATGGCTTCAAAAAATCTGATATTCTCGACCACAGAATCCATGTGTTTGGCCGAACCTTCCCGGCGCTTGGCCTCCTGATAACCTTTGAGAATGTCATTATGGTCATTGACGGTGAGCCGCTGGACATATAAAGCATTCAGCAACCGGCATTCCGGTTTCAGGCCCCACTCCCAAAATGATCGCCCTGTGTGCCGCAATTCTTCCGCCTCTCTTTCTAATTCCGACAACGTTTCATTTACCCAATCAGTCTGTTTGGTCTTTCCTTTTGGAACAGTCCGGGATTTCTGAGTTCCCCAGGACAGCACGATCTTGGCTGCCAATTGATTGACCAATGGATAAAACACATCATGTCGTTCAGCCTCTCTTCCGAGTTCATACCCTTTTCCATAATACTCTTCCATTTGTTGTAGGGCTTTCTTTCTCTGAACTCTTCCTTTATAAAGGACAGCTCTCCCCTTGAAGACTTTTCCTTTTAGCGCATATCGCTCCTGAGTCGGTTGAATCTTGATGAGACAATTCAGAATATTCTCCGCGTCATCAATGAGATCTTTGATGGGAATCTCCTGCTTACCCGCCTTGTCATCCGTCTTTGCCTTTGCGGGTGGCAACATTTCGAGAGATTGCTTAAGGGCCCATCGCACCTTCAGGTTGGCCAATTGTTCCAGGGATTCCACCGTCGCATCGGCGGGTTCCAAAGTTCTTCCCCGATCATAGAACTGGACAGCCTGGTCAAAGAGACCCAATTCTCCATACGCCTTCCCGAAGGCCGCACACATAGCCGAAGAATCCATCCATCCCTGTCCTGCTCCAATCTGTAAATCGTCCAATTGTTGTCGAATCCGGCTTTCATCTTTCGGTTCCGCCGTCTGGGCTGTTTGCACCAGATTGTACAATTCCACCCGCAATTCAACCGGAGCCACCATGTGGCCGTCACCGGCTCCAGGCCTGGAACCATCCTTCAATGAAAAATCCGGATCTCCATAACATTGATAGGCGCCCCAGGTATTCGATCCACCATATTGAAGATAAATTTCCTGTCGAGCCAACCGCACCGCATCGCCAAAGAAACGGTTCTGAAACATTTCTTCATAAAATTTTCTGGCGAAGACTTTCGCGGCCGTATCGTCCACGGCCCAACCGGCCGCAATAACCGCCCGCACACCCATCTGGATCAATTGGGTGCCCAGGTTGGAAGCCAAACGATGAAAGGGAATTTCTGGTGATGGACCGCTGCCATTAGTGCGCCCCAGATGACAACAATTTAAAAAGACCAATTCGGGCACATAGCGCATTTGTTGAATTTCCGCCGGGGTTAAAAACAACCCATCCCCTAACACCATACCTTTAACCGTTTTGGGTTTTACGCAAGGATCATTTTTTGAGGTTGGCTGGAGATTCGGAGCAACAGGCCGATCGTCCTCCTCTTCCAATGGGAACTGATAGACCCCATGTGCGGCACAATGCAGGATCCGATACGGTTGTTTGTACAGGGCGGTCAAAATGTGCTCCGGGTCGGCGTCACTCTCCACGAGTTCCACCACATCCCGATACCCGTAGTGGCGAATGAGCTTGGCCACCTCCCGCGCCTCCGCCGCCGCCCCGGGCAATGGGGCAAATTTTCCGGAGGGTTCTCCACTGGTGGGATCGCCAATCACCAGGGCATTCCGTTCTGTCCCATGGAGGACATTCTCACGGAAATCCCGGACAGCCAGTTGCCGGATCATCCCCGCTTCCACCGAAAGGGGACGGGCTTGCGGATCATAGCGATTGTTTAACAGCTCCCACGGGAATTCCGCCGACTCCTCGTCCAGCACCAATACGATATCCCGTCGGTCCGGGGCATATTCCTTTAACCGGTTAGGAATAAGGAGTTCAAATAACGTGTTGGATAATTCAAAGTCGGTTTGCGTAGAAGAACTCGCCCGTTTCAAAAACCGTTCTATGAGTTTCCGTTGGGCCGGTTGCAGATACGTTTCCATCCGCGCCCGATTGGTCAGAGATTCAAACTTCAATGAGCCATCCGGTTGCGTGACAATCCGCAGCCGCTGCCACCATGCTGCATCCTCCACAAAAAAGGCCCTCTGCCGCGATGCCGCCCCCTCGACCAACAGTTCCTCGATATGCAGATGTTTTTGAAAATCCCCTGACCGCGCTAGTTCCCGCAAAGCTTTCGTGGCTTGGATTGCCCGGTCTTGAAACAACTCAAGTACCTCCACGGAATCGATCGAGACGGTTTGTGCCGCGCCATCTTCCATGTGCTCTTCGAATAAGGCATCCGCCGGGGATTCGCCGTCCTCTGATTTCCTGGTTTCTTTCAACTGCCGCAAACGCCGATTGGCCTGCAGTACCCCATTGAGGAGTGCTTGCAAGGAATCATTCAGGGAAAACCCGCCTGCGCCCGTCCCTATTAACAGGGTCGTCAAAGGGATTTTCAGCTCAAAGTCATCCGAAACCACTTCGGAGAGTCTCAAGCAGCGTTTACGGTGAGCCTCCAAACACTCCAGGGCATAATTGACTATGGCATTCGACATCGAAGTCGTTAATCCGCCAGGGGTCAGTTCTCCCACCATCCCCAACCCCACAACAATGGCGCCTGGATGGATTGACCCCTGTTGATCTTCTTGATCATTCAGCACCACCGCGGAGGTATTGAGTGTATTGGGATAGAGTCCCAAGCGTTGCCGTTCGCGCAACCGGCCATTGAGTTGACGGTCAAGATACGCCTCGGCACTGACAATGGTATCTCCTGCATAATGTCCCACCGCCACCGGCGAAGACGCCCGGGACAGATTGTCATTAATGATCTTGACCCTGACTTTCCGGGGAGGCAGCTTCGTTTTTCGAACGCGACTCGATCCCAAGGCGGAGGCGATAAGATCCTCTTCATTGGGAAACATCTCCACCATTCCTTCCGCAATGGCGGAAGGAGCCACTATTACTCCACGACGGGCAGGAGGCGTTTGGGATAATTTAGTGGTTACTCCGCTATTCAGTAGAGCAACCAATCCTTCAAACGCTTCCGGGAAATTGGCGAGATCCCCATGTTCACAATCCACATAATAGGTCCTGTTTTTGAGTGCTGCGGGAATGCCGGTTTCCCAGGGGACACGCCCATCTCCTGCCGAGGTAGCCAAAACCTGAATACGACGGTCGGGCTTTGCCGAGAGATCAATCGAGACATCGCAAGGGGTGGCCGCCGCGCATCCCGCCACATAGATCATGCGTTGAGGATCGATAGGACTGTCCCGGATAAGTGTGGTGATCTTGGATGCGTTCGTCAGTTGGGCCGTGTCGGGCAACGGCCAAAAAATCCCCGCCGACTCGGATGTGGCAATTTTGCCCTTCCCCATTCCTCGGTCCTCCGGGCGATCATGCTCCTGAAGGGTTTCCCATACTTCGGTCCTGAACACATCGAGTGTGCCGGTGTGCGGCAACAACTGCAACACGCCATCGAAGCGGGAAATGATTCCGAGTAAAGTCGTTTGGGAATTGGTGAGATCCAACAGATCCAATTTTCGCACCAATGGATCACGCCCCATCAGCATGGCGGTAATGGCATGTGATCCCCCATTAGGTGTGCCCAGCATGATAAAACGGGCACCGGGATGCTCACACATCCGGTCCCACACGTTTTTCCCTTCCGGTGTGGCAAGCATCACGCGTACCACGAGTCCCCCCATGGAATGAGCCACAATTCTGACCGGTTGCTTCCCCTCCAGTTTCTCCAACGTTTCTTCCAGAGATTTGCGAAGAAGTTGCGCCGTCTCCAGGAGAGACTTCCGCCAATCGTAGGCAAAGGGTTTCACCTCATGGGAATGGGCCAAAAACCGGACCAGGTCCTTGTACCCCGACGCGATCGGCTTACCGACCACCACATTCTCCGCCGTAAGCTTCAGCTTCTTCAGACCTCCCATAGCCAGATCCCACATATCCACCCAGACCCGGTCCTTCCCGACATTGAGTTCACTGCCCATGATGCCCGGCAAGACGTACACGACCGGCTGCGACAGACCGGGGGCACGTTTCCGATAGTCCTCTTCGGTGATTTCAGAAGGCCGGCCCTCCAGGCGATGGTACAAGGAATGCGGCTCTGCCTGGATGAGGGCCTGAAGGAGTCGACTGGCGGTATCGGGATTTCGAAAATAATGGAAATGATCGACGTTCTTCCCCGTATCAATCCAATACTGAATCTCCCGAGTGCGCTCCGTCCCCCCCAACATGGCCGGCGTATTGACCACCAAATCATGATCTTCCCGATAGAATAAATCCGTGACGAATGTTTTGAGTCGGCCGACAATCCCCTCGCCTTCCAGATCTCCCCCCAACACGTGCAAATCGGCCCTCGTCCGCACTCCAGGCCGATTGAGGATGCGAATCAACGGTGACCCGGGCATCTGCGCTTCCAACCCGGGCAACTCTTCCGGTTTCGTCCGGTTTTTCACCACGGCGAGGAGAAACGCAGAAAGCCCCTCCACCACCGGATTGGCCTTGAGGCCGGGAATCGCTTGCACCACATTCAAGAGAATCGACAGGTACCGATCCAACCGGCCACTCGCCAAGGTGGTACCTCGGGCCGGACACCCCACCCGCACAAACCGTTCAATCACCAATTCCTTTTGTTGCAACAGGTTGCCGAGTTGCTCCAATTCCTTACGATCGTCGTCACGATCGGCTTGCACAAATATCCCGAGATCCTCCTGATCAAATGGAAATCGACCCTCCACCATGCTGCGGCAGAGTAATTCGCCGACAAGCCCGCCACGGGAATGGGAGACCAAATGCAAGCGGGCTCCCTTGGGAAACTGGCGAACCAGTTCCACCGCATTTTGAATAGGACTTTGCGAAAGCGTGCGATGCTGGAAGGCAAGCACGCGATCTGGATACTGCGCGAGCAGTTGCAACATGCGTGCATTGGCACCGTCTTCCCATAACCCTCCGAAACTTCCCTCGGAGGAGGAAGCGGTCCCATGGAGAAAGACCAGCCAGGGTTTGTTCGACTTTCCCGTTTCCAGTGGCTTAATTCGTGAATAGTCAGAAGGCGCTTTCCCCTTCCAACGATAGAGGCCCGGGCCGGGCTGTAAGACACCCTCCACTTTGTCCTTAATAAAATCCGTGGTCGCACCCACGGGATCCAGACCAAACACTTTGAGCCCTTTAATTATCCAATCGCCCACCACCCCACGGCTCGCGGACCCCAATGGCAGAACCAGGGGAAGTTCTATCTCCTCCCCCGCAGCCCCACGAGTGGGCGTCAATCCAAAATCCTGCTGCAGGTCATCGGCCCGTACCCACAATTTCACGCCCTGGTTCAATTCCAACTGAACCAGATCGTCGGGATTCAGATCGTCAAGTGCCAACGGCGTGCGCCCCGCACGGGCACGTTCGACCTTCGCACTATGCTTGAGCGTAATCAGGCTCTTCAGATTGGAAGGGAAATCGGGAGGAGTCGATTTCGAATCAAGTGCCTGACGTTGTCCATGAATCATGAGACGTTTCATTGTCTATTCTCCACATGATGTTGGCACAACCACCAATACCTACCGGGACAAGCAGTGAGTGACCTGTGCGAGTGATGACTGACGTTCCATTCTTTTTCTCTATCGATAGAAGATTGCGAGGGTATTACAGCAAATTCGTCGAAAAATTCCTACCCTAGACTCCGTCACTAGAGTAAAACGCGGACAGACCATTGAGGAATCATGGACATGACAAGTCTTGAAAGAAGCATTGAGGTGGCAGAGGCTGAAAAAGGGAGGGTTTAATTTCGGCGAATGTCCGACGAGGCCCTTACCCGAGCAAACCATTATGCAAACCTTAATTGAGAAAAAAGCAGGTTTATGATCCGACAATACAAAGGGGAAACATAGAACAGGAATTCCGACTTCCCGCCGGTCAGAATGACCAGCAGCATTCTAGAAAACCCTTAGGGCGATGCCGGCCTTTTCTTTCTCTGACCTCCTTCGCCCATTCTCAGCAAAAAACAGCCTATCCCCTGCAGCCAAAGTGTGATACTAAGGGAAACGGAGGATCTGTGCCCAAACCACTTATCCCCCGCTAGGCGAAATGCTTCGCCGCCAGCTCAGCATGACATTAGGGAAAAAGTAATAAGGAAAAAAGAATCAAGGCAAAGGGGATTGCAAATATGGATGACGGGGTAAACTAATCTTTTTAGAAATACTTGGCGGGAGAAGCATCCTGGATCCACTACTGTGGATTCACTTGAGCCAGGTGTTCCTGCTCCCAACCGCCGCCTACGGCTTTGAACAGATCCACCATAGCCGTGAGACGTGCGCGTTCGGTTTGGACCACGCCCAATTCCGCATCCAGGACGATGCGCTGAGCATCGATGACGTCGATATAGCTGACCAATCCCTTGCGATAGCGGATGTCCGCGAGCTCCAGCGATTCCCGGGCGGCTGCCACATGTTGGTGTTGACTGACCAGTTGCTCTTTGCGCGTTTGGAGGGCAACCAGCACATCAGCCACTTCCCTAAACGCATTCAGAATGGTTTGATGGTAGTCTTCCAACATTTGCTGATACCGGTTTTCCGCCACCTCCAATCTGGCCAAATTGGTATAGCCTTCAAAGATGGGAACGGTAATCGAGGGACCGATGGCCATGTTGCGGCTGCCCCATTTGAACCATTGATCGAATTCGCTGGTGAGAAACCCTCCGTTTCCCGTGATGGCCACGCTGGGGAAAAAGTAGGCGCGGGCTTCTCCAATTCGAGCATTGGCGGCTTTTAAGGTTTCTTCCTTTTCCAAAATATCCGGGCGCCGTTGCAACAGATCTGAAGGCAGCCCAACAGGGATCGTGGGTTGCGCCATCACGGACCGAAGGGGTTTGGAGGACAACACCAGCGTACCGGGATTGGCTCCCGTCAACACTTCGAGTTGATGCAGTTGCACAGCCCGTTGACGCCGAAACTCGGGAATTTGCGAGGCCGTTTGAGCCACAAGGGTTTCCTCTCGTTTCACATCCAGGTCGGATACCAGACCGGCCTGTGCACGGCTCCGGATGATCGACAGTGAGTCTTGTTGAAGGGCCAAGTTCCGTTCCGCAATTTCCACTTGTTCGTCGAGTTCACGAAGCCGGAAATAGGAATCTCCCACCTCACCGACCAGGCTCAACAACAGACCGCGGCGATTCATTTCGCTCCCCAGCGCTTCTGCGGTAAAGGCCTCCTTTCCGCGTCGAATGCGACCCCATAAATCCAGTTCCCATCGAAGATCGATGTCCGCACGCCAAATATCAAAATTGGCTCCCGGCGGCGCAAACCCTTCAGGCGCCCCTCCTGTGGGACCGACCAAAATGCTTTCCGATCGACGGATTCGGCTATACGATCCATTCAAGGACACATTGGGATAGAGCCCCGCTCCTGACCCATAGGCAATCGCGTGCGCCTCCAGCACCCGAAACGCAGCTTGTCGGAGATCATGGTTACGGTCCAAGGCCTGTTCAATCAATCCATTCAATTCATCGTTGCCAAACATTCGCCACCACCCGGCCTCCGGCACCTGTCCTACCGTAATAGGAAGCTGAGCGGATGAGCCTTCCAGGGTCATCCTGTTCCAGTCTTCCGGGACATTGAGGTCCGGCTGCTGATAGTCCGGCCCCATCAGACATCCCGGCAGACAAAGGATCATAAGCAGCATGGGTATGTGTTTCGTTGCGATCATACGTTTCTCCTTACGGAGTCTCCCCTGTCTCCGACAACGGACGGGAGGAATCAGATGGCCGGGTTCCGTTCTTCGATCGGTTAGGGTCCTGACTCGAAACCCGTTCAACAGGGCGCTCGATATAGACATCGACTTGTTGGCCGACATAGACCGGGAATGGAGGCCGTTCAAATCGATAAATCACCTGGAGCACTCTGGTGTCGACCCGCTCTCGATTGTCTCCAGTGAGGGAACGTTTGGGCACAATGTAGGGTTCAATGCGATCGAAGGTAAGAGGAATAGCCTGATCCGTATATCCTTTAAGGTAGGCCACCGCCGGACTTCCCGGCACCACCAGCGGCGCATTGACCTCATCGATATCGGCCCGTACCTGTAAGGTTTCCGTATCCCCTAATATGATGAGCGGCTCGATGGCATTCACCGTGGCATATTCCCCGGCTCGAATATTGACCTGAAGAATCGTCGCCGCACGCGGTGCTCGAACCGTGAGACGGTTTAATAACGCTTGCACTTCATCCCGTTCTGTTCTGGCCAAATGGAAATCAGCCCTTGCCCGAACCAACGCACGCTTGGCACCTTCCGCCTCATGCCATTTTCTCTTCACATCATCCTCACTGACCGCCCGACGATCCGTGACCGACTGAAGCCGCTTTAATTGGTCCTGGACATCCCGAAGCCGGATCTCCTGCTCGGCAATCCGCGCCGCGGCAGACGGGAGCGAATCGGTTTTGGTTTGCAGTTGTGCCCGCAACTCCCGATCATCCAACTGAAACAACGGATTCCCCTGCTCAACATGATCCGCCACCGTGACATACACCTTCGTCACCAGACCGGAGACCGGTGGCGCGATCCTGACATTTTCGTTCACAGCCTCAATAATGCCTGCTGCGGCCACCGTGACCGGATACGGATTCTGAGGAGGAGCTTCCATCGGTGGAGGCGGAGCCACTTTCTTATTTGCGCCCCACAACGTCGCAATCGTCAAAATGATGCCCCCCAACGCAATCCAAAAACTCAAACGCCGCAGTACCATCTAAACGGGTGTCTCCTGTCCTTCTTGGATCTGATCCACTCGTCCATCTTCCATATGGACAATGCGATCGCCAAATTCAAAAATCCGGGTATCGTGCGTCACAATAATCACCCCCCGATCATGCTGCTTTCCGATATCATGCAATTGCTGCACAATGCGGTGTCCCGTTTCTCCATCCAGGTTCGCCGTCGGCTCGTCACACAGCAGTAACTGGGGATCACTCACCAGGGCCCGGGCAATCGCCACCCGCTGTTGCTCGCCTCCCGACAGTCTGGTTGGCAATGCCGCCAAGCGCTCTCCCATGCCCATGCTCCCAAGAATCTTCTCCGCTTGAGCCAGGGCCTCGTGTTTGGCTACCCCGCGTATCAATAACGGCACGGCGGCATTCTCGACCGCGGTGAGAGTGGGCAGGAGATGATATTGCTGAAAAATAAATCCCAGATGATCTCGACGAAATTTCGTTTTTTCCGACGCGGACAATTCCAGGATGGATTCGCCCAAAATTTTCACCTCGCCCTCATCGCTTTCTAAAATGCCGGCAATCACCGACAAGAGAGTCGTTTTCCCGCTACCCGAAGGCCCCACCAGCAACAAAACTTCCCCGTGGGCGACATGTAAATCAACTCCCTTCAAGACAGGAATCCTGGTCTCTCCTTCCCCAAACGATTTCACCACTCCCCTGGCCTGCACCAGCCAGTGAGCCGAATCATGGTTGGGCGGAGATGGATTCCCACTCACGGCGCTACCCCCGAAACACAATTGCCGGTTCAAGTTTGGCCAACTTTCGAATGCTAATTACACTCGAGACACTACAGATCAATAAGAGCGCCACGGCCACTCCGACGAGAAGAGGCCATGTTTCTTTAAAGGGCAGCCGGTCTCCACCTGCAGCGGTCAATCCAAACAGGGTGGCCAATCCCACACCGACTCCATACCCAATGGATCCGACGGTAAAACTTTGCAGGAGGATCATACGCGCCAGCATCCCCGTACTGGCTCCAATCGCTTTCAGCGCGCCAAACTGCGGCAGGTTCTCAACCGTAAACAGGTAAAAGGTTTGTCCGGAAATCGCCATCCCCACAATAAATCCTAATAACACGGTGGTACCAAAATTCACGCCAATACCGGTGTTTTGGAGAATCCATCGAATCGTTTTCCATCCAAACTGGTCAGCGGTAAATGCACCCAATCCGGTTTGTTTATGAATCCGCCTGGCTAATTCTTCCGGGCTGATCCCACTCACCGGACTGGCAAGGACATACGACAATTTCCGCCGTTCTTCGGGTGTCACACTCAAGGCTCGTTCGTAGGTGGTGTAGACGAAGGGAAAATTTTGAAAACTTTTTTGTGTCTTCACGATCGCCACGACCCTGACACGGTGATCATTGATTTCAAACGTGGTGCCGAGATGAATGTTTTCGGGCCCACCTAACCGTTCCACTCCTAATTGATCGATCGCGACCGCGTCAGGAGACCGCAGCTCTTCAATGTTGCCTTCCAACACCCTAGCGGGCCGACCGATTAACGTACTGGATTCAATCCCGACTAACGCAATTTGCTCATAATTCCCATCCCGCAACCTCGCCCGCTGGACGCCCTTATAGAGGGGAACCGCCCACTCGACACCGGAAACACTTCGAACCACGTTCACCGTGGTATCGGCCAGCGGTTTAATCTCTTCGACTTGATTGATATTGGAATCGGTGACCCATACAGGGGCATTCACATTGGTGATGCCCGATTGCGACCAGGTCATCAACCCCCAGAAAATGGATCCCTGCTGAACGATGAGCATCGTGGAAAACGTGAGCCCCGCCAGCAACATGAGGTATTTGGGGCGATCGCCAAACAACATTTTCAGTGCAACATAATTCATACCTTCCGTGCCGTCCGCGTCCGAGGTTTGCTTGGCTGACCTGACCTGCGTACCGCTCCCTTCGGTGAAGGGAGTTTGAGTCCGTTCATCATGAGGTTCACAAAAGTCCGCGAAATGTCTTCGGCAGTCTGAGGAAGTTGGGCCTGAAATAAGACCGTCAACAACCGATGATAAATCAGCATGCCCATAAAGGCGCGTGCAGCGATGAGGGGCTGAACGGGCTGAAAGGCCCCATCATCTATGCGCTGTTGAATGTAGCCGGCCAAAAAATCGTAAAACACCCGGATGTGATTGTGGAAAAACATATCCGACATCTCATGGTTTTCCAGTGCGCTAAACAAAATCAGCCTCATCAAATCGGAATCCGGAGCCCCTCCGACCACCGTCCGGGCAATCACGGAAAACACCTCAACATCTTTTTGTTGCTCAGCGAGACTTTTTACTTTGGAGAGTAATCCCGGCACGGGCGATTCCTCTGCAAGAATGGCCGCATACAAATCCTCTTTACTGGGAAAATGTTTAAAAATAAGGGCTTCGCTGACTCCTGCCCTCTGGGCAATCTCCCGGGTCTTGGTCCCGCTAAACCCTTTTTTGGCAAATAAGGAGGCCGCCGATTGAATGATTTTGGCCTTCCGCACCGGACCGCTTATTCGTTTCGGTGATAATGGCATCGTCTACCTTCCAGCATAGTGAGTATTCACTTACCATGGTATGATCTCACAAGAAACCTGTCAAGGAATCTGGATCATTTGCAATTTTTTCGGGAACGGTGGAAAATTCGTAAAACTAATCCACCCAATCCAGTTTCATCACAATCATCAGTACTTCGGATGCTCTGAGATGTTCAGATGGACACAAGGGAGTTTCCACCTCCCATTATGGCCACGAGAGTTCATCACCAACACAGGTGCAGGTGCAGGTGCAGGTGCAGGTGCAGCTTTCGTTTTCGCTCATGAATGGCTTTTTGACTCTACCCCAGCATGGCACAACCGGTAGGTCGTGCCAATCAATTTGACTCAACGGAAAAGATGCGTATCTTGTTGGGGAGAACAGTTATTATGTTGGTATACACCTGAAGGACGGTGAAGATATAAATGGATACTCCCCCAGCTACCGAAAATACACTCATTGTTTCCCTCCCGCTCGTCCCTGTTAAACGAACGGTCTTGTTTCCCGATACCCTCGTTCCCTTCACGATTGGTCGACCCCGCTCGATCGCTGCGGTGGAAGCCGCGATGAATTCGGAAGACAAAGCCTTGGTGTTCGCCACCCAGCGTGACTCAGAAAAGGAGGAACCCGAGTTCGATGACCTGTATGGCATCGGCACGAAAGCCGTCATCAAGCAAATGGGCAAAACTCCGGACGGTCATCTTCAGGTTCTCGCACAGGGAATCGAACGCGTCGTCTTACTGAAAAAGGAACAAGACGAACCCCATATGATCGTTCGCTCCCGGCAACTTGCTCTTGCGCTTGAATCCGACCTTGAACTGGAAGCCTTGCATCGTGAACTGGTTGAACTTATTGGCCAATTACCGGAATTATTGACCACTCAGGGCGTGGTGGAATTGGTAGCCGTACTTCGAGCCGAAAAAAATCCCCTTTCAGTGGCGTATCGGCTCGTGTCCCTCCTCAACCTCAATGTGGAACGATTACAAGGGCTTCTGGAGCAATCCGATGCCAAGGAAGTCCTTCGCCAGGTGTATGGCGCGTTGGCCCATGAACTTCATATCCTCAAAATTCGCCATGAAATCGCGAGCCAGGCCCAAGCCGAAATTGGAAAATCCCAACGGGAATATTTTTTGCGCCAACAGTTAAAAGAAATTCAGCAGGAACTGGGAGACCTGGAGACCCAACCCGAAGATGGCGAGGTAGGGGAATTAAAAGCCAGGATCGAGAAAGCCGACCTTCCCGACATCGTGAGAACTGAAGCCACCAGAGAACTGAAGCGTCTGGTCAAGCTGCCTCCTGCCTCCCCGGATCATCAAGTCATTCGGAGCTATCTGGAGTTGGTTCTGGAATTACCGTGGAACACCCTCACAGAAGACCACTTGGATCTGACTCATGTTCGGACGATATTAGATGAAGATCATTACGGCATTCAGGATGTCAAAGAACGCATCCTTGAGCATCTGGCCGTGTTGAAGTTGAATCCTTCTGCGAAGGCTCCCATTCTATGCTTGGTGGGACCTCCGGGGGTGGGGAAAACCAGCTTGGGGCAATCCATTGCCCGCGCCCTGGAAAGAAAGTTTGAACGTCTGAGCTTAGGGGGTCTTCATGACGAAGCCGAATTGCGTGGGCATCGCCGCACATATGTTGGCGCGATGCCAGGCCGTCTAATTCAGGCTCTTCGACGAGCTGGGGCCAAAAATCCGATCCTGATGCTGGACGAGGTCGATAAGGTTGGACAGGATTTCCGGGGAGATCCCGCGTCAGCCTTGTTAGAAATTCTTGACCCGGAACAAAATCATACCTTCCGCGACAATTACTTAGATCTGCCCTTTGACCTCTCTAAAGTGATGTTCATTACCACGGCCAATTCCCTGGACACCATCTCCCGTCCTCTCTTGGATCGGATGGAGACTATCCGTCTGGGAGGCTACAGTCATCAGGAAAAACTTGAAATTGCCAATCGCTATTTGTGGCCTCGCCGCTTAAAGGAAGCCGGCTTGGAGTCCAAACCTTTGACGCTCGAGGAACAGGTGATTCCTCATATCATCAAACGCTATACCCGGGAAGCCGGCGTTCGCCAATTGGAACAGATGTTGGGACGGTTAACTCGGAAAGTGGCGCTGAAGCTGGCAGAACATCCGCCGGACCAGCCGGAGGAATCTCTCACGATTACCCAAGTGGACCTTCCGGAATGGTTGGGCATCGAACGATTTATGCCTGAGGAAGCCAGAAAAACATTGCCCCTGGGGGTAGCGACGGGAATGGCCTGGACAGAAACCGGCGGGGATGTCCTCTATGTTGAGAGTGCCCTTCTTCCGGGAGGGAGCGACCTCACCATTACCGGCCACATTGGCGATGTCATGCAGGAATCAGCACAAGCGGCTCGAAGTTATCTCTGGTCGCGTGCCGAATCGCTGGGCCTGGATATCGCGGTGTTCAAGCAGAGTGGAATGCATATTCATGTGCCGGAGGGCGCCATTCCTAAAGATGGGCCATCCGCCGGTGTGACCATGGCCAGTGCTCTGGCTTCACTCTTACTGAAAATCCCGGTTAGGAAGGATACGGCGATGACCGGAGAAATTGGGTTAACCGGATTGGTCCTGCCTGTGGGCGGGATTAAAGAAAAGATTCTGGCGGCGCATAGGGTCGGATTGCGACGCATTGTCCTTCCCAAAGCCAATGAAAAAGATCTGAAAGATGTGCCTGACACGGTACGATCGGAATTGTCCGTTGTTTTCGTGGAAACGATTGAGGAGGCCTTACATGCTGTCCTGCTCAAGACGCCGGACACTCGTGAGAGAGAAAAGAATCCTCCTCACACCCAGCCTGCCGAAAGTGAGCAGAAATCCGTCATGGGCAGTCCCTAGGCTTTGAGGGGATGATCTTCTCTCCGGCCTTGATTCTTCTCTCTTTATGGAAATACCGCGAGGAGGCTACTTCCCACCTGTCAGGAAAGGGGATATCCGTTGCATGGTAAAGGTACTTCCAGGTTCAAGAGGGTTGTGATCCTGACCAATGCGGGTGTACCACCAACGTCCGTGGGCTACCGGCGAATCATCTAACCACTTCAGCTCAAACCCTCCTTCCCGATCGTTCCCGGCTTGCATCCATTTGCCCTTCCATACCCCATCCTTCAGTTCTTGGGTTTCAAACCAGCCATCCTCCCACTCATATGGTCCATTTCCCTCTTCATTTAAGTTAATGGTATTGGACCCGGTTTTATCTGCATACTCCCAGATCCCGGCAAGATCTTGAAGTTGTCGAGGCGGATGGGAGGGGTCAAGGCCATTCCCTTCCCCTCGAGGAATCTGATGGGAGACATCGGCACAACCTACCGCAGCAAAAACATTTATGATGATCAGGAACATTTTGACTATACTCTGCATAAATTTTCCCTCGCTCCCCCATGACAATTGAGTTGGGGAAAACCTTAGGATTGTATCAGATAGAACCGATAGACCCAGATAGGTGAAACCATGTATCACGGAAGACACCACTGATGAGCACCATCAAGACGGAGGCGCCTGCTCGATGGAATTAAAGCCCGCATTGATTTGCACAACATGCGGGTCGGTCAGAAATGGTAGAGAGACCTGTTCGCAATGTGGAGCCGCGCTTCATTCTCCACAAGAGGAATCCGTGAACCACTCCAATGAACCACTACTCGGCACAGATCATGCCTTCATTTCATCAGAGTCTCATAAGCCGTTGACCACTCATGGAACAGACTCATCGGCTGAACGCAGTTCTGATTTGGCCACTTGGGGCCAGGGTCAGAGAGACCAAACCCGGGCCCTTCACGAAATACCCCCTTCCGGCCCGGACAAGTCGGAAGATTCCGATTTGTTTCCCATCCACCATCCCATTTTTTGGGGCCGTGGGCGAACGCTTTTTGGCATTTTCATTGTCAATACCTTTTTCACATTACTGACACTTGGCCTGTATTCTTTTTGGGGGAGAGTGCGTATTCGCCAATTTTTGAGCAGTCAGACCAGCTTTGCCCACACTCGCTTTTCCTATCATGGAACTCCCCAGGAATTATTGAAGGGATGGTCAAAAGCGTTTTTGGTATTCGGTCTTCCCTATGCATTCCTCAGTCTCACCCCCCTCATTTGGGACCAGATTCCGATCTGGATTCCCAATGCACTTGCAGGGACCATGGCCTTATGCTTCATTCCAGTCGCCGTGGTTGGATCGCATCGTTATCGGTTGAGTCGAACCTCGTTGGGAACGATCCGTTTCTCCTTCCGGGGACACGTGAAAGATTATACGAAAATATGGGTCTTGGGAAGCGTACTGACCGTGTTGACCGCCGGCATCTATTACCCGTTTTTCGAAAATGCCAGACGAAAATTTCTCGTCGCTCACACCTACTTTGGTAATCGCCCATTCACCTATTCCGGAACGGGAAGCGGGCTCTTGAAGATCTATGTCACATCCCTCGCCTTCATCATGATCATTATGATCACACTCATCGGGATTAACGCGGGACCTGACGGTCTCACCATCCTCGCCCAATGGCCATCTGAAGGTTGGCGAGACATTTTTTTTAATTCCCTATTCATCACCGGATTGCTCACGCTGCTGCTTCCATGGTTTTACCTGCAGGTAGCCAAACAACGGTACCAATGGAATCATTCAGATTTTGGAGACGCGCATTTTCATTTTTCTGCCTCCACATGGAATCTCATGGAGTTACGGATGACGAACTTCCTCATGCTTATTCTCACGTTTGGATTAGCCTGGCCGTGGGTCCAGGTCCGGAACCTCCAATTTCTCTATTATCATCTGAACCTTCAAGGACCTTTAGATTTTCAACGCATCGAACAGGAAGCTTTGGATGCGTCCCCCACCGGAGAAGAGCTTGCGGGGTACTTTGACGCTGGTTTTGATTTAGGCTAATTTGGCCATTGTGCATTTTCGGCACCGATCCTCCCCGTATTGACCTTTCCATCCATCGACGATTGATGCGTTCCTTAGGCTAAACCAATTCGATCATGGCATACCCCACCGAATGGAAAGGGTCCTATTATGACGGACAATCGGTAGTTCCACAGTATGTGACCATTACCATTTCAGGTGTCGGCCTGACCCTTCACTTTGCTGACCACACAACCACGACATGGAACTATCATGATCTTCGACAAACCCAGGGGCGCTATTCCGGCGAAGAAGTACGATTTGAGCGAGGGACCGGAATTGGCGAAACCCTGGTCATCCCCAGCCCCAAAATTCTGCTGGCGATTCATGAGCATGGCGGATCACACGCCAGGCATTTTCATCATCCCCGCACACGACACACTCGTGTGTATTGGACCGTTCTGGCCGCACTCGCCAGCATCCCCATCGTGTATGGCATTTTCACCTGGGGGATTCCATCATTGGCTCAGCCAATCACCGCCGCCATTCCGTTTTCCTGGGAAATTCAATTGGGCCAATATGTACAACAGGAAGTCACAGACGGGAAACCGGTTTGCGACAACCCGAAACTGATCCACGCGGTCGACTCCATAATGACGTCCCTGACCAGATCCATTGACCACCTTCCCTATCAATTTCAGGTGACCGTGGTGGATAGCCCCCTCGTCAACGCCATGGCTGCCCCAGGCGGATATGTCATGGTTTTCCGCGGTCTCTTACGAGACACCGCTTCGCCGGAAGAACTCGCAGGAGTGTTAGCTCATGAAATTCAACACGTTCTGCTTCGACACACCATGCACCTTATCGTGCGGCATGTGTCGATGGCTTTCGTCATCGCAGCCCTTAGCGGGGATGCCAGCGGCATGGTGGCCTATGCCCTCCAAGCCGCCCAAACTCTTCAGACCCTGTCCTATAGCCGTGAGGCAGAAGACCAAGCCGATGAACAGGGATTCCGGTTATTGCAACGGTCGGGAATTAATCCCGAGGGGATGGTCATTTTTTTCGCTAAACTTGGGAAAGAACAACCTGCAAACGACGTCCTTCGTTATCTTTCGACCCATCCAGCGACCCAAGACCGCCTGGCACACCTGAAGTCCTTGCTACCTCCAGCCTCCAGGGCCTATCGAGCCTTCCCCTTTCACGCTGAGTGGTCTGAGATCAATACATACTGCAAGTGACTCCACAGAGCCTCTTCTTAACGGAGTTCCACTTCTGGGAACCCTGTTGAGGGGATTTTCCACTCACCTTTTTGGAAATCTGACCCATTGCTCTCTAGCCCTGGAGGCTTCATAATAAACCTATTCGAGACATACCGGAATGTATGGTGTCTTTGTCTGGACCACAACTCCAAATACACTCACACCCCGTCTGTCTAGTACGAGGCTCTTATCATCAACACACAACAAGGGGTGGGTCACATGGGAACCGAAATCACACGCTATGCCATTGGAGATTTTGGAAAGTTGCATAAATTTACCGGAAAGACTGTACCGGCAGGCACCGAGGCCCTGGTGGAGGAAGACGGCACAAGCTTAACGGCGAAGGGGAAAACCTATACCGCTCGGTTTTCGGATATTCTTCCGAACGTGGAAATCATTCGCGTGCAATTCGATCAATACAGCTCGAACCACATCGGATTCGCCATGGAGGCCCACGACAAAACCCTGACCAAAATCCCGGAAATGCTGGAAAGCACAAAAATCATTTCTGAAAAACTCAGACATGATTGGATGGCGCAAGACAAAGCCTATCAGGATACCGAAAAAGCCAAAAAGGTAGCGCCTGCTGCAGCAAAAGTCACAGCGCCTGCGAAAGAAGCGATTGCGGCAACCTAATCAATCCCTCCCTAATTACAGAACATTCCAGGGCTAAAAAAGGCCCCGTTCACTTGAGGGGCATCACCATTGTTCCCCCTCTGCCAAAAAAAGCAGAGGGGGAAACGCTTCAATATTTTGCAATCCTCAAACTAAAGAAATCTGAATGAGGGCCTGGTTAAGCCGGTTGCACCCTGCAGAACCTTGATAACAAGGGCTGGAGAAAAGCCGGCAATAGTCATGGCGGTAACCATCAGGCTTTAATGCACCCTGCTCGACTATACGAACTATTTCTTTCGAAACGAAATATGGTCTTTATACTCCTGAATCGCCGCGCCCAACGCCTTCGAACCTAGTGGAATATTGGCCTCCAGTGCATTTTCAACCGCTTCATCATCAATGATCACTTCATAACATTCGTGTTGATTGGTGAGCACCATGCCCTTCTCCGTTTGCCGGGGCATATAGATTTCCGTCCACACTTCCTTTTCCACCAAACACACATCCCGAAACCGTTCATACAAAAGCTGCAACCGTTCTTGATCAGAAATTACGAGCGGATTATTTTCCATAGCCATACCTCTCCCTTCACATCGACAACAATGGTTCTTTTTCTACTCCGCTCTCATCAAACTCGTCAAGTGGGTGGCTATCTTCCGAAAACAGATACCCAGGGGTCGCGGCCAAGAACCCAGAGATAAAAAAACGTGCCCAGCCAGCCATGATAGAGCCCCAGTGGCCAAAGATTCCGATCACGGATATAAAACGGGATAAAAAAGCAGGCCATAAGGCCGGTGGCTAACGTCAGCCACCAGTCGGGGAAATGGACCAGGGCAAACAGAATCACCCCAATGGGAATGGCCAGCCACAGGCCATGCTGAGGAAATATTTTTATAAGATTATCGACACCCAGCGCCTGCACAAGAAACTGTTGGAGAATTCCCCATAAAGGATATAGGAACAACAGGAACAGCATGTGGCCTTGCCAGAGCTCTCGACCGGCCACGATGCCATACCAGGCCATGGCAAATCCCGCCCCGGCAAATAATACCGATGGCCACATAAAGGCTTGTCTTAGATTGTCGGTGCGAAATCCCCACTCTTTCCACCTCGTCGGATCTCGCCGAACCTGCCAGACGACATAGCTCATCCAACTGCTGCCCGCCAAGGCTATAAAAAGTCCCTTTGCATCAAAACTCTTGAATACAAGATGCAGCAGCCCTGTCAGGACAACCGCAGAGAATTCCCACCCATTGCCGGCCCGATCATCGGGAGTAATTTTCAGTAGATTTCTCCCACACGAATTACATGGTATAAGTCGGGGAGCTTTTCAGAAAGGACAAGGAGGAATCCTGCGGGGAAACCGAGATGACGGGACAACCATCCAGGTAATGATCTGTGACAAAGCCCAATGCCTCAGACTCATAGGGAAATAACCGGACTACCGCGACAACCGTCTTTCCCAGGGTGGGAAACACCAATTGAACATCTTGCGGCCGTTGGGTTTTCAGCGTTTTGATCAGGGCCTTTTTCAAACTTTTGGCTGAGTCTTTAGGTAAGACCTCATTAATGGTCCGTCCAAGAAGATGCTCTCCACCTAAAAGGTGTTGACAAGGAACAGGAAAAAAACAATCCCGATAGATCCCATTTTTATCCCAGCGAAAGATTTTATGGGGAATAAACGAGACATGATCCCCTGAAAAAATCCTGCTCAGGAATTCCTCCCACATGGCCTTCGACCAACGTTCCCTGGACATCGAACCCTCCCTGGTTTCTATCCATTTCCCCTATCATAGAGATGATTCTCTCACCAATGTATTTCAGCTGTATTTCAGTGCTCTTTAACTCTTTTAGCTCTTTATAAAGAGTAAATAAGAGTTTCTATCTCATGCACAACTAGTGAAATCCCTAGTTTTCCGGGGAAAACCCCCTAGCATTCTATATAATGTATTAAAAATGGAACAATTAATACAATTACCCTTTCCTGTTTGTCTGAAACGTAGACAGTCCTCTTCGTTTACCGGGAAGGACGGGGTCCAGGCCTTTCAGCCTGGACGAAACCGCCCTGCAGCGCTATCTGAATCAGTAAAAGACGGGAGAAAACCAAAGGAAATACATCACCGGCCTGCGTATCCTGATGACCAATGGGATGAGCCCATTACCTTAACGGGGCTATCCGTTAGAGACAGTAGGTCCGCAAGGGAGGAAATCCATTAAACCCCACAGAGGCGTAGCTGCTGGTATAGGCACCGGCACTTAAAATTTCGATTCGATCACCGATAGCCAAATTCAGGGGCAACTCATAGGAGGTTTTTTCATATAACACGTCCGCGCTGTCGCAAGTGGGACCCGCCAAAATCACCGGTCCCGTTGGACCCTCACGGAGGGTGCGTAGGCGGTACTTAATACATTCATCCATCGTTTCAGGCAAACCGCCAAACTTACCGATATCGAGATACACCCATCGCCGAACATTTTCGCGGGATTTGTGAGCCACTAGTATGACCTCGCTCTGTATCACTCCCGCATCCGCCACCAGAAACGACCGGGTTCAATCATCAGTTGAGGAGGCGTGGCACCAAATGATTGCTGTAGAGCCTGTTGAATGGTTTGGGCGTAGTGCGAAAATGGCCGAGGGGTCGTTTGGTAGGTAGCCTCCGTCTTTTCAGGAAAAATATTTTCGAACCTGTCCTTATACCCTCTCTGTGGTCTTTTAAAATTAATGAGAGATACGGGCCTGCTCCCTAAAGTCCATAGACGCGATGGTACAGGATAATAGTTCAACAGGGCTTAATGTCCCCAAAAATCCCCGAGGCAAGGCCGCACCTGTCCAATGCCAAAATTACGGCACGATGCATGGCACAACTCCTCTTATATTCGTCCCATTCAAGTGAACATTTCGCAATCGCGCTTTTGCCAGGCATTTCCACTTATCGTTTGAATCCTTTCGACCTTCGAGCCGAATACGATAGTGATGGTCTTCCTTCAAATCAGGAATGACATAAAAATTGTTTTCAAATTTTCGAATTTTTTGGTTCACGTCACACGCGTTGGTAAAGGTGTCGCCCCAATCTTTCCAGCAGATTTTCCATTTATCATATTTATCCGGCTGCACACTCCAGGTCACTTTGATGTTACAAGTGCCTTTGTCAAAATCACAGGAATGTCCACCCTCAAATCCGTCAGGACCTGTCGTCAGCCAGACTGACCCCCCAATGCCTTTTTCATCATGCGGAGGTTCGTAGGGCTCGCTTTCACTCTCCTGCTGGGGAAGGCCGGCGGGACAATCCGGGTCGGCAGAGCAAGCGTTCAAGTTACAAGAGCCATCCGCCCCACAAGGCGGTGGCCCATCAACAGAATCAAGCGCCACAAGCCGTATCGAGACATCACTCCCATGATCTACTCGTGAATAGTTGAATGGAGTGGAAGACAGACGCCACTGAACCTTAGCGTTATTCTCAGACGAAAAAAACTTGGCGTCCTGATTCTTATCTTCTTCCATCAATACTCCTGCTTGACCGGCCTCTTGAATGGGTATCCCCTGATTACTTTCAGGCTGGCCATACACACCAAGTGGGACGCAGAGCACTGCAGCCCATGCAACCATGGTAAAAGTTCGACGTCTTGCATGTGTCATCATCATAGACCTCCCGGTGAACTTTTTCATGACTGACCCCTTTCGGCATTGCAGAACATCCTTATGGGGGTGAATAAGGATGTTGCTCTGAGTTGTCTCATGGCATTGCTCGTAGAAATATTCAACATAAATGGTCTGGTACAATTCATTAGCCAGATAGATGTTTTGCCCCATCATCCACGGTACAGGATTCCAAAGGGTGTCTGGATGATAGGGGGTTCCCGGGTCACCCCACGCACCGTTTTCTGTCGGTAACTGTGAAATTTGGTCATCGTCCAGGATATTGTCATACGCCACTGCGGTAATCCCGGGAGTTGTAAGGCTAAGCTTCACTTTTTTCTGTGCCGTTGTTGAGTAACAGCAAAAACCATTCCATAGGATGACGATTAATGGGCAACTATTCCAACGCCTTAAAACTATTGTACGGTTAAGACATCGGAACGGTGAGAAGAAGTTTTAAAAGCAAGGATGGGAGGATTTTGATAGGTCCTGAGATACGATTGTATCTATTCGGATACGAGATTGTTGATTTTTTCCGTAAGGGCTTTTGTCCGGGAGTTTGACGAAGCAAGACGCAGTCTCATGCCTAAGGTCTCTATCCTGAAGTCTTCCATAATTGTAGGATCGCTTTTCCCCAACCAACCGAGATTCTAGTTGATTCCATATCCACCGCCGCCTGGGGTTTCGATGGTGATTTCATCGCCCGCTTCAACGGGGAATGAACATTTTCCACTAACCTCTTTTTCGATTTCGTTTTGCTTCATGCGGTTGCGACCAGGTTGTCCTGGTGCGCCTCCCTCCAATCCATAGGGTCTGGTAATCCGGCGATCAGACAAGAGGGTGATCTCAGCAGACTGAAGAAATTCGTACGTCCGGACGATTCCTTCTCCGCCTTGATGCTGACCGCTTCCTCCGGACTTTTTCCGCAAGGCATAGCGAGCAATTCGAAACGGATAGGCGTACTCAACCGCTTCCACCGGGGTATTCAGGGTATTGGTCATGTGTGAGTGGCGGCCATTCACGCCATCACATTCAGGACCCGCACCCATCCCACCGCCAATGGTTTCGTAATAGGCAAAGGGCCGATTGTGTCGTTGATCCCATCCACCGATGGTGAGATTATTCATCGTGCCCTGGCTGGACGCCGGAATGCGATTAGGACAGGCTTGCGCCAGGGCTCCAAGTAACACATCCACAATTCGCTGGGAGGTTTCGACATTTCCGGCCGCCACCGCGGCAGGATGTCTGGCGTTTACCAATGTGCCTTCCGGCGCAATGACGTGAATCGGCCGCAAACATCCGCTATTGGCCGGGATGTCCAATCCCAACACACATCGGAACACATAAGCCACGGCGGACAACGTGACCGGATAGACTGCATTGATGCTCCCAGGCCGTTGCCTATCGGTTCCAGAAAAATCCACCGTGACCTGTTCATCCTGGATCATAATGGCGACACGAATGACAGCCGGTTCTTCAGTGAATCCATCGTTATCCAGTGCATCCTCAAAACGGAAGCAGCCCTTGGGTAACATGCTGATTAACTGGCGCGTCATGCGTTCGCTGTAACGAAGCAGGGCATCCATTTCCGCAAGCAACGGTTGCATTCCAAACCGTTCAGCCATCGCTCGCATCCGTTCACCTCCAATCTGATTCGCGGCCAATTGAGCCTGGAGATCACCCATGCGTTCCTCCGGAGTACGGACATTCGCCAATAACATCCGCCAGATGTCCTCATTTTTTTTATCGCCCACCATGAGTTTCACGGGGGGGATAATGAGTCCTTCTTGAAAAATTTCCTGTGACAACGGCATCGACCCCGCCGACATTCCCCCAATGTCGGCGTGGTGCGCGCGATTGGCGACCAATCCCAAGAGAGTGGGAGGAGAGGTGTCTTCCACAAAAACGGGCGACACCACGGTGAGATCGGGAAGATGCGTGCCCCCGCGATAGGGATCATTGACCATGGCCACATCGCCGGGCGCCAGCGTCAAGAACTCAAGGCAGACTTGCACCGACAAGGGCATGGCTCCAAGATGAACCGGGATATGCGCCGCTTGCGCGACCAGATTTCCGGATGAATCAAACACCGCACAGGAAAAATCACAGCGTTCTTTGATGTTGGGGGAGAAGGCAGCTCTCTGCAGGCGAGCACCCATTTCCTCGGCAACGGACACCAACCGGTGCTTCATCATTTCTGTGCGAATGGGATCATCCATCGGTGGCTCCAACCTTTATGAGAATATTCGAATACGTATCAATCACGGCGTGATCCGTGGGTCCAAGATAGATGGTGGTATCATCCAGAACCAGAATGGCCGGTCCTTTGATTTCATGTCCCGGACGCAAGCGGGTTCCCCAATAATGCGGGACCGGTTTCATCCCTTGGGGCAAGACCACCGGACGATCTTCCCATTGAGCTGCAGTCGGATCCGCTGACCCTAGCGGCCTGGTGGGAATGGTGGGCGGCGTCACATGGCCGACTGCCCGGACGCGGACATTCACGATTTCGATTGGGGTCTCTGTCTGACTATAGCCATAGCGCGCATGATGAATCCGATGGAATTCCTCGCGGACCATTGAAGTCAGCGGCACCGCTAGGTCGAAGGATTGACCCACATAACGGACATCGACGGTTCGAGAGAGAACCCATTGGTCAGGATCCACGCCTTCCCGATGTAAGTCCTTTTGCCCCTGATCAATCAACGGTTGCGTACACTGTTCAAGAATCTCAATCGGCGTGTCTCCCGGTAGCATCACCGTCTGGACATAATCCAATTGCACCTCCGCAGCCAACATGCCCAGAGCAGAGAGCGTGGCGGCCATGGGCGACACCAACACGTGTGGAATACCCAATGCTCTGGCCAGATCGCAGGCATGTAATCCTCCGGCCCCACCGAATGCCACCAGGACAGTTTCCCTGGGATCTTCTCCCCGCTCCACCGAAATAACACGCAGGGCGCGCTCCATATGAACATTGGCAATTTGGATCATACCCAAGGCCAGGGTCTGCCGGACATCCAAGCCGGAACGAGGGGCCAACACCATCTGCCGGCTTAGTTCATCAAATGCCTGTTGCGCGGACTCGACATTCAATCTCATCCGGCCACCTAAAAACCCGTCGGTCGGCAATCGCCCTAAAACCACATGAGCATCCGTGACCGTCGGGATGGTCCCGCCCCGCCCATAACACACCGGACCCGGTTGAGCTCCGGCACTTTGAGGTCCCACACGAAGATTGCCGCCCGCATCGACCGTGGCTAGAGAGCCACCTCCGGCACCGACCGTATGAATATCAATGACAGGCACACGGATGGGATTCCCCCCGACTTTGGCTTCGTTCGTGACATGAATCATCTCATGAACCAACGCCACGTCCGTGGACGTCCCGCCCATATCATACGTCAGAATCCGGGTGAAGCCCGCCAACCCTGCCAGGTATCGGGCACCCACCACACCTCCGGCCGGACCAGACAGAATGGAACGGACGCCATGCCCTCGCGCTTGAGCGACCGAAATTCGCCCCCCGTTCGACTGCACAATATGAAACTCGGTCGGTTTCATCTCCCGTTCTAACCGGCCCAAATAGGTATCAAGAACCGGAGAAACATAGGCGTTCACCACCGTAGTACTGGTTCGTTCATATTCTCGAAATTCCGGCAGGATTTCGGAAGAACCCGTGACAAAGAATCCTTCGTCACGCAATCGCTTTGTCACCCATTGCTCATGAACAGGATTCACAAAGGAAAATAGAAACGATACAGCCACCGACTGAATCGCTTCATGCCGTAACATTTCAAGTATTGGGATAAGGCCTTGTTCCTGAAGAGGCGTCAGGATGTTCCCTGCACTATCCACCCGTTCCGGGATTTCAAATGACCATTCACGCGGGACTAAGGGCGGAGGAATGACAGGGAACAGGTCGTACAACGCAGGACGATCTTGTCGTCCAATCAGCAGCACATCCCGAAAGCCTTTTGTCGTAATGAGAGCCGTCCGCGCCCCTTTGCGTTCCAGGATGGCGTTGGTGGCGACGGTGGAACCATGCACAATATGACGACCAGGATGGTGAGGAAGTTGGGCTAACCCTTGCAGTACCGCTTCCGCAGGGTCGGACGGGGTCGAAAGAATTTTAAATCGCTGGAGAGATTGATCCGAGGAGGAATAGATAACAAAGTCGGTAAAGGTCCCTCCAATATCTATCCCCACCCATACATTTTGACTCGATTGGCCGAAAGTCGACATCGAACACACTCTTCTTCAGGGGAGTGTTGAAAAATGCCGCCAGCGGCGTTCTCGCCGCTTGGCCGTGCTCACGTACTCCTCCGTGCGCTCCGCTCGACCAAGCGGCTGCGGCCTTTCCTTCGAGAAGCCTCAGGACAGGACTGGACGAGCCTTTTTGAACACTCCACTATTTTTTCTGGTGAGCCTTGGATATTCATATGCTGATGAAACAGCAAGATGTTTGAATTATTCAACAGACCATTCAAGGAATGGTAAAGAGAGCATACCGGATTATGGGAAAGGTTTGAAGCGCAAACATCACATGGCGTGATGGGAAGGGGGTAAAAGGGGCTGGTTCAGCTATACATTTATTCCAACGAATGCGGCTGCTTAACTTTTCACCAGGCCTTTTAACACCACGCGTCGTGGACTACCGCTGGCATTATCGTGAATCGTGAGCATGGCATGGTGGGTTCCCGGTTCGTGTGGAGCGAATCCGACCTGGAGCGTGCACGAATCGCCCGTATACAAAGTCACATCCGCGCAGGTGTTATCCACAACTGAAAAGGCATCCGCTTCATTGCCGGTAATTTTTACCTCCACAATTTTGAGCAATCCCAATCCGATGTTGGAGACCCGCATCATGTGATGAGAGGATGAAGGATTCGCCTCCTGGCCCGACTCCATCTCAAAGACCATGGCATCCGTGCTCAGGCTTGGGAGGGGGATACCCCCATCTCCGCTGAGCAGGACCGACACGCCATCGATATTCGTGCTGGCCGTGGCCAGATCGGGGAATCGGTCTTGATCAAAATCCTCCACGACCACTGCTGAAGGCGTGGCTCCGACACCAAAATGGCCCGCCGAGGTAAACAGTCCGGCTCCATTCCCCAATAAAATCGACAAACTATTGGAATCACGATTGACCACAACCATGTCCATTTCTTGATCTCCGTCGAAATCACGAAACACCACTCCCACCGGCGCAAAACCCACCTTAATGGGATCCAATTCTGTAAACGATCCCCTCTCGCGCTGGAGCAGAATGCGTACGGTATCCGAAAAAAGACTGGTCACAGCCAGGTCCACCAATCCATTATGGTTGATGTCGGCCCCCTGAATCGCGCTTAAGGTGAAGCCCGGCTTGAGTTCCTTCTCAAGGACAAACTTTCCATTACCGGTATTCTTTAGCATGGAAACAAGCCCGTTCGGGGACCGCCAACTCGGCTGACTCCATGTCACCGCAAGGTCGGGCTTTCCATCACCGGTCAGATCCTCGACCAGCACCCCGGTTGGAAACATGCCGTCCCGTCCGTCCTGTTCATAGGTCACAGGGGTCAACAGTCCGCCCTTCCCATCGTTCATGAGCACCGAGAGATCAAAAGGCGGGTAATAACCAAATCGTCCGCTATTGATCGCCACCACATCACTCCACCCATCCCCGTTTACATCCCGAACCGCTAGAAAGGTCGTCCCTTTGCCTGCCCCCTGGCTGGCTAACTTCTTAAACAGGCCGGTGCCCTCACCTTTCAGCACAACCACCTGATCAGCTCCGCTCAAGGCCAGAACCAGATCAAGGAGGCCGTCACCATCCATATCGGCAGCAACGACCGCCAGCGGAATTTTCCCGACTCCAAAGGACACAGCCGATCGAAAAGTGCCGTTGCCGTTGCCTAATAGCACTGAGATATCGTCGGATGTGCCGTTAACCGTCGCGATATCCGATAATCCGTCCCCGTTGAAATCTCCTGCGGTAATAGCTTGCGGAGCGCGCCCAACCGGATTACTCGGCGTGGGGGAATAGGTGAGATTCTGCGCATATGCGGAGAGAGGCCATCCGGTCATACACGCCCAGGCGATACCGCAAATCACAGATCGTTTGGCGAATGACCAGAACATCATGGGGTTAATTCAATGAAGAATCGGTATAGGTTTTTTCTAAGACAATTTCAATTTCGTCCGTAGCGGCCTTTCCTCGATTGCGAAAACGGGCCACCCAGTCGGGATACCGTTCTAATGTGCAAAATATACTTTTCACAATAGCAGGCTTCACGGTTTCTTCCCAATGTGCGAGCCATGCCCTCTCATCCTCCTCGCCCTCATATTCATCCGGGAAGTTGGCTTCCAGGGAAAACCTTAGGTTAAACGACTCCTCCTCTTGATACATCTTTTTCTCCTTCTCCATCATGACCGGAGGCCACTCCTTTTCGCGAACCTCCATTGTCCTCATCTCACATGATTGCCTATACTAGATGTACCATTTCATTCAAAAGGAGGTCCAGAACCCATGCCGATTTTCGCTTATAGATGTCAGGAATGTTCGCATCAATTTGAGATGCTTGTCCATGGCTCAACCATCCCGCAATGTCCGGAATGTCAGGCCGATAGACTTGAAAAACAGTTGACGGGATTTGCCGTAGGGGGGACAGGCAGTGGAATGAACATTGTTGATCCAGGCAGTTGCGGATCCTGCGGAGATCCCCGTGGACCAGGCGCCTGCTCGATGAATTAGGAGATCCGGAAGCCTACCTTAGGTAGCAGATGACAGCCTTATTTCCCCGAATCAGGCTCTCTGCCATTGATATGTTCATTACCATTCAGGCCATCTTCTTCAGGATCAATCCACATCTTTTCGGGAAAACCTAACGAATCTTCACCCACACCATAGAAAAGTGCCTGGGCCGAAAGGATGTAGGTTATCCATCCAATCGTGCCATCTCCTTCAACGATTCGATAGTGCATATCCGAGGCTTCAGGAAGGGATTCCTGTAGTCCAGGAATCACCATCAACACTCGATGCACGCTGACATGCGGAGAGCTCTCCTGCTCCGTTTCAGGATACCGAATGGCCATCATTCCATTCGGAAGGAGGGTATTTTGGGTGAAAGTTGTAACCTGAAAGGCTGAAGGATTGAGGAAAGAATCACACGACAACGTTGCAGAGGGGGAAGTAATCAGGAAGATGGGTGAGAACCCAAAGACCGCAAAGATCAGTGGACCAGCTCTGAAGCCTCCCATCGGACACCTCCTGCTCGGGAATCTTCACGACAACTTTTAACCCTCATCTTCTTATCGGTCACATCCGCACAGGAATTAAAGAAACGAACAAAGAAACTAAGTCCACGACCTGGAAGGTGCTATAAAGGCAAATGGATTGAACAATTGGACGGGATGGGCCGTCAGATCAGTTTGTGCAATGGCGGCACAAAAAGTTCAATGGATTTTGCGGTCTTTATCTCAAACTGCATGCGCACGTGATCTCATGAAAACATTATCGTGATGCCTCAAGGCCAATGCGGACTTTTAGATTGGATTAGGAGGGATAAACGAACCCGTAAAAGTCGAGCGGCCGGATCGAAGTCCCGGTCGTATGGAAAAAAGGACCGGTTCAGCATGCCCGGTCAAGAGCTGACCTGGGCTATTCCGAACTGCCCAGCATATCGTCGATGAGGGGACGATTCAGATCCTCGCAGCCTGGACAAATCACGTCAAAAAAGGTTTCATGATCCGCCACATAGTTTTTTTCATCCACCAATTTTTCTTCATGAATGCTGTCGTAACATGCTGGGCAGAGCATCATGAGGCCTCGCATAACCGATACCGTTTTTCTTCCCTGGCTACGTGGTAAATGCATAACGTCCTCCCTGCCTAAGATGGGTGAGGTCTCAACCGACATTATGACCACCCTCGTTGTTGCGCTAACAAAAAGTCTTCCTGTTCCAGATCAATCCCACACGCAGGGCATTCATAGGGCTGATCCTCAGGTGGAATGCCGACCGGAGTGTCCTGGACCTTTCCCTGACAAACATGATAGAAATTTCCTCGGGCATTTTCATCATCTAAGATATCGGACTCATACTTTAAAATCATCTTACACTCCTTCACGTTACCGTTATGGCCTCTCAAGTTATAACAAGGCATCGATTTCCCGGGCAATCCCTATTCCGCTCAATTCATTCCCGAAATCAGTCATCCCACCTTCACGCAGCCCTTCCTAGACACCTGGGCCCCGTAATGATGGGAATCGTCATAGGGATCGCGGTAGGGCTTTGGTCAACCTCCGGCTGGGGTCTTTCTGGAAAACCTGCCTCTGTTAAAGGTCCCATTGGATTGCAACCCCTGGTGGAGCACGACTTTTCTAAGCCGGTTTTTCTCACCGGCAGTCCGGATCAAACCAATCGCTTGTTCGTGGTAGAACAGAATGGCCGCATTGTTACCCTGACTCCAGGCCAACGGAATCCTGCTCTTTTCCTGGATATCGCTGAAAAGCTGTCCACAGGAGGGGAACGGGGACTCCTGGGTCTGGCATTCCATCCTCAGTACTCGAAAAATGGCCGGTTTTTTGTGAACTACACTAGGGCGGAGGACGGGGCCACGGTGATTGCCGAATACCAAGTATCATCCGACTCTGCCCAAGCGGACCCACAAGAAACCATCCGACTCGTCATTCCGCAACCCTACAGCAACCATAACGGAGGCATGATCGCCTTTGGTCCCGATGCATTCTTGTATATTGGGACGGGAGATGGCGGAGCAGGCGGTGATCCGGAGAACCGAGCTCAAGATCGAAAGTCTTTGTTGGGTAAATTTCTTCGGATCGATGTAGATGGACCGCCTCCCTACCGCATCCCTGCCGACAATCCCTTTGTCGGACAACCAGGCCAACCTGAAATCTTTGCGCTTGGCGTTCGAAACCCCTGGCGTTTTTCCTTTGACCGCAAGACCGGAGACTTATGGGCCGGGGATGTCGGACAAAACCTTTGGGAAGAAATCGATGTGATTGCAAAAGGGAAAAACTATGGATGGCGACTCTTAGAGGGGACCCACTGTTTCAATCCCGCCAAGAATTGCCAATCGGCCCAGCATGAGATCACGCCGCCGGTCACAGAATACCGGCACGAACAGGGACGATGCTCGGTAACCGGAGGCTACGTCTATCGTGGAAAACGCGTGCCTTCGTTAGAAGGGCTCTATGTGTTCGGAGATTATTGTACCGGAGAAATCTGGGGTTATCGCGACGGGCAGACCACACAACTGCTTGATACGGAACTACGAATCGCGTCTTTTGGGGAAGATCGTGAGGGAGAACTCTATGTGATCGGTCATCAAGGCAAGATTTTTCAGATCGCACCGAACACGTCGGTTGCCTTGCCCTAGCCTACCATTAAAATTTTTGAATCTTTTGAAATAAATCGACTTCATCAAGAGCTTTTCCCACGCCATACACCACGGAGGTCAAGGGATCTTCCACTGTAATGATGGGCAGATTGGTTTCCTCCTGAAACCGCGTGGCAATGCCAGGCAACAGCGAACCCCCGCCTGTAATCACCACTCCCTTATCGATAATATCTCCGGCCAATTCCGGCGGGGTATTCTCCAACGCGTTTCGTAAGGCATTCACGATGGCATGTATGGGATCTTCCAATGCTTCTCGAATCTCGGAATCATTCACCACAACCGTCCGGGGAATACCCGAAATCATGTCACGCCCTTTGACCATCATCGTTTTGGCTTGTTCTAACGGGTAGGCAGATCCGACTTCGATTTTCACCTTTTCCGCCATGTGATCACCGATCAGGAGGTTATATCGTCGCTTAATATAACTCATAATGGCATCATCCATGGAATCACCCGCCACTTTAACCGACTCGCTACACACAATGCCCCCAAGGGAAATGACCGCAATATCGGTGGTACCTCCTCCAATGTCGACCACCATGTTCCCCGAAGGTTCCGTAATCGGTAACCCCGCTCCAATTGCTGCCGCAACCGGCTCTTCGATGAGATAGACTTCCCGAGCGCCGGCTTGGCTGGCCGATTCACGGACGGCCCGTTGCTCAACTTCGGTGATACGGGATGGCACGCCAATAATACAGCGAGGCCTGACGAACGCCCGTCGGTTATGCGCTTTGGTAATAAAATAATGCAACATGCGCTCGGTCATGGCGAAATCGGCAATGACTCCTTCTTTGATCGGGCGGATCGCCACAATATTACCCGGCGTCCTTCCCACCATGCGTTTGGCTTCTACACCCACGGCCAATACCGTGTTCGATTGTTTTTCGATGGCCACCACCGAGGGTTCACTCAGGACGATGCCTTTACCACGAACATAGACCAGTGTCGTCGCCGTACCTAAATCGATGGCTAAATCACTCGAAAACCACCCTAGAATATCACTCAACCCTGGCATGAGCCCCCCATGTGGAAAGACGGTTGATTCAGAAAATGCCGATCAGGCTGTCGCCTGTTCGGCACTACCGACATATATCGGAACACCATTTATCAAAATAAAGGAATATTGAGAAAATGTTCGGGAATGTGTTTGTCACCAAGAAGCCACCGGCTTCTTCCATGAAACCAAGCTCCTGATCAACCATTCAGGGAGCGGGAATTCCCACATCATCCATCTGGACGGAACACCTGGCCCGAGAGGAGGGATATGAGACATGGGGCCTGGCTGTGGCCCGGCACAGGCTAGGCGATCATCCTGTCCATGTCAAGAGTACAGAGAGCCGATTTCTACGTTTGTGAATCAGGCGCGCGCGCGTCACCGTCTTTCACACAGATCGTCCACTTGCTCTGAAGGCTGGGTATGGTATAAGAAGAGGAACATTTTTTGTCCGGCTCGCATCATCCTCTGGAGGAAGAGTTACCTCGATCGTGTCTAAAAAAGGCTTGCTGTTTATCATCGTCCTGGCTCTTATCGCCATTTACCTGGGATTAATCGGGAACGCACGATGGGGAGATTCCACCGCCCCTGAAATCTCGCTCGAACAACCATTCGAGCTGGTCGGCCCAACCACGCCACTGGTGCTTCGTATTCATGATAATGAGACCGGTCTTCGGGATATCTCAGTCCGCATTATTCACAACTTGGAAACATTCAGCCTGGCTGACCAATCCTTTTCTTCTGAGGGGTGGTTGTCGGCAACCGGAGGACGGGACCATGAATTCACGCTGAACGTGATTCCCTATGCCAACTCGGACCTGCCTCGCCGGCAAGGTCAGGCCCAACTCATTGTGACCGCCAGGGACTATTCCTGGCGAAACTGGTTTGAAGGTAACGGACAACGATTGGAGAAGGAATTTACTCCACAATTTACCCCACCCAGATTGGAACTCCTGTCCCCCCCCACGACCATCGTGCAAGGTGGGACAGGTATCGTCAGGTATCGTGTGATCCCGGAAGTGTCTATTCACGGGATCAAGATTGGAAAGGCCTTCTTCCCGGGATATCCTGCACCTGACAATGCCGGCATGTTTGCCTTCATTGCCTTTCCTTATAATTTGCCCTCCTCGACCCCGATTCAAGTCATTGCAGACGACGGGCATGGCAACTCCGCTCTCATGGATGTCAGTTTCAAAGTCAAACCTCAAGCCTGGCGTACCCGTTCCATCACGATTTCCGACTCATTTATCCGTAAAACGGTTCCGACCATTCTGGCACAGACCCCTGAATTACAGAGTCTGGGCGATCCACTGAAGGATTTCCTTCTGGTCAATGACACGTTACGCAAAATGAATAACGAGACCATTGCCAAACTGGCCAAAAACAGCCGCCATGAATTTCTCTGGAAAGGGGCGTTTCGTCAATTGTCAGGTTCACAGGTTGAAGCCTCCTTCGCCGATCACCGCAAATATATGTATAAAGGACAGGTCGTCGATACCCAAGATCATTTAGGGTTTGATCTCGCCGTCACCCAGCATTATCCCGTCGAAGCCGCTAATAATGGAATCGTAATATTTGCCGGATATCTGGGAATTTATGGGAACACAATTATTGTTGATCATGGATATGGATTGCTTTCCTTGTATGCACATCTCTCCTCAATTGAAGGCAAACCCGGTGACGCTGTCACCCTGGGGCAACCCATTGGCAAATCAGGCACCACCGGTCTCGCAGCCGGCGATCACCTGCATTTTAGTTTGATTTTGCATGGCGAACAGGTGAATCCCACGGAATGGTGGGATCCGTTTTGGGTGAAAACCCGCATCAAAGACCAGTTAGGATTGCCCTCTCTGGTTAAACCAACGGATGAAGAACCGGAACCGGCCACAACACACTTAGGCCCCTCGCCCGCGCCAGTCCAGTAATGTCATAAGGCGGCTTCACCCTCCGAGATCCGAATCCTACATGAATTTCAAGACCCTCTGAGTCATCAAAGGATACGAACGTATGGCCAAACGAACCCGGTCTGGCACCGATAATTCCACCACCAACCCTTCAGCAACCATCCCGGTTCTATTGGATGAGACAACACGTCAACGCTACCTCAATTATGCGCTCTCGGTTATTACCTCACGGGCCCTTCCGGATATCCGGGATGGATTGAAACCGGTGCAGCGGCGCATTTTGTTTTCCATGTTTCACAATCATCGCCTTGTGCCTGACCGGCCTCCCATCAAGAGCGCCAAGGTCGTGGGGTCGGTTATCGGTGAATGGCATCCACATGGGGACGCGGCGGTTTATGACGCGATGGCTCGAATGGCCCAGCCCTGGTCATTGCGTAACACCCTGGTGGATGGCCATGGAAATTTCGGCAGCCAGGACGGTGATCGTCCCGCCGCTTATCGCTATACCGAAGCCCGTCTGACACCCCTCGCACTCGAACTGCTGAATGAACTGAATAAAAACACGGTCGACTTCCAACCCAATTACGATGGCAAAGCGGAAGAACCGCTGGTACTCCCCGCGCGCTTTCCCAATCTGCTGGTGAATGGCTCAACAGGCATTGCCGTGGGCATGGCCACCAATATCCCTCCCCATAATTTAGGAGAGGTGATCGAGGCCGCGATCGCCTTGATTGCGAAACGGGATGCCTCAATTTCCGATCTCATGAAATACCTGAAAGGCCCGGACTTTCCGACCGGCGGCGAAATTTTAAACAACAAAACTGAGATCCGGGAAATGTATGAGACCGGACAGGGGTCGATCCGGCTTCGCGGAGAATATGAAGTCAAAGCATTGGATCACGGGAAATCAGCCATTCTCATTACATCCATTCCCTTTGCCGTCGATAAGTCCACGATAGTGGAACGGATCGGCGAATTAATCATCACCAAAAAGGTTCCGCAATTGGTGGATGTCCGGGATGAGTCCACGACCGAAGTTCAAATCGCGCTTGAGACACAAAAAGATGCCGATCCCCATCTGGCCATGGCCTATCTCTTTAAACATACGCCGCTGCAAAATAACTTTTCCGTTAATTTGACGTGCCTGGTTCCGGTACCAGGATCGACCGTGGCGCGTCCTGATTGCCTGAATCTCAAGCAGATGCTGGAACAGTTCATCGACTTTCGCTTTGTCACCGTTAAGCGAAGATTCAGCTACGATTTGCAAGTCCTGGAAAAGCGCATCCATATCCTGAATGGATTCAAACTCATTTTCGACGCTCTGGATCAGGTGCTCAAAATCATCCGGCAAAGTGAGGGTAAAGCCGATTCTGCCAATAAACTCCAACAACGATTCGGACTCGAACCCATTCAAACCGACGCGATTTTGGAAACGCCCATCTATAAATTATCCCGAACCGAAATCAAAAAAATGCTGGATGAGCTGGCCGACAAGCTCCGCCAGGCAAAGAATCTCAAAACCCTTCTGGCTTCCAATACCAAATTATGGGATGTGGTCAAAAAAGAACTGGAAGAGGTCGCTACAGCGTTTGGAGACAAACGTCGGACCAAAATCGGCCGGCGGCAAACCGAGGAAGTCGAGTTTGATCCGGACGCGTTCCGGGTTAAAGAAGATGCGGTAATCACCGTTTCCGCAGATGGGTGGATCCGGCGAGTCGGCCTTATTAAAGATCTTTCCAAAGCACGGGTTCGGGAAGGCGATCGGGTCATGACGATTTTAGGCGGGAGCACCCTTGAATCGGTGGTGTTCTTTTCTAATTATGGCAGCGCGTACTCTATTCGCATCGGCGATATTCCACCGGCCAGAAGTGGCTTTGGAGATCCGGCGCAAAAGCTTTTTAAATTCAAAGATGGCGAACGGATTATTGAGGGGCTGAGCTTCGACCCGCGAATGCGGGCAACGGGAGTGTCCGCCCTTGCACCGTCAAAAGGTCGCAACCTGCCACTCTTCGACAGCACCCCAACCGGTCTATACGGAGAAGCCGTCGCCATGACTTCAAGCGGGATGGGGATCCGGTTTGAGCTTGACCCCTTCCAGGAACCCTCGACCCGACTGGGCCGAAAATTTTGTAAACTTAAGGAAGGGGAAGAAGTCGTCGGGGTCAGCCAGGTCACCGCTCCTCTGCAAAAAACCGTCGTGGCGGTCGTCTCTGCGCGAGGACGAGCCCTGCTTTGTCAGGCCGAAGAGGTGGCGCAATTGGCCGGACCGGGCCGTGGAGTCATCGTTTTGAAATTAGACCAGAACGATACCGTGGTTGGATTTAGGTTATTGTCTTCAAAAGAGGAAGAACTCGTGCTTGCCAAAGAAGACGGTGGCACTCTTTCCGTCTCCCTTCGCAAGTACCAGGTGGTCGGACGTGGAGGGAAAGGACATCCATTGTTTAAGCGGGGTCGTCTGACCGGCATGATGCCAACTGAATTGACCGTGCCGATTTTCCAAGCAGAAGTTACCCCTTAGCTTCCTGATGCATTTCATAAACATATGAATGACCGATACTCATCTGAAGATTTTGATGGAGTGTTCAAAAAGGCTCGTCCAGCAAGACCGCAGCGGCTTGGGTGGGCGGAGCGTACGGAGGAGTATGTGAGCCCGGCAAAGGGGCGAGAACGCCGCTGGCGGCATTTTTCAACACTCCCTTTTTTGATTCCCATTCACTCACAAGGATCCACTCATGGGTAAAACATATGATGCCAGTGACATCGTGGTGCTGGAGGGTATTGAGCCCGTCCGACGCCGCCCTGCGATGTATATCGGAGGCACCGATAAGACGGGCCTGCACCACTTAGTCTGGGAAATCCTGGATAACGCGATCGATGAGGTCATTAATGGCTACGCCACTCACATCATCGTGGAACTGGATAAATCGCGTGAAGGTCTCCGCATCACGGACAACGGTCGCGGCATTCCGGTGGATAAACATCCCAAACACAAAAAGTCGGCATTAGAAATTATTATGACAACCTTACATGCCGGAGGAAAGTTTGATACCGGAAGTTACATCCATTCCGGCGGATTGCATGGAGTCGGCGCATCGGTGGTAAATGCCCTGTCCCGTCACCTGGAAGTTCAGGTGAAACGTGACGGCAAGGAGTGGGAACAGACCTATCAGGCCGGAGTACCTCAAGGTGCCGTCAAAACCTTGGGCAATGCACGAGGAACCGGGACTTCGGTCTATTTTCGTCCCGACCCCAAAATATTCGGCAAAACCATTCAATTCGATCCCGCGGTGTTACAGGATACCCTGGATGCGAAAGCCTATCTGCACAAGGGGCTCAAGCTGACTTTCAAAGATGGTACCACCGGAGAAACCCACCTGTTCCATCACGAACAGGGCATCCAGGAATACTTGCGCAAATTAGTGGCGGATCGCCGTCGAAAAACGACCGTCGATTTCGTCTTTTACCTGGAACGCCAATTTAAAAATGGCGCATCAGGCCCTGAAGGAGGGGCACAGGCACTGAAGATGGAAGTTGCCTTGCAATGGACCGATGAACCCGCCGAATTTGTCAAAAGTTATGTCAATGGGGTGGCCACTCCGAATGGGGGCACGCATGAAATGGGATTACGCGGCGGCATCGTGAAAGCTGCACGCAATTACATCGACACCCACAATCTCACACCCAAAAGCCTCTCCCTTCAAGCCGAAGATATTCGCGAGGGCATGGCGGCCGTACTGAGCGTCCTCGTCCTCCACCCCCAGTTTCAGGGGCAAACGAAGGAACGGCTCAATAATCCGGAAGTGCAGGCACAAGTAGATAATCTGGTCCGGCCGGCGCTTGAAACCTATCTCAACGAAAACCAAAGTATTGGGGAAACCCTCGTGGGTCGCATGATTCTGGCCGCACGAGCCCGCGAAGCCTCTCGTGAAGCCTCCAAAGCCGTGATGCGGAAGTCGGCCGTCAGCCATCGTCTCAATCTGCCGGGTAAACTGGCCGACTGCCAGAGCACTGATCCAACCATCAGCGAACTGTTTATCGTCGAGGGCGACTCCGCAGGCGGAACAGCCAAACAAGGCCGCGACTTAAAAAATCAGGCCATTCTTCCCATACGGGGCAAAGTGCTGAACACGGAAGAACTCACCCTGGGCAAAGTGGTTGAGAACAAAGAGCTCGCGGATGTCGTCAAAGTCTTGGGCTGTGGAGTCGGGAAAGACTTTGATGTCAAGAAGCTCCGGTATCATAAAATTATCCTGTTGATGGATGCGGATATTGACGGCTATCACATCAGCACACTGTTGCTGACCTTTTTTTTCCGGCACATGCCTGATCTGATCCGGCAAGGCCACGTCTACATTGCCCAACCCCCACTCTACCGAATTGAGATCGGGAAGGAAGTCCACTGGGCGGGCACCGACGAGGAAAAAGAACGGATTGTGGCAGGGGCTCGCAGCAACGCCAATCCCACCATCAGCCGATTCAAAGGCTTGGGCGAAATGTTTCCTCAACAGCTCAAAGTCACGACCTTACACCCCGCCACTCGTCGCTTACTCAAAGTCGAATTGTTAGACGAAATTCAAACCGACCGGACCTTTCAGGATTTGATGGGAAAACGCACAGAAGCCCGGTACGAATTTTTGATGGCCAACGCCGGGTTGGCTGATAACCTGGACGTGTAACAACCCGCCAGCTGTAAACAAAAACGGTGGGAACACCAACCCATCGCGATAAGGCAGGCCGTATGGGTCTGTTGAAAAAAGCCGCCAGCGGCGTTCTCGCCATTTTCCCGTGCTCACGTACTCAGCGTACGCTCCGCGCGTAAAAACGGCTGCGGCCTTGCTGGACGGACCCTTCGGGAAGACTCAGGGCATGCTTTTTTGAACCGACCCGGAGCCTTTGAGGAGTAATCTCATCCTGCGCAAATTTGCCCTTGAACATCTTTATTATTCAACACTCCCCGTATTGTTTCACTCACCTCTCACGGTGTTACACTTGTCCTCATGAACTTCCACATGTCCAAGCAAGAATCGAAAACAGCCCTTGACCACGTCAAACAATATCACGAGCAGACCAAGCATGAGTTCAACCGGTACGCCCGCTCGTTAGGATATTTGGATTGGGCCAATCAGCCCGATCCCTTCCGACGATTCGACGGCGCTCCGCTCATCGCGCTTCCTCACCTCACACGTGAGGAAGATCCGCTTTCCCCACCATATGCATCACTCTTTCATCTGCACTCGATCCCCTCTCAACCCATTACCCTCAAAACACTCTCTCGCTTCTTCGAATATGGGTTATCACTGACGGCGTGGAAACAGTACGGCGGGACCCGGTGGGCACTGCGGAGTAACCCTTCCAGCGGGAACCTCCACCCCACGGAGGGCTATCTCTTCACGGGTTCCCTCCCTCATCTTGCCGTGGAACCAGGCCTGTACCACTATGCCCCGAAGGAACATGCCCTCGAATACCGTTGGGCGCTTCCTCCTGAACCCGCCCAATCGATACTTCAAGGCATGCCTTCTGAAGGATTTCTGATAGGCCTCACGTCCGTTCATTGGCGGGAAGCATGGAAATATGGAGAGCGGGCCTTTCGATATTGCCAACATGATACGGGCCATGCGATCGGCACGTTGCGAATTGCTGCGGCGACCTTAGGCTGGAATCTGTTGGTGTTGAGTGGCACCTCAGACGAGACGATCGCACGGCTTTTGGGTCTGACGAGACCGCAGGATTTTCAACAGGCAGAACGGGAATATCCGGAATTGCTGGCGACAGTCTGGCGCAGAAACCTTCAACCCTCTCCCACGCTGAATCTGGCATTCAACGATCTTCATGATACGGTACTAACATCAGGAGAATGGAAAGGCACGGCAAACCGTTTGAGCAAAGATGAACCGGTCCTGTGGGAAATTATCGATTCGGTCACGGAGGCGTCATGGAAATCGACCCAAGAATCCGAACGTATTGCCTTTCATGCTTCAGCGGCTCCCATAAACGAAGGCGAAGTGATTGAATCCACTCCCTTGGCTGGTCACATCATCCATCAACGACGGAGTGCCGTCGCATTTGACGGACGAACCGGCCTCCCCGCCGATCGTTTTTTCACCATGCTGCAACGGATCATGCCAAGAGAGGGCTTGCCTTTACCGGATCGACCCATGCCCTGGGATGCCATTCCCTGGGAGCCCACGATTCACCTCATCTTGTTCGTACATCGAATAGACGGCCTAACGCCTGGACTGTATTGGGTCAATAGAAATCCCGAACACCGGGACCTCATGTTTTTCAAAAGCGCGATGCACGAGCAGTTTGTCTGGTCGACTCCTGAAGCATGCCCCTCCAATCTTCCGTTCTACCTCTTGGAAGAAGGTAATGCGCAAAATCTGGCCAAACAACTCAGTTGCGGACAGGACATTGCCGGAGACAGTGCCTTTGCGCTTGGAATGGTCGCCGAATTCGACAGGAGCTTAGAAACGTATGGCCCGTGGTTTTACAAACGGTTATTTTGGGAAACCGGATTGATTGGCCAAGTCCTCTACCTAGAGGCCGAAGCGGCTGGCATCCGGTCAACGGGGATCGGCTGTTTTTTTGATGATCCGGTCCATCGGGTGCTCGGCATTCATCCTCAAACCAAGTGGCAATCGCTTTATCATTTCACTGTTGGCGGCCCGCTGGACGATGGTCGTCTTACGACGTTGCCACCCTACGGCCCTCACGTCACATGATGAATCTTCCTCTCCTTTGTGATGGGTTTAATTTCGAAGAGGACTTAAAGAGGGAGGTTTTTCCCAAATCCTCGATTCCTATTCCTCCCCTTTGTAAGGGGAGGTGTAGGTGGGGTAGAGTTTCTCCAAAAGAAGTCAGAGGTATCAAATTTTTGAAATCTGGGTTAGTAGCCGGAAGTCTCTACCTCAACTAGCCCTCCTTACCTAAGGAGGGAAAAACTTAATCAATTTGACCAAGGATCCATGACCACACAAAAAGGGAAGTCAGCCTTTCTTCCGATACGCCGTCGGTTTCGGTCGAACCAAACCCCGGCCGAACAATTGCTCTGGTCGAAACTTCGCGGCTATCAAATCCAGGGGCTCAAATTTCGTCGACAACATGGAATCGGACCTTACATCGTAGATTTCTTTTGTCCGGAACGAGCGTTGGCCATTGAAGTTGATGGGGATGTACACGCGACAGAAAATAAAATCAAGAACGATCGACTACGGGAAAACCATTTACATTCGTTGGGGATCATGATTGTTCGTTACAACAATGACGAGGTTCTAGGCAATTTGGATGGAGTATTAGAAAATATAACCCTCCAAATATCCAAGAGCTCTACCTCCCCTAACCCCTCCTTACAAAGGAGGGGAAGGCAAAACGATGACCCTACTTCGAAATTCCTGCCAGTCATTCACCGTAGACCTCGGACCTTTCTTACCAATGAGCGAAATCAGAATTCTTTCTCCTTGAGCACAGTTCGGCAACTTGAAAATACTCCGAACCCTTTACCGCTTATGTTTTTTGAGCGGCCCACATTGAAAGTCGCAAGAGAACTGCTGGGAAAGGTGCTGATCAAACAGACGCCAAACGGGATTATCCAGGCCAAAATTGTGGATACGGAAGCCTACGTGGGACCGGAGGATCGAGCCTGCCATGCCTCCAAAGGCCGTACGAAACGGACAGAAATTATGTTCGGCCCTGCTGGCTTCACCTATGTATACCTGATTTATGGAATGTACCACTGTCTCAATATCGTGACGGAACAAGAGCAATATCCTGCCGCAGTCTTAATTCGAGGACTGGAAATCTTGGGAGGGGATCATTCGCCGGATTTGCCAAAACGCATCGACGGTCCCGGCCGGGTCTGCCGCTTTTTAGAAGTGAATCGCACGCATAACGGACTGGATGCCACACTCGGCACCACCCTTTGGATCGAAGACCACGGACTGGCCGTTTTGCCCAAACAGATTCAAACTCTGCCTCGAATCGGCGTGGACTATGCGGGAGAATGGGCAAAGAAATTGTGGCGGTTCTGTCTGCCGGCTTCGACTCCCCCAAAAACACGTCGAGTCACCCCGAAGTAAATACTTTCGAATCCTTTTGCCCGATATCTTGAACAAGATAGCCGGTCTACGTTAGGCTAGATCACCAGACACGTGTTGGCTACGTTCCGTAGTCCACATGACACAACCCGCTTCTCAACACTACGAACAATAAAGGAGGAAGACAATGGGCAATCCGCTCGATACGATCTCTGGCACCATCACTGCTGGCTTTGTATTGACCGTGGTCCTGTACGGCCTGGTCAAAATGCTGGTGTGAACCTCATCACCTCCAAAGACATCATTAATCAACCTAACGAATACGAGGACATTTTATGGAAAGTTTATTGGCGTGGGGACATTACCTCGCGGGCATTACCTGGATTGGAATCCTGTATTACTTTAATTTCATCCAAGTGCCATTTCTCAAAGCCGTCACACCCGAAACCAAAGCTGAATCCTTTAAACACCTGGTGCCCAATGCGCTCTGGTGGTTTCGCTGGGGAGCCCTATTCACCTGGATATTTGGTGCCGCCTTACTAATGAATCAGCATCGGATGGGAAGTGCATTTATGCTGCAGGGACCGGATGCCGTGATCGGCATGGGTGCCTGGCTCGGGACCATTATGTTGCTGAATGTGTGGGGAATCATCTGGCCCAATCAGAAAAAAGTCCTCGGGCTCAAGGAAGCCACACCTGAAGAAAAAGCCAAGGCCGGACGGATGGCACTCCTGGCGTCTCGCACGAATACCATGCTTTCCATCCCAATGTTATTTTTCATGGCCAATTCTGGCCATGCTTCCGGTCTGTTCTGATTTCAGATCAGAACTTTCTAACGAATCGGAACCAAAACAAAAGCCGGGGTCAAAAGACCCCGGCTTTTTTCTTATAGCATCGTTTGTTCTCTCGATTTACCAGAAGCGCCTGGAAGGATTGTAAGCACGAAGACGCCAATGCAACCATTTGGAGCAATGCGCATTCTCCATTTCATCTAAAATCCTCAGTTCGTTCTCAATCGGTCCCAGCCGTGGAATCCACCCCTCGCTTCTACTCCAAGGATGAAGAAGAACTAATCCTGGACGACGATATGCGTGTCGGTTTCTTCCACTCCGGGGATGGTGTGAATCTTGGCCATGATGAGATTGGACAGGGCCCGGTCATCAGGCGCATTGACCAGACCAAAGATATCAGGCTGACCGAAACAGGCATGAGCTTGTTCCACCCCGGAAAGGGCTTTGAGGGTCTCTAACACATCCTGGACTTTTCCTGCTTTGACTTTCATGAGAATATACGCTTTGGCTGCCATACATACCTCCTTAATGAATGCGAATCAGATTTCGGTCATCAATAGTGAAATTGGTGTTGGGACACAAAAGATATAGTCATTAGCGATTTGCCGAGCCATGCTGAAAGTACCTTTGTACCATAGATGGAAAGTAGCTTCCATTCTCTTCCCGCTCTCTCTCAAACAGCCCAGGTAACCAAAAAGAAGTTGCGGATGCCCTGCCTTTCTCAGGTAGGATGAACGATTATTTTTCCCCTATTGGGGCTGTTGAAAAAAGCCGCCAGCGGCGTTCTCGCCATTTTTCCGTGCTCACGTACTGGAAGTACGCTCTACGCGCAAAAATGACTGCGGCCTTGCTGGACGGACTTTTTTGAACCGCCCCGAGACCTTTAATATGCAACGTGCCTGTGGGGCAATATGCCCTTGGAAATTGGTTTTATTCAACACTCCCCTATTCTATTCACCTTCAAGGAAATATTTATGTCCTCTCGTATTGTGTCGTTGATTCCTAGTGGGACAGAAATGGTCTGCGCATTAGGTTGCCGTGCCCAGATTGTCGGCCGGTCACACGAATGCGATTTCCCTTCCGACATTACCTCTCTTCCTGTTTGCACTCAAGCCACGGTGGATAGTGAGGGAACGAGCCAAGCTATTCATGCCCAGGTTTCCAAACGTCTCCAGTCAGCCATTTCCTTGTATGAGGTCTTGGTTGATCAAATACAGGACTTAGGTCCGGATGTCATCGTCACCCAGACCCAGTGTGAGGTGTGTGCCGTAAGTGCTGATGAGGTGCAGCGGGCTCTTCGCGACCTGATAGGAATGTCACCAACGTTGATTTCTTTGGGTGCACAGAACTTATCAGGGGTTTGGGAGGATCTGACCAGAGTGGCGGACGGCTTAGGACAGCAAGCTGCAGGGCAGGCATTTCTAAAACAGGCCCACCAACGCATAGCCGATATTACGGACCGCTCCCAACAACAACCTATTCCCCTCACTGTGGCCTGCATTGAATGGATGGAACCGCTTATGGCTGCCGGCAACTGGGTACCCGAACTGGTTCAGTTTGCCGGAGGGCAATCGGTGTTTGGCCAGCGGGGAGCACATGCTCCATGGATAAGCTGGGAAGCCTTAGCCGCTTCGGATCCGGATATCCTGATTTTGATGCCTTGTGGATTTTCCATGGCCCGCATTCAAGAAGAACTGCCGGTCATGACATTGCATCCTCTTTGGCCACAGTTACGAGCAGTGCAAAATCAGAGGGTGTATTTGACAGATGGGAACCAGTTTTTCAACCGCCCGGGCCCGCGTCTCGTGGAATCCCTCGAAATTTTGGCTGAGATCCTCCATCCCACTCAATTTCAGTTTGGACACGAAGGCCAGGGATGGCGGCAATGGGTTCCTGCAAAACGTTAAATACCTTGAAACCGCCACTCAACGAAGCACGGGTCTTCCCAATTTGGTTTTTTTCTCGGCTTTCCCCCATACAGCCTACGTACTCCGGTTGACCATCTCTTGAGTGTTTTGTTAAATAGGAATTATTCCTAAACAGGAATGATATGGAAATTTCATTCAAGGACATCAAACAAAAGTTTCAGGCATGCGGATTAAAAACGACTCCGCAGCGAACGGCTATTTATGACGCACTCCTTCGCAGCACTACCCATCCGACCGCGGAAGAGCTCTTTGCTGAAGTCGCTCCGCAATTTCCGATGATGTCTCTGAACACCGTCTACTACACACTTGGGGCCTTGCGTACCTCCGGGTTGATTCATGAAGTCAATATTGGCCATACCCGGGCTCGCTTTGATGCCAACCTGTCTCCCCATCACCATTTAATTTGCTTGGGGTGCCAGTCCATTGTCGATGTCATCGATCCTCGACTGAATCGCCTGACCTCCCCAGCCGGCATTCCCAAAGATTTTGAAATTACAAGTTATCAGGTCGCTTTCCGTGGACTTTGCGGCTCCTGTCGCCGCCACACGGGGCGCTCCATCAACCATTCATCACCGGGGTTACACCCCACAACCGTCAAAGGAGGACTCCATGGGAAAAGCTCTTAAAGGCACAAAAAGCCACGAAAACTTAAAAGCGGCATTTGCCGGTGAATCGCAAGCGAATCGACGCTATTTATATTTCGCCCGGCGGGCGGACATTGAAGGCTATACCGATATCGGCGGTCTGTTTCGTGATACTTCGGAAGCTGAAACCGGACATGCGTTTGGTCACCTGGACTTTTTGAAGGAAGTCGGTGATCCTGCCACCGGCGTGCCGATTGGCAACACCGAAGCCAACTTAAAAGCGTCGATTGAAGGTGAGACCTATGAATACACCCAGATGTATCCCGGCATGGCGAAAACCGCTCGTGATGAAGGTCTTGAGGAACTCGCAGAATGGTTTGAGACGTTGGCCAAAGCCGAACGATCCCATGCGAACCGGTTCACGAAAGGGCTGGAAACTCTAAAACAGAGCTGATAGCCTCGGCCTCATGACACACGGCGGCGGTCGATAAAGAAGGCTGCCGCCCTGTAAACACTCTTTCACAGACTCTCAAACGAAGTCATAACCTGTGCCAAAATTTGACCTTATCACTCCAGGCTGGACACGGTCTCAGCTCGAAACGGAGACACGACGCATTTTCGATGTCTGTGACGGATGTCGACGATGCTTTAATTTATGCCCGTCGTTCAATACCCTTATTGACCGGATTGATGAGTATGAGAGCGATTCAACACAATTCACTGCGCAGGATTTCACAAAGATTGAACAGGAATGTTACTACTGCAAACTCTGTTTCAACCATTGTCCTTATTCTCCCCCCCATCAATACGATCTGGATTTTCCCAGGCTCATGGCTGCTTGGAAAAAGCAACGGACGGCTGAGGGTGGGGCCACATGGCGCGACAAGCTCCTGATCCAAACCGATTTAATCGGAAAACTGGGAAGTCTGACCGCTCCACTGACCAATTGGGCCCTTCGCACACCGTGGCTTCGAAGTCTGGTTGAGCGTATGGTTGGAGTGCACAAAAACCGCCAAGTCCTTTCGTTTCAATCCCAGACGTTTACCCAATGGTGGTGTCAGCGAAAGCCGGCTCCCGCACTTACCCGCAGCCAGGGGAAAGTAGTCTTCTTCCCAAGTTGCCTGGTGACGTATCAGGTGACTGATATTGGAAAAGCTGCCGTACAAATTTTGGAGAAAAACGGCATTGAGGTCGTGGTACCTCCAAATCAGCAGTGCTGTGGGATGCCACGGTTTGACGTGGGTGATACCGATGGAATGGCCAAGATTGCCGAGTCTCAATATCGACTCTTTGCGCCCTATCTCGATCAGGGATATGACATTGTCATTCCAGCACCCAGTTGTAGCCTGATGTTCAAACGGGAATACCCTTACCTCAAACCCACACCTGAAATGAAGCAATTGAGTGAGCGCACGTTTGATCTTTGCGAATATTTAATGCGGCTCAAACGGGAAGGTAGGCTTTCCCTTGATTTTCAAGCTAATCCTGGACGCGTGGCGTATCAAATTCCCTGTCATTTACGTGATCAGAATATCGGCTTTAAATCAAAAGAATTGATGGAGTTGACCGGGGCCACGGTTCATCTGATCGAGAAATGTTCCGGACACGATGGAGCCTGGAGTGCCAAGACCGAATTCTTTGATCTCTCGATGAAAATCGCCAAGAAAGCCGTGCGAGAAATTCAAGAGGAGCCGTTCGACGTCGTCGCCTCCGATTGCCCTCTGTCGGCACTACAACTGGACCAAGCACTTCAAACTGCACCAACTCAATCGGCCCTTCATCCTATTCAAGTCGTTCGTAACGCCTATGGATTAACACCATGAAACTGCTCACACCGCAAGATCTCCTCCCGGCTGCTCAATATGAGGAAAACCGCGCCGCCATTCGGCAAAAAATTATAGCCCTTAAAAAACGGCGCCGCATTTCTGTAGGAGAATTCGTGACGCTCGTATTTGAGAATCGGGAAACCCTGCTGTTTCAAATACAAGAAATGATTCGAATAGAGCGCATTTTTGATCCGGGAAAAATTCAGGAGGAATGTGACGTGTATAATGCCCTCCTACCCGATCGAAATGAATTGAGCGCCACACTGTTTATCGAAATCACCGATTCCGAAAAAATTCAACCGCTTCTGGATTCTTTTAAGAATATTGACCAGGCCAATACCGTGGGCATCAAGGTTGGCGATACCTCAGTTTTTGCAAATTTTGAGGCCGGGCATAGCAAGGAAGATAAAATCAGTGCCGTGCATTTTGTCCGTTTTTCCACAACCCCAAAATTTCGAGACCTCCTGGCCCAGGAGGAAGTCCCTGCCTTTCTGACTATCCTCCACCCTCAATATCGTGCAGAAGCCCCAGTTTCTCCGGAGTTGAGGCAGGAATGGCTAAAGGATCTCAAGTGATTCATCATCCATGCCGTGCATGGTTCCGCAATGTCGCAGGTCCTCTATAAATTGACAAGATTAAAAGTCGTGCTTTAAGATGTAAGCTCAATGTTGGATTCCTTTCAACCGATTGAAAGGAAAGATGAATCTACAAAAATAATGTGATTATAAGGAGGATACAACGACTATGGTAACAATTACCCCGATCGCAGAGCAGAAGATTAAGGAACTGATTAAGGAAGAAGAAAATTCTGTCGGTTTGCGTATTTACGTCAAAGGCGGCGGATGCAGCGGCTATCAATATGGAATGTCATTTGAAGATAAAACCAGCGATGATGACACCATCATCGAAAAAGGCGACGTGAAGGTCATTGTGGATTCCCAAAGCGCCCCAATGCTTAGCGGCGCAGAAGTCGATTACGTTGATAGCCTGCAAGGGTCGGGATTTGCCATCAAAAATCCTCAAGCGAAGTCCACCTGTGGATGTGGAAGCTCATTCTCGACCTAGAAAATAATCACTCAGAACCCTAACCAAATTAGGGCTGGACTTGGGCTTCCATAGGCGACCAAGATCCAGCCCTTTTTCTTTTCTATAGAGGCTGTATGCCTAAAGCGACCCTCACCAAACGTTTAGAGTTTTGCTCCTCTCACCGCTACCACAATCCTGAATGGGATGACGCAAAAAATCGTGCGGTTTTTGGTCTTTGTAACAATGTGAATACCCATGGCCATAATTATTTATTGGAAGTCACCTTGCGGGGAGACATCGACCCTGTCACAGGAATGATCATCAATTTATATGACTTAAAACTCATTTTAAATCAGGTCCTGGAACAATTTGATCATAAAAACTTAAATCTCGATACCCCATATTTTTCCGAGAGAATTCCCACGACCGAAAATCTCGCAGTCACTCTCTGGCACATTTTGGAAAAACATCCAGACCTCCCTAATCCGGATGCCCTTCGTCTTTATGAGGACGAAACTCTCTACGCCGAGGTGAATGCAAGTTTTATGGGTGATGCCCTCCAACCTGCTAACGTGGAATCGGCCATCATCGCTCGACATTATGCGTTTTCAGCCCTGCATCAATCCGGGACAGGGCATACGCAAGGGCATGATTATGCTCTGTGGATTGCCACTAAGGGCCAAATTTCCAGCGACACCGGGCAGGTTATGAATTTACAGACTGTGGATCAAATCGTCAGAAACCAGATCCTTGCACGATTTGACCAGCGAAATCTAAGCCAGGATCAGGCCTTTGCCAACATTCCCGTCACAAACTCCGCGCTGGCCAAGGTCATCTGGGAAACACTGGAGCCCCACTTCCACACCCCTCCGCTATGCCGAGTCTCCGTGAGCCAACAACCCGGTACCGTGGCTGTGTATTCTGTATAGCCTGAATCTGGAAGCACCATCTCGAGGACGCGCACCGACTCAAACAGGATACTCTGCCAGCTGAAAAACCCTCTGCAGGCCGGATGGAACCCGGACCTGGTGAAATTTCCCCAAAACAAAATTTAGGTTTGGATAGAGAACGATTGCCGAATTAAGTCGGCCAGTTCGGCGGGTTCTAATTTTCCCTCTTTGGTAAGCACAAGGGTTCCATTGGAAAAGAAATGGGTGGTGGGATACGTTTCAAATTGATGGCGCTTTTTAATGGCCCGACACCGCCCCGGAACGTGCATTTTAGCCTTTCCAAATCGCACATTCGAATACTGTTGAGCAATGTCCGCAAGAACAGGATCATAGGCTTTACACGGTTCGCAGGTCGCAATGCCATAGGCCACAACCGCAGCTGAAGCCTCCGTAAACCCTTCATAATTGTCATCGTTCACATCTTCAACGATACCGGACATCACAGCCTCGCTGTCCAAGATTACAGGCCGAAGGGGTAGGATTAAGTACCAACCCCTTCGGTCAGAGCATCTTCTTGATTATTTCAACTTCTGCAACGCTTCCAAAATTTCTTTGTCGTCACGAGCGGTTTTGATATCTTGAACTTTCGCATAGGCCACTTTTCCATTTTTATCCACAATGACGGTAGCCCGCTTTGAGCAATTCAACGGCTCAAAATACAATCCATAGGCCTTTGATACCGTCCGATGCATATCGGCGAGTAATTGATGCTTAAGATCTAAGGAATCCGCCCAAGCTTTGTGGGAAAAAAAGCTATCACAGCTAATGCCAAAAATTTCGGCATTGACTGATCCAAAATTAGGAAAATCATCGGTCAAACATTTATTTTCTCCGGTACAAACCGGGCTCCAATCCAGAGGATAAAATGCCAGAACCACGTTCTTCTTTCCGCGATAGTCGCTGAGCTTAATATCCTTTTGGTCCTGGTCTTTTAATGTAAAATCGGGGGCTGTGTCTCCGACTTTAACTTCTGCGGCAACATCTGTAGACATAATGACTCTCCTTCGTTGTTATGGAAATGCCGAAAATTCACTTGACCTTTGGTGGTAACATGGGGTGAAAAAGTTTGTCAATCTGGCAGAAGCCCTACAGAATTGTCCATTTAGCCCTAACGAATTTCCACTCCGGATGTAGTTTGCTGAGTCCCCAGAGCCGTATGGGGTTCAAATCTGCTATCTTCCCTCACACCAATTTTCACCACCTCTAATCCCAACATCGTTGACATATGCCATGGCGGCATACTTGCCGTTCTCGGAAACAGATATCGATCTTGTGTTTTGGTCTATCTCGGGGTATCGTAAACAAAAGGCCAGTGAAATCTTCTTCCTCCTTGATACCATCCAAAATCTTCCCAATCTCTAGGCTATTGTTGGTTACGTATGCTTTATGAGTAAATTTCAGGCGTTTTTTTCTACCCTACGCGGCTGGTCCTGGCTTCGAATAACGATGATCACCACGTTCCTTGGCTTATGTGTCGGGGTAGGAGGTCTTGCGGGAATTCTCTGGATTGCGACCCGTGATCTTCCCACATTCGACTCCTTTCAAGACTACCATCCGAGTTTAGTATCTAGAGTCTATGCAGATAACGGTGAACTCATTGGGCAATTTTTCATCGAACGTCGTCTGTATACGCCTATCGACAAAATTCCCAAAGCCTTCACACAGGCGGTCATTGCAACAGAAGATACCCGATTTTTTGATCACCCTGGGCTGGACATTGTCGGCATCGGCCGGGCCGCCTGGACCAATCTCAAAAAAGGTGGCCGTTTTCAAGGCGCGAGCACCATTACCCAACAGTTAGCCAGAGCTCTTTTTCTTTCTCCCGAACGAACGTATCAGCGAAAAATTAAAGAGCTTATTCTCGCAGTGAAAATGGAATGGGTATTAACCAAAGAGCAAATTCTAGAAATGTACTTAAACCAAATTTATTTCGGTCACGGTGCCTATGGAGTGGCCGCCGCCGCCTTAACCTATTTTGATAAAAACGTCTCGGATTTGAGTCTTCCTGAATCGGCATTTTTGGCTGGTCTCCCTAAAGCTCCAAACACCTATTCTCCCTATCGAAACCCGGATCTGGCTAAGTCGCGGAAAGAATTGGTCTTAGGGCGTATGGTAGAGGCCGGGTATATCACCAACGAGGAGGCGCAGGCCGCCATGGCCACGACTCTAGCCTACCGCCATCAATCCATAGAACCGATCGCGGCCTATTTCCTGGAAGAGGTGCGTCAACACTTGGTGGATCGGTACGGAGAAACTCTTGTGTATAAGGGTGGACTGCGAATTTACACCACCTTAAACATTGCCATGCAGAAAATCGCGGAAGAAGCGGTTCGTACAGGGCTCCGCCAATTAGATAAACGTCAAGGCTGGCGAGGACCGATTGAACATATTGCCTATTCCAAAGATTTCACGCCCCCCGACACCTTTCCGGAGCTACAGAGTCCAAAGGCAGCTCTTGTCCATGGCCTCTACCGAGCGCTCGTGACCGACGTGACCAAACAATCTGCTCAAATTTTGATTGGAAATACCTATAAGGGCACTATCCTTTTCGAGGATATGCGATGGGCCCAGCGGCGATTGGAGAAAAGCGGGGATGTGGGAACAGCGGTCGTTCGGGATAAAGCCACTCCCCTCCAACTCCTCAAGGTCGGAGACATTATTGAAGTCGCCCCGAAAAAAGGCACGGTCGAGTCAGGCGAATTTGTTTTAGAGCAAACTCCAATCGTGGAAGGCTCCCTCATCGCCATGGATCCGAGGACAGGCGCCGTGCAATCAATGGTGGGAGGGTATGACTTCACTCGAAGTCAGTTTAATCGTGCAGTGGTTGCCCGTCGACAACCCGGCTCCGCCTTCAAGCCACTCATTTATGCTTCGGCGCTTCAACAAGGTCTGACACCGGCAACCCTGATTCTTGATGCCCCCGTCGTTTATGAAGACGAGGATTTAGACCGGGTATGGAAACCGGAAAATTATGAAAAACGCTTTTTTGGAACCATTACCCTTCGCGAAGCACTGCGCCATTCCCGCAACGCCGCAACTGTCAGATTGCTTGAACAAATCGGAGTGCCTCAGGTTGTCAATATTGCCAGCAACCTGGGAATTCGAAGTCCCCTCAGCCAGGACCTTTCTTTAGCCTTGGGATCGTCCAGCGTGACGCTCCAAGAAATCACCTCCGCGTATGGCGTCTTCGCGAATCAGGGTTTGTGGCTTGAGCCTTACCTGATTACACATGCCGAAAACCTCAATGGGGAGATCTTAGAACAACACCAGTTCGAACCTCGACAAGCCATGACCAAGGAAAACGCCTACCTGATCACCAATATGCTCATGGATGTCATTCAAAGCGGAACCGGAAGACTTGCAAAATCTATTGGCCGGCCGTTGGCAGGGAAGACTGGAACGACAAATAGTTATAACGATGCGTGGTTTGTCGGGTATGCCCCGAATTTGGCGACAGGAGTATGGGTGGGATTTGATGGGGTCCGAACACTCGGCAGATTGGAATCCGGGGCGCATGCGGCCCTGCCAATTTGGACCAAGTTTGTTGATCAAGCCCTGCTACACACACCAGTTATGACCTTTCCTATTCCTAATGACATTCAATTCGCGCAGATCGACACCAAGACGGGTGACCTGCCCTCCAAGACCAGTCGAAACATCAGTACGGAAGTTTTTCGTAAAGGAACGGAACCAGGAAAAGCGGCCCCTCAGAAGGCGAACCCTATGGATTTTTTTGAGTTCGACCGGTTGAACTCGGATTCATCCAACCAGCTTTCCCCGTTTTGATAGAACTCTTCAGCAGGCAGAATACACCGTAACACGCGTTCTCAGGACTGGGCATCCTGAAACTCTTCATACCAGGCCATTTGAATGGCCTCCAGCTTTTTTTCATTGGACGTTTTGGGATCGTCCTTAAATTCAGGAAGGGCAACCACCCACGCATGTAAATCCGTAAACCTGACCGTTAACGGATCAAGGTCGGGATGCTCTTCCTGCAGGCGAATAGCAATATCTTCAGTGTCACCCCACATGAATTCCTGAGCCATGATTTCTTCCCCTTGAATTAATGGGTTTTACCCATGCCGAAAGTCTCCCTATTGAGGGATTATTTAATGACGTCGGATAATTTCTTACTTTCGAGCGCTTCTTTCAACGTGGCATCCATCAACACTTCGGCCAAATGGTGCGTCGTTTTTTCAACCTCAGCAATTTTCGCACGTATGGCACGATGATCATCCCTGTCTTTAACTTCACCAAGCTGCCGTAAAATCTGACGAATGCTTTCCGTTTCCTTTTCATGAATTAAATTCGCTGCACGCCCCAGAGCTTTTTCGGTCGCCACGATGATCGCATTGGCTTCATTCCGTGCTTCTATAATCTGACGGGCTTTGATGTCTTCTGTGGCAAATTGGAAAGAATCACGAACCATCCCTTCCACCTCATCGTCGGTCAGTCCATGAGAAGGCTTCACCTGAACCGATTGCGCCTCACCGGTCCGGATATCCCTGGCCGTCACCTGTAGGATCCCATTGGCATCAATGAGAAAGTTGACTTCCACGCGAGGGACTCCTGCCGGCAACGGTGGAAGCTTTAATTGGAAACGGGCCAAACTTCGATTATCTTTAACCAATTCCCGTTCTCCCTGGAGGATATGAATATCCACCGAGGTCTGCCCATCGACATAAGTCGTAAACATTTCCTTTGCACTGGTTGGAATGGTGGTATTTCGACGGATCAGCGCACTCATGACCCCGCCCATCGTTTCGATTCCCAGTGACAAGGGAGTCACGTCCAGTAACAACAGGTCTTTGGTATGCCCACCTAAAATATCCGCTTGTACAGCCGCCCCTAACGCGACAACTTCGTCAGGGTTCAGTTCAGAGTGCGGCTTTTGGCCAAACAGTTCTTCCACTTTTCGCCAAACCAGTGGCATGCGAGTATTCCCGCCGACCAGGACCACTTCATCAATCTGGCTGGCGGTTAAGCCTGCATCTTTGAGGGCAAGCCGACAGGGGGCGAGGGTTCTTTCCACCAAATCCATCGTTAACATTTCCATGCTCTCCCTCGTCCATACCTTTTCATACGTCGAATTGGGAAGCTCTATCACCGCCTGAGTTTGGGTTTCATCCGACAACCGGATTTTGACACGTTCCGCCTCCAACCGAACGGTTTGCATTAAATCGGGATTCTCCCCGACCCTAAGGCCTTGAGTTTGAAAAATATCATCAACCATCACATCGACCAGCAGTTGATCGAAATCATCTCCCCCTAAATGGGTATCCCCATTCGTTGCCAGAACTTCAAAGATTCCATCTTTTAATTTGAGAATAGAGATATCAAACGTCCCTCCGCCTAAATCATAGATCGCGATTAGACCTTGTGTCTTTTTCTGCAGGCCATACGCTAAGGAAGCGGCTGTCGGCTCATTGATGATACGCAGGATCTCTAACCCGGCAATCATACCCGCATCTTTGGTGGCTTGCCGCTGACTATCATTGAAATACGCCGGAACGGTGACCACAGCCTTGGAGATGTCTTCCTTTAAATAATCCTCAGCTCGCCGTTTTAATTCTTTCAGAATCATGGCGGACACTTGAGGGGGAGAAAAGGTTTTGTCTCCAATTTCAATTCGAATGACCCCGTTTTTTTCATGAAGCTGATAAGGAAAATACTTCAGGTCGTCCTTCACGTCATCCAGCCCCTTGCCCATGAACCGCTTCACAGAATAAATGGTGCGGGAAGGATCACGAATTAAATGGGCTTTTGCCGGCTCTCCTACGATCATCCCGTTATCAGTTAACCCGACGATGGAAGGCACTTTGGTCTGCCCATCCGGGCCGGGGATGACATGAGGCCCTTCCTTATCCATAAAGGCGATCAGCGAGTTCGTCGTTCCCAAATCAATACCAACAATGCGACTCACAATATATTCCTTTTAGCTGAGAAAGATTAGCCCGTGGTTTCGAGCAAATCGTTGACCATATTCCGCACATATGTTCGATTAGAAAGAATTTCCTGCATAGCACGCAAAATAGATTTTTTTTCCTCACGCGCCTCTCCTGGAAGGGGAGTGCGGGCTTGCACCTGATCCCATTGTTTGAACTGACCCTTCAGGGATTCTTCCATTTCAGCCTGGCGGTTTTCCAAACGCTCTCGTTCGCCTTGCAACTTTTTCCGAAGGGTTTCAAGCTCAGGCGACGCGCCCTTGGGGACCAGTTGTCGGAATGTTTCCAAATCTTCTTGCAGCTCAAGAACCTCTTCAAACAAATCCGCCGGGGGATTCGATCGAATATCTTTCACCGCTCCAGCCTCCAACCGGATCAAATATTCCGCCCGCTGAATGGGATCCTTGAGTGTGCGATAGCCGGCATTCAGAAAAGCAGAATTTCCTAAACTAATGGCTTTCTCCGATTCATCTTTTGTGGAATAAAAATCCGGATGAAAAGTCCGACTTAATTCATAAAATGTCTGCTCCAATTGTTGTTCGTCAATGTTCAGGAGACGAGGGAGCTGAAAACAGGAAAAATAGTCCAAGTCCTTTGAAAGCGGCTGAACCTTGACACATTGCCCACAGAGATATTCTCCCGTGACTTCAGATTGGCAGTGCCAGCACATACTGCGGGCCATGGGAAGTTCCCTGGCCTTTATCGTGGTTGTATGTTGGTGTTCCATGTTTTCTGGCTCTGACGACTCGGGCATGGTGAACTGCCCCATGCCCGAGTTGTTACGTCACTATGTGATTAAAGAAGATTGGTCTTATGCTGAAAACGACTCTCCGCACCCACATGTCTTGGTGGCATTGGGATTGATAAATTTGAAGGCACCACTTACCATGTCCTTTTGATAATCCAAGGTCATCCCCTGGAGATAAATGGCGCTTTTGGCATCGACGATCACTTTTACGCCATCCACTTCAGTGACGGTATCAAACTCCCCGATCTTGTCATCGAAGTTGACGGTATAGCTCAATCCCGAACAGCCGCCACCTTTCACTCCCAATCGAAGACCACCCTCAGTAATTCCCTGAAGGTCCAATAACCGCTTGACCTCTTTCAACGCCTCATCGGTCATGGCAACCGTTGAATTGCTTTCCGTGGTTTTTGTATCCATCGCCATTTCTCCCTACAACAAATCGTGAACAGTTCCCTGAGCTAGGATGAGGTAGCGGCTGCTTCCGGCTTAGGCTTTTTCTCTCCCGTTTTTTTCTGGTAATCCCCCAATGCCGCTTTAATGGCATCTTCCGCCAACACGGAACAATGGATTTTGACGGGCGGGAGATTCAATTCATGGACAATATCCGTATTCTTAATTTTTTGAGCATCTTCTAAGGTTTTTCCCTTGAGCCACTCAGTTGCCAAACTGGAACTGGCAATGGCCGACCCACACCCAAATGTCTTGAACTTGGCATCCACAATGGTGTCGTTCTCGACTTTAATTTGGAGTTTCATCACATCTCCGCATTCCGGGGCTCCGACCACACCCGTTCCGACATCGTCGGCATCTTTTTGAAAACTTCCCACATTACGGGGATTGTTGTAATGATCAATGACTTTTTCACTATAGGCCATGGACTATCCCTCCCTTTGTTGTATGATATGCAGTGTATTTTTTAAACCCATTTTGAACATTTCTTCTCCAAGTATATCAATTAATGAGCTGCCCATTGAACGCTTTTCAAATCGACCCCTTCCTTGGCCATCTCATAGAGCGGAGACATCTCTCGAAGGTGCGTCACAGCCTTGATCATCCGATCAATAGTGTAATCCACCTCCTCATCGGTATTAAATCGACCAAGCCCGAAGCGGATCGAGGAATGGGCCAAATCCGATCCTACCCCTAAGGCACGCAACACATAAGACGGCTCAAGCGTGGCCGACGTACAAGCCGAACCAGAGGACAACGCAATTTCTTTGACCCCCATGAGCAACGCCTCTCCTTCGACGTACGCAAAACTAATATTGAGATTGTTCGGCAACCGCTCAGTCGGATGCCCGTTTAAATAGACCTCATCCATACTCTTCATAATGCCTTCTTGAAGGCGATCGCGCATCTTGGCCATACGAACAGACTCCGTAGACATCTCCTGCTCGCATAGTTCGCAGGCTTTCCCAAATCCGACAATGAGCGGCACAGGCAAGGTTCCCGAACGCATACCCCGCTCATGGCCCCCACCATACATCATCGCCTCCAACCTCACTCTTGGCGCCTTACGTCGGACATAGAGGGCCCCCACGCCTTTGGGACCATAAATCTTATGGGCGGTAAAGGACATCAGGTCAATTCCCATTTCCTGAACATTTACAGGGATTTTCCCCACCCCTTGTGTCGCGTCACAGTGGAAAAGGACACCTTTTTCTTTAGCAACTTTTCCGATGGCCGCCACCGGATTGATCGTACCGATCTCATTATTGGCCATCATAATCGAAATTAGAATCGTCTGGTCGGTAATGGCATTGCGTACGTCATCAGGGCTCACCATGCCGGCTTTATCAACAGGGAGAAAGGTGACCTTGATACCCTTCTTTTCCAAATATTTCGCGGTATCAATCACCGCCCGGTGCTCCGTCGAACCTGTAATGATATGATTTCCTTTTTCCCGGTACATCTCCACCACGCCCTGCAATGCCAGATTATCCGATTCCGTTGCCCCACTGGTAAAAATAAGCTCTTTGGCATCGGCGTGGATTAGATGCGCAATCTGCTTTCTGGCTACTTCCACGGCCTCTTCAGCTTCCCAACCGAAACTATGATTCCGGCTGGCCGCATTCCCAAATTTCTCGGTGAAGTAGGGGAGCATCATTTCAAGCACCCGAGGGTCACAGGGGGTCGTTGAATGATTATCCAAATATATAGGCAACTTCATAATTGAACTCCTTTTGTTTTACGAGATTCCACAATGATTAAGGGGGGCTCGGCCATCATATCTTCAATAGACATGCTACTGAGCAAATGAAAAATGCTTTCTTGGACGCGCAACAGAGGCGTCCGGATATTACAATGCTCAATTTGTTCACAAGAGGAATGTTCATCTTTTTCATGGTAACAATCGGCAATCCCCAGCGGTCCTTCAATAGCTTCCAGCACCTGCGCAATGGAAATCTCCCGTGGCTCACGGGCCAAGAGGTAGCCACCCTTGGGTCCATTTTGACTTTCCACCATGTCATATTTAGCCAGGGTCTGAAGCACTTTGGCTAACAACTCCAGGGGAATATGATGTTCCTCAGCGATCTCCTTGGTGTTGACGACCCTATTCGGATTAAAAGGACTGGTTTCTCCAGATCGAACCATGGCCATATATTGGAGAGCCATCAGGGCATAATCTGCTTTTTTCGAAAGCTTCAGCATAATTAAGTAATACTATTTATAGTGTTTATCTCTACATAATACCGACTTATATGATCGGGTTTAACATATCATTGACCTCTTGGGTCAGTCAAGACTAAAATGGTCGGAGATCCATTTAGTCGGAATTAGTAAGGACAAAAATAATCAACCACAAACTATTTTTGAAAATTAATTTTTAACACATTGATTCGTAAGGAGATTTAAATGGGAGGCAGCAATCCATATATTGAGAAAAGCGAAACTGCAGTCGCTAAGAAACCATTCAAACTCACCTTTATCACACCTGAAAAGCCCATTGAAATTGAGGTTGACCCGGAAAAGTTCCCCTATGGGGAGACAGGATTGCCTGGGAGCATCCTCGATATCGCCTTGGGAAATGGGATAGATGTGGAACATGCATGCGGCGGAGTCTGTGCCTGCTCAACCTGTCATATCATTGTCAAACAGGGGCTGGACACCTGCAACGAGGCCACGGATGACGAAAATGACCAATTAGATGAAGCTCCCGGGCTTACCCTGCAATCAAGACTGGGGTGTCAGTGCGTCCCGAATGGGGAAAAAGACCTCATCATTGAAATCCCGGCATGGAATAAAAATCTTGTCAAAGAAAGTCACTAAGGTAACACGGTTGTTTATACGAGACACGGGGTGAGAAGGATGTCCTCTTGCACTCTCACCACATTTTCCCATCCAAAATTGTTCGAACAATGAGGACCACCCTCAGAAGGGACCATTACCAGACCTGATTGAGAATCAAATAAGTCCCTAGCAATTATTGACTTCTTCCTGTATAAAAAACCCTGACAGCAGACAACCTCTTCTACTGAATGCCCTTCGTGGCAGCGAGGAATGCGTTGTTTGGTTCAAGGTCCCTCTCCCATTCATCCGTCAAACGGATTATCCGGGTCGCTGATATTGGAAAAGGACTGCCTGTTTTCCTCATCCTATCCCTACAATTTTTTCCGGGAGTAGGACAAGACAATCAACTCTTCGCACAGGTCCAGCCAGGATTTGATCCCACCGGACGGTTCGGCCAACCCCCGCCTTTAGAGAAAAAAACCGAGCCTCTGCCCCCAAAGCCTTCCCCCGATATCACACTGCCTCCGGTGGAAACCATTCCTGAAATGAAAGGGGCCCCTCCCCAAATTCGGGTTATGGTCCGGAAAATTCAAGTTGAGGGGAGCACCGTCTTTTCAGCGGAGGAAATAGCCAACATCACAGCCCCTTACGAAAACAGGGAGTTGTCCACCAATGATTTGGAGGAACTGCGCCGGGCCTTAACTTTGCTCTATGTCAATAAAGGATATGTGAACTCCGGAGCGGTGATCCCCGACCAGACACTCCAGAATGGAATCGTCACCATTCAGATTATTGAGGGAAAACTGACGGACATCCAAATCGAAGGCACAAAATATTTTCTACCCTTTTATTTTGAGGACCGGATTGCCCTGAGCAGCGGACCACCGCTCAACATCAATCCGTTGAAAGAAAAGCTCCAACTCCTCCTTCAAGACCCCCGCACGGAACGATTAAACACGGAGTTGAAACCCGGACTGAAACCAGGCGAAGGGGTCCTCCATGTGCAAGTGGAGGAAGCTTCCCCCTTCAATGCGTGGATAGAATTCAACAACTTTCAATCACCAACGGTTGGCGAGTCGCGGGGTCTCGGCAATATCGCTGTGCAGAACCCGTTCGGATTGGGCGATGCCTTTCGGTTTACCTATGGCCAATCCAAGGGCTTGCAGCCTCTCATCGAAGCCAATTACATCATCCCCCTCACGGCACGTGATACTACCCTGGAACTAAATTTCCGGTTCAATGACTTTAACGTCGTCACAAAACCATTCGATGATCTGGACATCAGGACCAAGTCCCAAATATACAAAATCGCCTTGCGTCAGCCCATCTATCGCACACTCAATGACGAAATTGCCCTTTCCCTCATCGGAGAACATCTGGAAAATCAAAGTTTCCTTGGTGGAACGGGGTTCTCCTTCCAGCGCGGCGCAACCAACAACGGCAAGGCTATCGTGTCAGCCCTCCGGTTCGGGCAGGAATGGATTCACCGGGAATCCAATCAGGTCCTCGCGGTTCGATCCCGGTTCAGTGTGGGATTGGACGTACTGGATGCCACCAACAACAAACAAAACTCGGATGATCCGGACGGGGAATTTTTTGTCTGGTTAGGCCAGGCTCAATATGTCAGACGGGTAGATCCTCTCGGCATCGAATTTCTCGGCGGCCTGACCTTGCAGATTGCCAACGACAGCTTATTCGCACTGGAACAATTTGCCGTGGGAGGCCGGTACAGCGTCCGGGGGTACTGGGAAAATTATCTGGTGCGTGATAATGCCTTTCTGTTCAACGTAGAGTCACGAATCCCGATGTTTCCCAGCTTTTTTGGTCCAAAGGTGGCAGTGGCACTGGCTCCCTTCATAGATGTGGGACGGTCTTGGGAAGCCAAACGCAATACGCCCGATCCGCAGACCCTGGCCAGTATTGGCGCAGGAATCCGATTCTCCTTCTTCAATCGGGCACATGCCAGTCTGTATTGGGGGCAACAGTTGAATCACGTGGAGGATCCTCCTGATGGAGGCGTCCAGGATCAGGGAGTACATTGGGAATTTGTCCTGGATATTTTGTAGCCCTTCTGAATCGAAAGGCGTTCACTAGGAGTCTGTCGGACTTAGGGGATCGAAAGCGAAAAAGCGGCTGAGCGAGGCCAGATTTTGACGATTTTGCAGGCCCATAGTGGGACTATGGGCCAAGAAAGCGGTGAAATATGGACCGCTGAGACACTTTTGCAGCCGATTCTTCCTAAGTCCGACAGGCTCCTAGGCAGCCGTTTGTTCGGAAAAGCAACAGGCTTTTTCGTTCAATGGAAAGAACGCGATAGATAAAACGCTTTCAGCGGAAAGAAGTGATGACAGGGGACGCGAGTTGAATGCGTTGCAAATAAGGCGGCCGCTTCAAATATCCAGTTGCTCGATCCCAATCCTTTCCGGCGACAAGACGTAATCGCGCCAGACAACCCCGTTGAAAACGGTCAACAGCCAGGATAGAAAAAATTTGTTCCGCGCGAAGGTTGTCTTCCTGACACCGTTCATTCCCGCTCTGACAGGAAAAAGGAGTTTGGCCAAAATTCACCGGATGAATTCGCCCGGAGGGAATCCCCAACTGCACCAGGAACCCGGCAAGAGATCTCAGATGATAGTCGGCCCGGGCGAGGTTATAGGCAGACGGGCCTCGCGAATCACAATGTCCTTCAATTCGTAATCCCCACTGATCTTCCTGTTTCAAGAGGGCGACTGTTTGGTGGAGGAAATCTTCGACACCGCCCTGGATGGAAGACCGGACATCATCAAAATACACGTCGGCAAATACAGGGTCCTGGTACATGTCTTCGACCGATAGCCCCAAACCCCGACCCTTCCCCAAAAACGGCACCGGTATAGAGACCCTCAACGTATCATGAATTTCTTCGTCCGCGTCTACCTGAAAACTCAAAAAGGGAGGAGCACTGTCCAGGGGATTCGCGAGAGATTCCTGAACAGACCCTATCGTTCCCAACAGAAGGGACCATGCCAGTAAAAACCTGTGGAATCTATTCAGATGGAGGAGAAACATGGCCGCATGAACGAACGAGGACCCGTTTGGTAGCACATCGAGAAAACGCCTCAGGGTTGGTGTGGTTTTGGCCACACCCCTTTGGAGTCAGTATCGGCCCGACAGGATGAAACTTAATTCGGATGAGAGAAACGAGGTATCGCCATTCATGCCTGGCTCAACATGGAAAATCCGGCGCAACAATGAGGTGTAAGGTCTAGTCTGAGGAGTGCGTGAACTGTTGTTGGATAACAGTCGAGCGGAAAACAATGGACGAAAATAAAAAAACCTGTCCCCGCCACAACGGCGGGGACAGGTTCCATAACTGCGGGTACGATGAAAGGGGGAAAGAGAACCTGCTCCCCTGGGACAGAAAGCGCAGGCTCAATAACACACGGGCATCACGGACTGGGGGAAATTTCTGGTCCTGTCAATACCCGTCCAGACAAGACCGTCGTGGACTTGCCCATTAACACCTCCAATTCCCACTTTCAAACAGCCGCAGTCATAATCCATGCCGGCGATCCACCTGCGCCGCCGTATCCAAATCAACCTCTTCAAGCAAGGACGCCCGCACATGATGCATCTCGGCATCTGAAGGATCAGACTGAATGTTGGTGGAAATCACGCCTATCGCGTCATACCAAAATCCGGCCTGCCCCCATAGCCTCGTCGCTTCAACCGGATTGGCATTCCTCAATTCCTCGGTCAGCGAGGCCGGGACATCACCCACCTCAATCATTCCTCCGCCGATAATATCTGCCGATCGATGCTCAGGGTCAGAAACCAGAGACACAAACCATTGATAGGTTTTCCCTTTCTCCAGTTTCAGATCGTAATCAACCAACTGAATGATGTGAATCCCGGATTCAGTGGGAGAGGAAAGCCGCTTCTCAATAATCGGTGTCACCCCTAATTCATCAATAAGGGTAAATTCCAACGGGTAGGTTGTCGGCTTTGATAAATACCACACCAATCGTGGCTGCACCTCACTCGACAATCCTATGTGATCTGGAGCCAGGGCCCACAGTAACGGAAGATCTGTCATAGGACCCCTGGTACCTCCACCAACCCGTCCTCCCGGAGCCCCTCGTTGTGGAGGTTGGTACAACGCTTCCTTCCGGGATGAAGCCGCCTGCTTGTCATCGGATGCTTGAACAACCTGCCGATCAACAGAAGGGAGTGTCTTCTCCAGAAACCCTGGTTCAATGGCTATAGACGCGACATCCTTCACATGGGTGCGGTTTACCTGGTCGGTGAATTCCGCTCCTCCCATGGCCTGAACACTAAGACCAAGGGTCACGCCCATGACAGCCACCCATTTGCATCGTGTCATCATCTGGCTCATGTTGGTCCTCCTCTCTTCGTCCGGACCGTCCTCCCGGTACATTTTCATGTGAGACGATCTCAGATCTGCTGACACTTATGAATACAGCTACATAAGGCAAGCTTCGTTCCACAAGTCAAATTTTCCCCACATGGAGACAATCGTTTCGAACCCCGTGCTATTACAAAAGATTTCATGAAAAACCTCTCTCACCTGGTCTTTCCCTGTTAAGGTGTTTGGATATCACACCTGTCTACCTGGTGTATTGTGTGTCTACTTTGAGAACAATTTCAAGAGAAAGGGTGTTCACACTGACAAGCAGACGACAGAAGACGTTCATGGTAAACATCTCTTTCTCTTTCTTTCTCCAGATTCACAACCAGATCCACGAGAACCCTCAAAGCCGCCCCGTATCAGAAACCCTTACTTTGACCTTATTGACGGCAATTCCTAGAATGGGACTGTTGAATGCATAGATGACTTTAGAGAAAGGGTCGGCTATGTCCCGAACTTGCGGGTTTCCCAACTTTTCTCGGTATGGTCTTGGGGTTTGGTTCTTCCTTCTGGGAGTCGGCGGGATTGGGATGACGAGTACCGTTGCGGCTGAACTGTCTCCTCAAGATTTGATGGCGGAGGGAAGCCGGCAGTTTCAGCAGGGCCAGTTGGAACAGGCGGCCCGGTCCTGGACTCAAGCCGCCCGGATCTATGAAAAATCCGGAGATCATCCCAATCACATTCAAGCGCTCATTTATCTTTCAAGAGCCCTTCTCGATATGGGCCAATACCAACGGGCGCAACAACTCCTTCGCACAGCCGTCCAATCAGCACAGGAGACCACCCAGCCACGCCTGATGGCCCAGGCACTCAGCCAATTGGGAACCTTGCATCTCAATGTGGGAGAATTGGATTCGGCACTCGAAATCCTGCAACAGGGACTGAAGGTCTCCAGGGAAATCGAAGATCGACCCCTCATGGCTGCCGTCCTCAATGATCTGGGCAATGCACATGCGGTTCGCCGGAACGACACAGAAGCCCTTGCAGCGTATACAGAATCCAGCATTCTTGCTGATTCACTGGATTTGCAACCTCTCTCCATTCGAGCCATGATTAATGCAGCCCTGGTGGAAATCAGGCAGCAGTCCGCACAAAATGGGAAAATCCACCTGCAACAGGCATTGGAGAAAACACGAACACTTCCGGACTCACACGAAAAAATTCAAAACCTGCTCACCATCGGAATGGGATTGAGGGACCTCAGCCACCAGGTCACAGAGGAGCATGCCACGGTATTCACGCAAGCCGCTGAGTCATTTCGGGAAGCCATAGGCAGCGCAAAAGAAATTGGAGACTGGAAAAATGAATCATATGGGTGGGGATTTTTAGGAGAATTGTACGAAGAAGGGGGCCGCCATGAAGAAGCCCTTCAACTCACGCAATTGGCGATTCGAACGAGTCAACAAGGCCAGGCCCCGGAAGCCCTCTATCGCTGGGAATGGAACACGGGCCGGCACCTCAAAAATCTGGGTCGCACGGACGAGGCCATTTCAGCCTACCAGCGAGCCATCGACACGCTCCAACCCATTCGTCAGCAACTGTCTGTCGGGCTCCCCCAGAACCCGGCGTCGTTTCGACAATCGCGGGGAGCGTTATTTTTTGAAACCGCTGCCCTGCTGCTCCAGCAAGCCGACGAAGTGACAGATGCTACAAGAAAAGAAAAGCTCCTGTTTCACACCCGGGATACCATTGAAGCATTCAAGGCCGCAGAGCTCCAGGATTACTTCAAAGACGATTGCGTGGAAGCGAACAGGGGAAGAATTCAAGCCATCGATAAAGTATCCAACACCACGGCGATTATTTATCCGATTCTCTTCCCTGACCGGATGGCCCTGCTAATCAGCCTTGGAGGAACGATGAAAAAAATCACCGTTCCGGTTCAAGAACATGAACTGACAGAAAAAATCCACCTGTTCCGGACCTTATTGGAAAAACGGACCACCCATCAATATCTCCCCCATGCGCAGGCTCTGTACGACCTGCTTATCCGGCCGATTGAACCGTATCTGAGTGAATTCGGGATCCAAACGCTCGTCTTCGTCCCGGATGGTCCATTGCGAACCATTCCCATGGGGCCCCTCCATGACGGAGAAAAATTTCTCATTCAAAAATATGCCATCGCGACGACTCCGGGCCTGACGCTTACCGATGCCCATCCCCTGGACCGGGAGGAAGTCAATCTGTTGTCGATTGGACTGTCCGAAGGCGTGCAGGGATTTTCACCGCTCCCCAATACGCAACAGGAGATCAAAAAGCTTCAAGACCTCTTTGGCGGAAAGACGCTCTTAAACGAAGAATTCCGCATTCCCAATCTTGAACAGGACATGAAAGAAGAAAACTTCACCATCATTCATATTGCCTCACATGGAAAATTTGCAAAGGAGCCCAAGAATTCGTTCGTGCTCACGTATGACAAAAAACTGAGCATGGATCATCTCAGAGAACTCATCGGGTTATTTCAATTCCGCAAGGTTCCCCTGGATCTCTTAACATTGAGCGCCTGTGAAACGGCAGCCGGAGACGATCAGTCCGCACTGGGCCTGGCCGGAGTGGCCGTGAAAGCGGGGGCGCGAAGCGCCTTGGCGACCTTATGGTTTATCAATGACCAGGCCTCCTCAATCCTGATCAATGAATTTTACGTCCGGCTCAAAGAATCATCGCTCTCCAAAGCCCAAGCCCTTCGTGAAGCCCAAGTAGCTCTGCTCGACCATCCCATCTATCGGCATCCGAGTTATTGGGCACCGTTCCTGTTGATCAACAACTGGCTTTAATCGTTCATCTCCGAGACTGATCCCGAGTTGGGCAAGGCGTTTTTTGGCCTAGTGCCGAGAGCTGCTTTCCTCAAAATTCAGGCCGTCACGTCCAACCCGCATGTACCAGATCCAGCTTCTACCGTTCCGATAAAACGATCTATCTTCCGCTCCTGTCCGTGTTAATGCCTTGATCCCCTTCCCGGTCACCTCGGCCAGTTCCCACATACCGGGCAGACCTAACTGCTGACATATGCAGCCTCAAGGGGGACAGTCGTTGACACGGTGACAACGTCGTGACCACTGAGACGAACTCGAATAAAAAACAAACCCCCCATTTTGGGGGATTTTAGACTCGCAAGCTATTAATTTTAAACATGAATTTCTCACCACAATGAAATTACCTCCAAACGGCACCATTGTTGCTTTGATAAGAAGTAACAACATTAATAAACGGAAACACTGAGGAGACTTTCCTCTCAGTTGGAAGAGGTTTCTATCATGCAACTTTATGAGGTTTACCAAAACATCGTCATCGGAACATCGATAACATGTGTAATCGGTCTGGCGGTTGCATGGGTCTTTTTCCTATCAAATCGAGGCAAATAACAAGAAAACGTCGATTTCACCATTCAGCTATTCAGTGTCCAAGCCATAATCCGTTAAGCCGTCATCAAATTGTCATGCTGAGTGGAACGAAGAATGGGAGTGTTGAATAAAACCAATTTCCAATGGCATATTGACCCACAGGCACGTCGCATATTAGAGGCCTCGGGGCGGTTCAAAAAAGTCCGTCCAGCAAGGCCGCAGCCGTTTTTACGCGCGGAACGTACGCTTAGTACGTGAGCATGGAAAAATGGCGAGAACGCCGCTGGCGGCTTTTTTCAACAGACCCCATCAGGATTCATCCGTTCAGAATAATAAGCGCTGTAGGGTGTAGAACCCTATAGTTTATGATCCCGATTATTTCCGTCATCCCCGTCGGCCTATCAATGCAGTCATCCGTACGCTGAAAGGCTCCCGACACAAACGTGTCGCACCTTTCGCCACGCACGCTTTCCCTTCGCTCAATCAGAGAGAAACGGAAATTGACAGGATAATGGTATGGACTCCCCCTTTAAGGACGGCATCGAGTGTGCCAAGCTGGATCACCATGTACCCAGCGTTCAACGAAAAGGAGGAGTCATCATGAAGCGTACAACAATTGGGATCGACATTGCGAAAAATGTTTTTGAGATTTACGTGGAAGATGGGAGCAATCAGGTCGTGGCCCGCAAGCGGCTCTCTCGCAAAAAGATGTTGCCCTGGTTTGCCAATCACCCACCGGCCCTCGTCGGCATGGAAGCGTGTGGCGGGGCGCATTACTGGGCGCGGGAGCTGACGAAGTTGGGGCACGAGGTGCGGCTGCTCGCTCCGCAGTATGTCAAACCGTGGGTGCAGACCAATAAGAGTGATGCCGCCGATGCCCGGGCGATTTGCCGGGCGGTGCAAGAGCCGGGCATGCGGTTTGTCGGGATGGCCAGCGAAGTGCAGCAGACCGTACAAGCCCTCCATCGAGTTCGCAGTCGATACCTGGGCAATCGGACGGCCCTGGTCAACCAGATCCGAGGGATCTTACTGGAATACGGCGTGGCCATTCCCCCAGGGGTCGCCTCGGTGCGCAACGCCCTGCCTCTGCTGTTGGCCGAAGAGCGATGGTCGGGCTTGGTCCGGCAGTTCTTGGCCGACCAACAGGCGGAGTTGCGGTATTGGGATACCAAGATTGAGGCGGTGACGGCCCAGATCAAACGGGAGAATGCGCGGCAGCCGATCTGTCAGCGTCTCGAGCAGGCTCGGGGGATTGGGCCCTTAGGCGCCTCGGCCCTCTGGGCCAAAATAGCGGGTCAGGCTTATCGGAATGGCCGCCATGTCGCGGCGGCTTTAGGGTTGGTACCCAAGCACACCGGCACCGGGGGGAAGGTCCGGCTCGGCGGGATCAGTAAACGAGGGGATCGGTATCTCCGACAGTTGCTGATTCATGGGGCCCGAGCGGTGGTGCGCCAAGTGGGGGAGAAACCCGATTGCCTCAGTTGTTGGATCCGGCGCGTGGTAGCCCGACGGGGGATGAATAAGGCGATTGTGGCCTTGGCCAATAAGAATGCGCGGATGGCGTTCGCCCTCCTAGCCAAAGCCCAGCCGTATGATGTCGCGAAACTGTGTGAAGCGGTGTAAGGAAAACGGAGAAGCGCTTCCAAGGAGTGCGTAGCAGGAGACACCAACTGATGGGCGTAAGTGGTCACCCCTCGCGGGAGCAAACCCTGAGATTTGTCATCGGCTGAGTCATCAAGCCGCCAGGATGCAGAGGAGCTGCCGCGCGACAACCATCATGGCTCGGAACGAAGACCGTTCCCTCACGAAGCCGGATATATGACCGCAGACCCTTCTCTCATCAGAATAAATTCCTGCTTGCAAACAAGGGGGAGTCCATATATGACA
>NZ_JBQKUP010000018.1:0-48534 GCF_052156535.1 Nitrospira sp. T9
TTCCTGCCCTTTGCTGAACAGCCACGTCGACTTGTCCGCCATCGAGCAGGTTTGACACGCCAGACACCGGTTGATGTTAAAGACAAACGCAAACTGCCATTTCGGATGCCGCTCCTCATACGGATACAGCATCTTTCGTCCCAGGTGCCAATTATACACTTCAGGCATTGTCGTCCTCCATTTCTATTGTTTGAATTACCGAGTGAACGAGAGGGAAACCCAAAGACATAATTTTCTTTGGGTTCCCCTAAACCCGTTCCTACACCTTAATCTTAATATGGTCACCCTTCAGCCATTTAATCATAAACTCATTCTCCTGGCCTGGGGTGAACCCGGTCCGAACCGGTTCCCACGGTCCCCGACCGCCGATGCCGCCGTCTTCCGCCTTGGTAATGCGGATGAGACATTCTTTTGGCACCGTGTTGACCGCATGGTTGTCCACCTGGTAACCAAACTTAAACTTCCAACCGACCGCATGTTTGCCCGGCAGCGAATCTAACTGCTGCATGGGCATTAACCAGTCACGGGTAAAGGACTGTTGCGCCCCATACCGGAAGTTCGATTGATAGCCGGTATCCAGTGCAATCGCCCGCCCGTCAGGCCGGGTTTCATGCCCCTTCACCGACTTCGCCGTGGATACATACGGCGCATGTTTGGCCATCGTGACATGGTACGGGAAGGCCGGGTTGTACTTTGCCCGGATCATCAACCGTGCCACTTTGTAATAGGGATCGCTGGGTTTCCACCCACGATACGGCCGGTCCACCGGGTTCCCATCGACGTAGACATAGTCCCCATCGTTGATCCCACGATCTTTGGCCGCTTGCGGGTTGATATGAATTTGATGTTCACCCACCCCCGGCGTCCGCTTATCCATTCGATAGGCATCGCCAAAGTTGGATTCATACATTTGGACCCAGTCATTCACCGACCATTGGCTATGCACCCGATGCCGGGTCTTCGGCGTCACACAATAGAACTGATACCCCTTCTCCCAGAGTGGATTGGAGTACCGTTTAATTTCCGCCCAGGGCAACTTGATGTTGCGGACGGTTTTATCGTCATGATGTTGCGCCGTGATCGGAATCCCATAGTCATCCGGCCTGACATACGGATTGGACGACATGATCGCATTGGGCAAGTATGGAGTGGCCTCCGTCCCTTCACGATGCGAGATGAAGTTTTCCCCATACTCAATGGCTTCTGGTTCCACGCGATAATTCTCATACCGGCCTGTGCGTGTCCACTGCGGTTTCGACTCGTTAGTCTCTTCCCAGAACGGGTGCCGTGGATAGGTTCGGCACATCACCATCCAGCCCTTTTCTGACTTCAACATCGTGTCCACATTATAGCCATAGGCCGTGCTACTGGCATCCAGCAACCGTTGGAGATACACGTCCACGCGATTGTCATAGACAAATTTGAAGTAATCGCGGAACCGGCCATCACCCGTCATTTCGCTGAGTTTGGCCGCAACGCCCGCCACCGTATCCAAATCGTTCCGGGTGTCATACAATGGTCTGATTCCACCCTTCCATACTTGGAACCACGGATTCGACACCGTCGCCGTATGCTCTGGATACGTAAATTCCATCCAGGTATTGACGGCAAACGAGACGTCGTTATGGTTGACATCTGACGTCATCTCCACATCCTGATTGACCAATGTTTCAATGTGTGGATCGACGTTTTTCACCATGTCGTAATGGTGCTTGGCGTTGTTTAACACGTTCACGTTGGCTACCCACCGGAATTTACTGGGGGTTGGCATATGCGTTTTCCCCGTAAACACCCGCCGACCATACTTCGGCGTATTCACAATCAACGCCGTATCGCCGTGATTCCAGTAGGCCACTTCTTCCCCGTAGTAATACCCTTTGACATGAATTTCTTTGCCATGGGCATTCGGGTCCAATGTGATTTTGAAGGGATTTTCTCCTGTGTGCGTCCCTAAACCGCCGCCGCCCCAGGGGGTGGCATTCCAAATTCCGGCCTTATAGTTACCCGCCCAAGTATGTTGGCCGGTCCCAAACTTCCCGACGTTGCCCGTCACAATCAATACCATCGCCGCGCCGCGGGCAATGATGGTTTGATGGAAGTAATGGTTCGTCCCTTCCCCGTTGTGAATGGCCGCCGGTTTAATCGTCCCTGAATCCCGCGCCCACCGGACAATCAAGTCCTTCGGACATCGATTGATTTGATGGACGGTATCCAAATCATAGTCCTGCAGATGGACTTGATACATCTGGAAAATCGGCATGACGTCCACTTCCCGGCCGCTGAGCAATTGCACCCGATAGGTGCCTGTCAAGGCCGAATCAATCCCGCTCTTTCGATAATGCCAGCCCACCAATTCCCGATGAAGGGGCACGGCTTGGTTCTTATTAAGATCCCACACCATAAAACCGCCCAAACGCGCAATGACATCAGGCTTCATGGTTTGCACTTTGCCGGAATACGAATTGGCAAAATCCGGGAACGCATAATCCTTAATCACTTCGCGTGGATCCAGGTATTGGAGGGTATCCGTCCGAACCAAAATGGGCATGTCCGTATACGATTGACAGAAATCATAATCGTACATGTTCTCGTCAAAAATGATTTTCAATGCACCCAAGAATAACGCTCCATCAGTTGCTGGTCGCACCGGCATCCAATAGTCAGCCCTATAGGCTGTGGGGTTATATTCCGGAGTGATGACCACCAACCTGGCTCCCCGCTCAATACTCTCCAGCTTCCAATGCGCTTCCGGCATCTTATTTTCCACGAAGTTCTTACCCCAGCTCGTGTTCAATTTCGAAAACCGCATGTCGTTCATGTCGACATCTGAAGCCTGAACACCATTCCAGAACGGATGAGCAGGATTTTGGTCACCGTGCCAGGTATAGTTCGACCAGTATCGGCCACCTTGCGCCTGATCCGGCTGAACCTTTCGAATGTAGGTGTCCAATAAGGCCCCGCAGCCCCCATTCATCCGGGTAATGCCCATTTTTCCGATAACCCCAAGAATGGGCATACCGGCTCTGAATTTAAATGCGCGAATAGCTGACCCTTTGGTCATTTCGATCATCTCCGGCGGATAGCCCTGCTCCCGTAATCTCCGAGCACCCGCTTCTCCGCTATACCGCTCTGCAATGATGATCATAGCTTTCGCCAAATAGGTAAAGGCGGTATCCCAGGAGACCCGCAACATATCATCCAAGTAGCGGGCGTTGAATTTATATTTACTCATGATAGAGGGGGTAAATTCTGGGCTTCCGTCATCCATCCAGGCTTTCCATCCCCGCCGCATCAAGGGACCTTTCAGCCTGTAGGGGCCATATACCCGCCGATGCATCGTATAGCCCTTCAAGCACATACGCGGATTATGCGCAAACGTTCCACGGTTGCCATAGAGGTCTTCATAGGTTTGATGATCGTAATTTTGCTCCACGCGCATGACGACTCCGTTCCGGACAAAGGCCCGGATACGACACGCATGCGTGTCATTCGGAGAACAACACCACGTGAAGGAACTGTCATATCGATATTGATCATGATAGACACGTTCCCATGACCGGTCTGGGTATTCCCCGAGAGGATTTCCAACTTCGATGACCGGCTGTAACGCCGTTAGGGCCAAGGCCTTATCGGCCAGTGCCACCGCTGCGACTGTTCCTGCTGAAACTTTCAAGAATTGCCGTCTAGAAAGAAACATTGCTTACACCTCCTAAGTGAGTGCAGGACATTAAGTCCATGATTTAATTCACCAATTCATACTTAAAACTCGTATCACCTCCTTTACAAAAATTAAGATTTTGGTCAATTTTATTATTTATTGATGGAATTCATTGTAAAAATTTCATTGTAAAAATGAAAATTTGCAAGATTTGAACCTTTTTCATTCAGCATGAAAATATCGTAAGTCGTTGTATAAATTATAAAAAATTCAATTACGATCTTTTACAAAAAACAAAATGATCCTAAATGGTAACGGCATCATTTATTTTCCAAAGCCAAAATTTCACTTAAAGTACAATAAATATCCATAAGTTATTGAAAAATAAAACTAAAACCACAATAAAAAATCATGCTATCCCACAACAATACCATTTAGTAACAATGCACTAAATGGTAACACCACTTAGCGCAAACACTATTCACCACTAATAACCATGGAAATCACATTAGGCACGAGCATGAGATTGATTCATTTTGCCAAATTGCTCATGCATTTGTTTGATTTTTCAGATATCCAAACCGGCGTCACCTTAATAACCCTTAGCTCAAAACAACAATTAGGTCCATGTAACCATTCAAATAGCTTACCTTCCAAAGAAATCAGTCCATTCTAAAAATTTAAAAATTTCATTAACGTATAGATAAAACACCATTTTTGGGACAATATTGACCCAGAGGGCAAACACTGCACCTAGGCGAAATCGGCGTGCATATATTTTGCCCAAAGGGGACCAGTATCCCATTGAGCGGAATCCACCACCTTCGAGGAAGCTTCCCACGAAGTGCTTGCTCTGTTCCATCGGGGGTAGCGGTAAAGACAAAACCCCATCGATTACAAATCCGATGGACATGCGTATCTACGCATATTCCTGGCTTTTTATATGCTAAAGTAACCACCAGATTAGCCGTCTTTCGCCCAACCCCTGGCAATGATAACAGGGCATCAATGGTATCAGGAGCTTTCCCGTGAAAATCATTGCAAATTTTTTGACTTATGCCCTTAATTTGCCTAGCTTTTACGCGAAAAAACGCAACAGGGAAAATAGTTTTTTCAATTTTTTTCACCTGCATTTTTGCCATTGAAAATGGGTCAGATGAAATTGCAAATAACCTCTTACTAGCCTCGGCGGTCACTTGATCACGAGTTCGCAAGCTCAAAACACAGGCAATCAGGATTTTAAAAGGGTCACTGCCTTGTTCGGCAAGGTGACTAAGGATTGGGGCAGGAAATGGCCTTATGGCCTTCTTAACCATGCTGAGGAAGACAAGATTGTCATCCTCACTCATACTTCCCTTTATTTAATTAGACTTGGAGAGAAAAATTGTTGAGAAATTGTGATGCTGCAGGAGTGGAATAGTTACAAGAAGGCTAAAACATCCTATTCTTTGAAAGCCATTTTTGGCGACGACGTGCGGCTTCACGCTCTTTACCCTTTTTCTTAACGCTAGGTTTTTCATAAAATCTGCGCCGTTTTAATTCACGAAATAAACCCTCTGCCGCTAACTTTTTCTTAGCGACTTTCAATGCTTTTTCAACGTTGTTATTGATAACTCGTACTTCCACGTGTCCCTCAAACTAAAGATTAAATCAACATTTTACAATTTACACTCCGCTTACGAGTCTGGCACTTTATCACGACCTGTAAGCCTATGCAAGACGAAATTAATTCACGGTTTTATAAATTTACCTTTAAAATCAAAGCACTAATGTTTTTACATATGATATTTTAAAATGATCACACTATGAATCTTTTAATGCGGCAACAATATCCAATACCATCTTTTTGCCATCCCCAAATAACATCAATGAGTTGTCCAAGGCGAATAATGGATTGGGAATTCCGGCAAAACCAGGGCTTAAACTGCGTTTTATTACCACAACGATTTTTGCCTTATCGACATCAATGATGGGCATTCCCGCAATTGGACTACTGGGATCAGTCCTGGCCAATGGGTTCACCACGTCGTTGGCACCAATAACTAGGACAACATCCACCTGATCAATGGTTTGGTTGATCTCATCCATGTCTTTCAGCGCATCATAGGGAACATCCGCCTCAGCCATAAGGACATTCATATGGCCTGGCATTCTTCCTGCCACAGGATGGATACCATATTCCACGGTTGTCCCACGGCTCTCAAGAAGTGCGGCCAGGCTGGCGACCGGATGCTGAGCTTGGGATACGGCCATCCCATAGCCAGGAACAATTACCACTCGCCGCGCGGCATCAAACAGCAACGCGACTTCCTCAGGAGATGCCGACTTAACTTTTCCCCCATACACTTCATCTGCGGTTTGTCCACCCTCACCTGAAGGCCCCATCACTCCAAACAAGACATTGGTCAACGAACGGTTCATGGCTTTACACATAATATGGGTAAGAATGATCCCGGACGCACCAACCAATGAACCGGTGATGATGAGGACATTATTGGAAAGCACAAAACCCGTTGCTGCGGCAGCTAACCCCGAATAGGAGTTTAATAACGCCACCACCACAGGCATATCTGCACCACCAATAGGAAGCACCAGCAAAATTCCTAACACAGATGCCACCCCAACCAACAACCAATACAGCGAGAAGTTCTCAGGACTTAAAACCACCCCAATGCTCAACCCAAGCACCAATAGGGCCAAGATAGAATTAATCACTTGTTGACCGGAAAACAAAATCGCATTTTCGGAAATCAGCCCCTTCAGCTTTCCAAAGGCAACCAGGCTACCCCAAAACGTGACGGCCCCGATTAATCCTGAGGCAGCTGTGGCAATCGTTAATTGAAAAATAGGTGAATCAGTTAACGAAGAACCTTCAATCAAAGCGGCTCCAGCCACAAAGATTGAGGCCGCGCCACCAAATCCATTCAAAAGGGCGACCATCTCTGGCATAGAGGTCATCTCTATGCGCATCGCCAACACCGCGCCAATGGCACCACCCACTACCATTCCCAAAATTATGTACTCATAACTGACAATGTGTCGATCAGTGAGGGTCACGACCACGGCCAGCAGCATTCCGCAGGCACCCAGGATATTTCCACGAACTGCTGTTCGAGGATGGGTAAGCCCCTTCAGGCCAAAAATGAACAGGACGGACGCAACGAGGTAAGAAAAATTTATAATAAAATCGTACATATGTTTTAGGTCTTCTTTTTAAACATGGCCAACATTCGATTCGTCACCATAAATCCACCAATCACATTAATGGACGCCAAGACCACAGAAAGAAAACCCAGAACCGTGGTAACCCACAGCTCTGTTCCTGCAGAAACAATGGCCCCCACCAAGGTGATACCTGAAATGGCGTTAGAACCTGACATCAAAGGAGTGTGAAGAGTAGGCGGAATCTTCGTGATGACCTCGAAGCCCACGAAGATCGCGAGGACAAAAACGGTAAAGGACATGAGAAACATTTCCATAACAATTCCCTCGTTCTTACGCCGATTAAGCAGGAAGTCCCAATACTTCTCGAATGCGTGGCTGAACAACTTCCCCATTGCGCGTCAACATGGTTTCTTTCGTAATTTCGTCGTTCATGTCAATTTGAATTTCCCCTTTTTTCACTAAATGGAGGAGAAAGGTCGCCACATTTTTGGCATACATTTGACTGGCATGAAACGGCACGGTTGAGGACAAGTTTTCAGGACCATGAATAGTCACACCATGCATAACGATAGTATGGCCAGACTTGGTCAGCTCACAGTTTCCGCCCCGTTCTGCAGCCAAATCTACAATCACTGACCCTGGGGCCATAGCCCCAACCATATCGGCCGTAATAAGAATCGGTGCTTTTTTCCCAGGCACAGCCGCCGTGGAAATCACCACATCACTAGTAGCAATTACTTTTCCTAACAACTCTCGCTGTTTCTTGTAAAAGGTTTCATCTTGGGCTTTGGCATACCCCCCTTTATCTTCCGCCGCACCTGTCTCCAAAGGCAGCTCAACAAACTTGGCGCCTAAACTTAAAATCTGTTCTTTGACCGCAGGACGAATATCATACGCCTCAACAGCAGCCCCTAACCGCTTAGCCACAGAAATGGCTTGCAATCCTGCAACCCCAGCGCCAATGATTAGGACCTTCGCAGGAGTCACCGTTCCGGCCGCCGTCATGAGCATTGGAAACATTTTTGGCAGCGAACTGGCCGCAATCAATACCGCTTTGTAGCCGGCCACCGTACCCATGGAGGAAAGGATATCCATGCTTTGGGCTCGGGTAATGCGAGGCATCAATTCTAAAGCAAAAGCCATGACCTCACGAGAAGCAAGGTCTTGAACCGATTGAGGGGCAGTCAAAGCTTCGGCCATTCCAACCAGCATCTGTCCTTTGCGAAAGCCTGTTAAGTCTGCTTGACCTTCGTCAAGGTTAGCTCCCAACAACCGCACTTGAACCACGCAATCAGCCTTCTCGAACACTTGTGCCCGAGATGAGGCAATGGTTGCGCCTTTTTCGACATACGCGGAGTCAGGATAACCCGCTTGTTCTCCAGCCTTGGATTCCACCACGACATCCATTCCCCCTTTTTTCAGCGAGGGAAGTACAGCTGGAACTAGAGCCACTCGGTGTTCACCAGGATACGTTTCTCGAAGGACGCCAACAATCATAAGGGCCTATCTCTTAAATATAAGGGTTGTGAGAACTTTACAATTTCCTTAGTCATCAGGGATTTATTAAACCCCTTGGCAAGCCTTGTGTTGATATCATAGGGATTCAAAGAGAATCAATGTGTCTTTGGATCTATGAAGAAGTGCGACTAACGGCCCAGCGCGAAAGACGAAACAGAGGCAACACGCCTCATGACCCCTCGAATGAAAAATCCCAGAACCTCACCACCGCCTCCGGGACCAAATTGATTCTTTCACTCAATCAATGACTCTTCGGTGGATAGAATGTCTGTGCGATTTCAGTCGCTAGAAATAACATGGCCCGGCTCTGGGTATAACATGCATGGCCGAATAAGTGCTGTCGAGGAGACTCCTCCGCCTGAACCCCATATTCCACCAACAGACATTGTCCGTCATTGGCACACCGTGTCCCACGCCGAGTACATTCCAGCCACCGCTCAAAGCCGTCATAGGGTTCAAAAATTTCTCTGAAATCAACATTGGCCTGCTCAGCCTCCGGATTATTCGGAACCATATCCGTGCCAGCCACAGCCAATTGCTGTACGTAATCCCCACCAGTTTGATAGGGCATTTCCCACGCAATTTGAGGTAACTCCATTTTCGCCAACCAACGCTTGCCATCAGTTCGAATCTCACGATGATTCACGAGATGCAGCAGATGACCAATTCCATCGGTATCCCAGCCGTAGCGAACCGGAGTTCCCAACGTCACGACATCGACCGATGCGCCTTTTAACGCGGTTTGATCCATGACAAGACCATACAAGCGTTCGAGCTGTTCGACGGACCGATCGGCTGAAGGGCTCGCTTGCCAGTATTTAGCCAAAATCTCAAAAACGCGCCCCCTCATTTCCGATTCCCCTCCGGCTAGAATATTCGACAATAAAGCCAGGACCTGACCCGCATGTCCATGGCCAACGAGAAGAAGCCGGTCATCCCTTGTTAGGTCAAGGCTAGAAACCCAACTTCGAAGATACATCAAAAGATGCATGGCGGCTTCGACGCGGCCAACATGATGATTAATTGAAGACCAAAGGTATCGACGACAAGGAATTGATCGGCCGCTCCCCTGAGTCAGGGCGAGTTCAAATTTCCCTACATACGACGAAGAAAAATTTCCTACTTCCTGAGCGAGTAGGTCTACCCTCCCGTAAGTTGGTTCATTGTTCGCTACAGGAGGGTGAATGGGATCATCTGGAAGACAAATACCGTTTGTAGTAGGGCGAAGGAGAGCCAGCAACGATTCTAGGCCAGATATTCCTCGGGAATATCCTCGTTTTAACCCTCCAACCTCATCCAATCTGGCCGCACCAAAGAGATCCATAAATGGCAGGCCATTGAGGAAGAGAATTCCCTTCACTCGAGATCGGGCCATCTGCTCGCCAACGCCACCCATCGCCTGGCCCCACGAAGGCGAATCTGAAACCGTTCCAGGTTGGAACGTTCGATAGCCTACCCGTACTCCAGGGTCCGACTTTGAATAATTAGCATGTTGGAAATTATTTTCGTGGGGCATTGGAAATCACCTGTGTGTAAGGCCCCATTCATAATGGATACCCTCCACCCAGGGCAAGAGATGCTTGAAAATTTTTGGTCTGCTAATTTAATGGGAAGAAAATCCTGGCCCTCACAGTTGGTTGACCGCCTGAAAATCTGCATGATAAGTTCAGTTTCGATCACTTTCCCCACAAGTGAGGGAGAATTCTCCTAATGATATACAATAAAGGTTCCTTCCCAATTTCATCTTTATTTTCTTGTCGTGGAGCAGGGCAGAAATTATGAGTACTTCCCAACTTCGTCCTCAACAACATCGTCGTGGTAAACTCATGCGGTGTGTTTTCCTAGCATGGAGTGTGGTCTGGCTTCCGCTAACGCTAATCGGAGGAACAGCCTCGATTGCTTCCGCCACACAAGCCGAACATATTATTCTGGTCGTGTTGGAGGGGATCAAATCATCATCCATCCAAGGTGGCACTACTCCAAACCTGGCTCAGTTAGCCAAGGATGGAGCTGTGACCTGGTCTGCTCAATCCATTACCCCTCCTCTCACCGTTCCGGCGATGGCTTCTCTGCTCACCGGCCTTCAAGTCGAGAAGCATCGGGTGACCGCCGCATGGGAAACGTACGATTTTGCACGTTCATTTATGCGCTCACCCACGGTCTTTGACTACATGGATCTGGCTGGTGGAAAAGATACGGGCGTCTTTCTTATGGATGAACGACTCTATCAATTAGTTCGACCGGAAATTTACGTCGACTCCCAAGTCTGTGGCTACACCAAACCCCAATGCACTCCCGAAAGAGCGTCGGCATATATCAAAGACTTTTTAAATAAAGTTACTAGTGAGAAAGGCTATGGCTTCCGGCTTTTTGGAGTGCCAAACCTCTTATTAGTACATCTGCCTACAGCGGTGAAGGTCGGGCAGAAATACGGATGGGATTCCGAAAAATATTCCGCTGCCTTACTGTCCGTTGATACCGCCGTGGAACAAATCATCCAAACGTATAAAGAACTTGGAGTTTTGGACAAAACCATGGTGATTATTACTGGCCTGAATAGCGGGCCTCTTTCACCCCCTACAGGGGGCGGTAAAACAGTCTCGACCAGTCTGACGACTCCAGAGCTAGATGCCACAATTCCCTGGATTGCCTGGGGCGCGAATATTAAAAGGAATCATCCCATTACCCAATCGGTCTCTTTATTAGATACCGGAGCGACTATCATGTATGCCCTGGGGCTTGAAACGCATACTGAATGGGACAGTCACGCAATTGGTGATATTTTCCAAGCTGTTCCAGAAAGACGGACCACCGATAATGAACCACAAACAAAACAATAAGACCTGGATTCGAACACACGTGCCTCGTCAAATCCGACATGGGATCTTCTGCCTGTTTATGATGGGCATTTCTCCTCTGCTTGTTCACGACGGGCACGCAGCAGATCCTATCAATCCTCTGTTGCGAGAGTTTCCTATTACCGTGAATCCGAGTGCCCTTGCCCCTCCGACATGGTGGCACGTACCCGGCATGACCCCGTTGATTTGGACCAAAGATCCCATCAGTAGTGATGCATTCAAAACATCAGAGACCAGAACACTGAGCCTCAAGCCCGGAGAATATCGTTTTGGGACTTTTACGTTTGATTTTTTATTCAAGGTAACCTTATCCGGAACCTTGGAATTCTCGCCCACCCTTGATCAATGTGTAGATGGACGAGGAACACAGGTCCTGACAATTCGTTGTAGCCATACGCAACCCTATCCACAAGAACCCGACTACCCGAAATAGGTCGGAAGGGATAAGAAGGAAGATCATGCCGAATTCTGTGCAAGACTGGATTGATGCCCTCGAAGATGCCGATGATGCCACTCGCGAAGAGGCCGCAAAGGCCCTTGCTGAAAAGGGTGATCCGAAAACGTTAGAACCCCTTCTGAACGCCCTTGAAGACGACTATTGGTCGGTCCGAACTTATGTCGGCTGGGCGTTAGCCAAAATTGGCGGAGAGAAGGCCGTTGAAGGTCTCATTACGCTTTTCAATGACAATATGATGGAAGTGCAAGCTGAAGCAGTAAAAGCCATGGCTTCCATGGGAAAATGTGTCATCCCGCAATTACTGACTTGCCTGAAAGACAAGCGGTGGCGGGTGCGAGAACAAGCCGCTAAAACGTTAGGTGAATTGCGTGACCCTCAGGCCGTACCAGGATTGAACCTGGTGTGTCGCGACCGGGATGGTGCAGTCAAGAGTGCCGCAGCCGAAGCCTTAGGAAAAATTGGAGACCCAAAGGCCATTCCAACCCTGATTAAATTATTTAAAGATACATCCAAGATCGTGCGGGAAACCGCCGGAACCGCATTGATGTACATTGGTAAAGAATCAGTTGATGCTCTATTGGAATCCCTCAAGGATCCTCATTTCGTTGTGCGCTGTCACGCCGTTCGGGCACTAGGGGGCATGACGACCGACTATCAAATGGGACGGGTGTGGGTTCGTGAGGCTCGTGTCGTCGATGCCCTGATCGACATGGTAAAAGACCCGGATCGAGCGGTTCGCGAAGATGCCACGATTGCCTTGGGCAATATAGGCGATGCCCGTGCAGTAGATGCCCTCATGGAAGCCATGAAAGACGGTACAGTTAAACGCCATGCAATTGCTTCCCTCGGCATGATCGGAGATCCTCGCGCCTATCCTCCCGTCCTGGATGCGTTAAAGGGTAAGGGCATACATCAAGAGGGGAAGCCAACCCCTGGCTGCATTATTAGCGAAGACCTCTTAATTAAAGAAGCGGCTGCTACAGCACTAGGTCATTTCCGCCATCCCAAAGTTATTCCGGATTTAGTGCTGTTACTCAAAGACCTGGTCCTTCGTGATTATGCCGCCAATTCCTTGGTGTTGATTGGAGACGCAGCGATTGAGCCACTCGTATGGTTCCTCCATGACCCGGATTTGTCTAAAGTTCAGCAAGAAAGCGAGCGAGTTTTGGCTTTTGCAACCACTCGAATGACGGCAGGTGGCGCCCTTAAAAAAACAGTCTTGGACACCCTTGATAAACTCGGGTGGAAACCAACTGAAGGCATTAGTAAAGAGGCCAGAGAGATTGAATATACCGACACCACTAATGTGTTAGGTGAGGGAGGAGAAGGCCGCTTTGGCAAGAGTGGTGACTTCGCTATGCCGGCCAAACCACCAAAAATCGAAAGGTAATATACCCCAATTCGCGTATCGGGGAGTGGCGCGTACGCTGGCGGAAGTTCTTTCCTCTGTTAGTCTCTTTGAAAGTGCAAAATTCCCCAACTGAGATGGCCACTTTTCCCCGCCTGAACCCAGTGCTGAAGTCCCACCTTCATAGAAGCGAGATATTCTTCCGTACAAACCTGAATGAGCGCATGGTGTTGTACCGTTAATTCCTGAAGTACTCGTCCATAATGCGCGGCAAGATTTTCAGAAAGATCTTCAATTTGAATTTCTTGAAACCCTAATTGGACGGCCAGCTGCCGATAATATTCAATCGACCCCAGCGAATCCAAATGGATACGATCTAAAATCGGTTGCAGCACATCCGGGGGACAGGTCGCACTCTTCATCGGATCGGTAAAAATAAACTGTCCGCCCTTGGCCAACACCCGATGAACCTCTTGAAACACCGTTTCCCGATTTCCGCTATGCAATATGGCATCCTGCGACCACACCACATCAACGCTCCCATCCGGCATGGGAATCGACTCAAAGTTCCCGTCTATGACATTAATCGCTAAACTAATATTCTCTTTCTGATTAAGCGCCCGATTCCGTTTATTTTGGACTTCACTCAAATTCAGGCATCCAACCTGGCATCCGTATTGTCTCACGAGATGACGCGCTGAGCCTCCGTACCCCGACCCAATATCCAACACCCGTTTCGTTGCATCAAGGTCCTTGACAGAAGCCGCCATTTTCTCCACGGTTCGTCGGCTCGCATCGAAAATCGAATCCTTGTCGGATACATATAATCCAATGTGGATATCTTCTCCACCCCAGATCGTGGCATAAAACCGGTCAGCATCCGAACTGTTGTAATAGTCTCGAGCCGTATCCACAGTAGTGGAATAATTCAGATTCCCGAATTTGCCCATGATCGTGGTCGGACGTTCCTCATTTTTATAGAGTTTTTCCGCCACATGCACATAAAAATCAGGGTCCTCAACTTTATGCGTTTCTTGAAAGTCGGCATAGGTTTTTACCTGCTGAAAGCCAACCTCATTCATGAGCCGACGCGTATATTCTTTCCGTAGCGGAAACATATTCAAATGAAAAGTTGCTCCATCGGGAAAGGTATACTTGAACCTTGCGAGTCCTTCATCAACATGTTCCGGCTCCGCACTGACATTGTCTCCGCAATAGTAATACACATGCTTAGAGGTAAACCCCTCATCTAAAATTCCATCGTAATTTCTTTGGTCCAGAATCAACACCCCATCGTGCCTCAGGGCGGTGTAAAATTCGGCCAGGGCTTTTCTCCGATCCTGCTCGGAAAAGAGATGAGTCAGAGAGTTCCCCAGACAAATCACCGCATCGTATTTATTGTGGATATCCCGGCTTAACCAGCGCCAATCAGCATGGATTGTTCGCATAATAAACCCGGCTCGTCGGGCATTTTCAAATGCCTGCGCTAACATTTCAGGGCTACCATCCGCACTCGTGACTTCGAACCCGGCACGCAAGAGCCGGATAGAATGAAACCCCGTTCCCGTCGCGACATCCAGTACCCGCCTGACGCCCCGTTCCTTCAAAATCCGGATAAAAAAGTCCCCTTCACTCGAGGCCCTGGCCTCCCAATCAATCAAGGCGTCCCATTTTTGGACAAAACTCTGCACATATTCCTGTTTGTATAAATCCGTTTTTCGTTGGGCTATGGGATTTTCCCCATACATTTGCTTGCTACCGGGCATCGTCGCTTTCTGAATCATTATCGAAACACCTCCTAGAGGGCTGTTGCCCTCACCACCTTTAGAATAATGGGTGCAAGTGAATATAGGTCTGGCGATTTCCTCTTTACAGTACGCAATTGCCAAAACCCGCACGGACAAAACCGTAGTGCGTCTCAACGGACCAGAAAGAAAAAGGCCTCCGAACTTCTCCTGCGAGCGTAAGGTAGGCCCGACTGTTACGTGTGAGAGTTTCAATCTAACCGGTTAGCCTCTTCTTCGCAACCCCTTTTTGACTACGTCCCCATTTTTATCAAGTCTAAAAATGGCCAATACCACACAGACAGTCGTAAAATCTTCATGAAAAAAAAGGGTTTTTCCCTTACCAATTTCGATATATGTCCATTCATTGTCAACGTATCCGGTTTATCATGATCCGACGTTTCCTTGTTCACCAGAGCCAAATATGGTAAGGCCTACCCTTCCTCATCCATTTCTAATACTCCATGAATCCACTGAAATCGACCACCCTTGTCTTTAACATCTCCTGCGCCCTAGCCTTTCTCTTTCTCCTTTGGGGCGCCATGGCCCCGAAACATTTAGCGAAAATAACCGGGACATTCCAAGCAGCACTTCTTGATTCGTTTGGCTGGCTATATGTTCTGGCAGCAACAGGTTTTCTTGTTTGTGCGTTCTGTCTGATCTTTTCTCGATGGGGTGATATTCCGCTTGGGCCGGATGGAGCCAAGGCTGAATTTCCTCTCCACACTTGGTTTGCCATGCTGTTTTGCGCAGGCATGGGCATTGGGCTCGTATTCTGGGGAGTTGCCGAACCCACGTCCCATTTTCATGATCCGCCCGTCGGCGAGGGAGGAACTCCGCAAGCTGCCCGCTTGGCACTGCAATATTCCTTTTTCCATTGGGGCCTTCATCCATGGGGCATTTACACCATGGTGGGCATGGCCCTGGCCTATTTCCAATTTCGAAAAGGCACACCAGGACTGTTTAGCTCAGGTTGCCAGCCGGTTCTCGGCAGACATGCCACTGGACGGCTGGGAACCACCGTGGATGTCATCGCCGTCTTTGCCACAGTTTTCGGTGTGGCAACCTCACTGGGGTTTGGAGCGGTGCAAATCAGCGGTGGATTATCCTATGTTTTTGACATACCCAATACCCTCACGACTCAATTAGCCGTCATCGCCATTGTGACCGTGCTCTTCATGCTCTCCGCACAAACCGGACTCCAACGAGGCATCAAATACCTTAGTAATTTAAATATGATATTGGCGCTGTCTCTCCTGTTATTCCTGCTTTTTCTCGGCCCGACCCACTTCATTATGACGGTGTTTCCCTCGACATTCGGAAACTACATCCAAAACCTTCCGACAATGAGCCTGAATCTGGCACCCTTCCGAGATTCGACCTGGATTCACAACTGGACATTATTTTATTGGGCATGGTGGATCGCCTGGGCCCCATTTGTGGGCACCTTCATCGCGAGAATTTCAAAAGGGCGGACTGTGCGTCAATTCGTGTTGGGTGTCTTGCTTGTTCCGTCACTCTTTTGTGCATTTTGGTTCACAGTTTTTGGCGGAACCGGTATCGCAGTAGAACTGTTCCAGGACACGCCTCTGAAAGCCATCATGGAAACGGAGGGCATCGAGGTCCTGCTATTTACGGTATTAGAGCAATATCCAATGGGCACGGTCATGTCGCTCATCGCCATTTTTTTGATTGGCACCTTTTTCATCACCTCAGCGGATTCGGCAACCTTCGTGCTAGGGACACTCACCACCAACGGTAGCCTCAACCCACCCAACCGGATCAAATTCACCTGGGGAATTATTCAATCTCTGTCGGCCGCCATCCTCCTGTGGTCCGGCGGCCTCAAAGGCCTGCAAACCGGCGCTATTCTGGCCGCCTTTCCGTTTGTCTTTGTCATCATTATCCTCATCATCTCCCTTCTCAAATCTTTCAAGGAGGAAACTAGGTAGGCTCGACGCGACAAGGATCCTCATCTCTCAATGGTTGATTTGATCCAAAAAAATCGCTATTACTGCTAGTCTCTTCAACCCCATAAACATATACCTGTCACGGAATTATTAGAGAGGAATCAATGAAGTTAGATTCGCTTCCAAAAGAGTTTACACCTTACAAACAGTTAGAAATTGCCACGAACAAATTAATAGATGGTGTTGCATTGGTATCAGTAAATGGGTTTATTCCAGTTTTAATTGGAAAAGGTGAAACTCCGGAGATTTGGGTGACCATTCCTGCGGACCAAAAAGGAACAGAATGGCGACCAATAGTCAGTAAAAACGAATCGTTGCTTGATGTGATTTCGGTCAGAATCAAGGGAAAAGTGATCCAGGTAGCCATGTCGGACAGCATTGTTCTTGAAGTCAAAGAAATCACAAGCGAGAGTGCGGAAATTTCTCAATGTAACCTTCGGCCATTTGGCATAAATGTGTTTTTAGAAGATGACTGTCTGAAAGTCATGACTAACCGGTATTCAGGCAACACCATAACCGGGGCAACAATATTTATTGATGTGGGGAAAGGATAACCACAGCAAGATGAATCGAGATAACCTCGAAGGACCGAATATTTCATGATGGTCAACGCTCATCATGAGCCAAAATTCTTTGATGGTGCGATTAAATTCCTTTTGTGATCAGGCGGCCTCAAAGACCTGCAAGCCGGCACTATCCTGACCGCCTTTCCTACTTGTCCTTGTCATCATTTTTCTCATGATCTCCCACTCCAATCTTTCCATGGAAAAACCCATATTTTGCCAACGCTTAACCTGCACGATCTGGGTTTCAAATTATTTCCATGCATGGTTTCTTACATTCCGCCTTGAGAACATAGGGTTTTTCCCTCCACAACAATAAAGGCGCCCTTCCTGGCGCGGCAAGCAATACTTCGCCTGCCTTGGCGAAACCCGCCGACACAAAAAATCTCGTTAGGCAGTACGAGGTGGGAACACAAGTGCAACGGATTCTCCGAACAGTTCTTTTGTTCTGGCAAATCTCAAGATGGATTCCCGACCCACATGGAAACTCTGTAAGGCCAGAAACAGAAATTCTCAATGATCCAATTCTCATTCCGGACTTGCACCATCTCCCCTTTATTGACAGAATGACTCTAGAACGTCCCATAAAAGGGACCAATGAATCCTACTTGACTCAAGTAAGCGGGCAAATCTGAAAGGAGCAATCATGACTGAACCTGACACGAGTCTCCCACATATCACCACAACCGAAACCTTGGTGAGATTTTATGTCCTCCTCTCCCAATACATCGATCGTTGCCTGGATGAGGCCACCAAACGCTCACTCCCGGAAGGAGAATTTCAAAAACATCTGGCCGAGACTCACACTCAGGTGACGGAGCTTCTCACGACCAACCGGGTGGTCAAAAACAAAGCGGAGACAGAGTTTCAACGGATCACGACCCTCTGTGAACAATTTTTGAAAACCCCGAACGATCCGACCCTTAAAAGTAGTCTGCACCACGAACATGACGTTCTGAGAATAAAAATGTTGGCATTGAGCGACCTCCTAGCGGTGTTTCGATCGGTATAGCCTATACCACCACCCGCAACAGACGACCTTTTTCCTGCCTCATTGACCGCCCAAAAAATCGTGTGGTAACGTCGACCTTCGGGTTTTCCCTAATGGTAGGGGAACAGGTAAAGTCCAGATTTCTCCACTTGGAACAGACATGGTCGACTCAGTCGCTGAACATATCTCTGCCCTGGACGACGAGGATTGGGGGGTGCGGGAAGACGCTGCGGTAGCCCTCGGACGTCTTGGCGATCCCCGCAGCGTTCAACCATTGATTCGGACGCTTCGTGACTCGGATCGGGCCGTGCGGGAGGCCGCAACTGCAGCCCTAAAAGCGCTTGGCGAACCGGCCATTCTCTCATTAGGTTTTTGCCTTCAGGATCTGGATCCTCAGGTTCAGGAGTCGGCTGCGTGCATCCTGGCCGATATTGCCAACGAACAGGTCTTAGATCCCTTGTTGTCCGCGGCATTAAATCCTAACTGGATTGTGCGCATGTCGGCAGCCAAAGGCCTTAGTCGCATTCAGAACTCTCAAGCCATCGATACCTTAATTTTGCTTCTCCAGGATAAAGTGCCGGCCGTGCGAGAGGAAGCGGGACGGGCCATACAGACCATCGGCAATACCAGCATTCCAAAATTGTTGGAAAAATTACAGGATCAAAATTGGAAAATCCGGTTGCGGGCGGTGGAAGCGTTAACCCTGTTGAAACCCCTGGAAGCGGTAGGACATCTGATGATTCTGGTTCTCGAAGATTCCGATACAGCCGTGCGCCAGGACGCCGTGCGAGCACTCGGACAGATAGGCGATCCCCGTGCCATTCCTTTATTGCTATCGTCGCTTGCCCTCGAAACCCCATCACTCAAATTACCCTCGATTGAAGCACTTGGCCAGCTCAGATCCACCGAAGCCATTCCCATGTTAATCGCCTTGGTCAACTCGCTACCCAAGGAAGCCTACGAAGATCGCATGGAAGGATGCACCGACCCTCAATATAAAGAAGATCTCCCTCCCCTGGAAGCCGCCATCAGGGCCCTGGGAAAGATTCGTGATCCACAGGCTATTCCCGCCCTTATTCAAGCGTTGCAGAGTACACTCTTGCGGACAGAAGCCGCCGAAGCCCTTACGCAGTTTGGCCAAACAGCCGTGAATCCATTGTTACATCTCTTAAAAACGACCAAGAATGACAATCTCCGTCGTCATGTGTTGGAATCCCTCTCTCACCTTGGCTGGAGGCCGGGACAGATACGCATCTAACTGAAAGACCTGACGATGCCGAAGGAAACATTCGAAACCATCATTTCTGAACTGGATCATGAGGAAGATTGGCGCCGAATGCGGGCCACCTCCACCTGCATGAAAGGTGGACCCAAGGCCGTTGAGGCCATAATTCACGCCATGGCGACGGGCTCTTCTCATTACAAGGTGGAAGCGGCAAAAATGTTAGCCCGCCTACGAGACCCCCGAGCCGGCCAGGCCCTCGCTCATGTCCTGAAGGATGAGGATGAACAGGTGAAACAGGCAGCCGTAGATGCCTTGGAGCATATGGCTGGCATTTTGGATGAAGCCACCGCGTCTGCACTTTTAGAGTATTTACGCGACGATACTCTCCAGGAAAAAGTCACGGCTCTACTCGGTGTGATTCCCACTTCTATCGGCCCTCTGTCGGAACGGCTCAAAGATCCCGATCCGGCCATCCGTCTCCGGGCCGCAGAGATTCTCGCCCACCTCCTTGACCCTCGATCCGCCAATGCGTTTGTTGATGCCATGTCCGACCCCGATCTCCGTGACCTGGCCACCGATACCTTGCGCAAATTGGGTGCGATTCGGGAACGTGTCGATCAAACCATGGACGACCTGCGGGCGGTGGACGAATCCGAGTTGAAAGAAGGCGTCCGGCAGGAAGCGGTTATTCAATTGCATCGTATCGGACGGCCAATCGTTGAAATTCTGATTGAATACCTGGAGGACGATGACTGGGTGGTTCGGGAAGCCGCCGCTGACACCCTTGGCAAAATTGGCGATATTCGCGCAGTGGAACCGCTAATGATCCGGCTCCGGTCTGACAAAGACACGGGGGTGAAAGAACATGCACTGAAATCCCTTGGGCTCATCGGCGATCCACGGCCGGTAGAATTATTCATAGAATCCATTCCCATTCGCCCTCTTCGCATCCTCGCTGTCGAAGCTCTGGAGAAAGTGAAAGATATCGAAGTCCTGAGACCCCATATGGAATTATTTGCCCGATTAAAAACCGACCGGGACGGCTTGATTTCCTATAATTCCGGGGTCATCCTTGACAAACTCGAGGCTGCCACTGCACAAATGAACATGGCTGAAGAGACCTGGGCCGCAAAGGAATAAAGGAGTGATGACCCATGACGGAAGGTAACCACGTAGACCCCTTATTGTCGGCACTTCGCGATGACAATGAAGCCCTTCGAAATCATGCCGCTTCTAGACTCGGAGAAGCCGGGTCAGAAGCTATTCCCAAGCTGATTAATATGTTCCTGGAAGACGATTGTGTGGTGCGTGAGGCAGCCACGAGTGCATTGGTTCAAATTGGGGAACCGGCGGTTGATCCCTTGATCGAGGCGTTAAAAGATGATGAAGAATGGTCTGTTCGGGAACAGGCAGCCACTGCTCTCGGGAAACTCCGTGCAATTAAATCGGTGGAACCTTTGATACAAGCCCTCCGCCTTGACAAGGATGGAGGCGTGCGCACCGCTGCCATCTGGGCATTAGAACGCATTGGTCATCCTGATGCCGTTCCCGCCTTGGTGGATGCCTTGATGGACGCGACTCTACGTGAGGATGCCGCAAGAGTGTTAAAAAAATTGGGAGATTCCCGCGCGACTGATGCTCTGGTGGAGGGCTTACAGGCCTCAAACTGGATTGTGCGCCGGCACGCGGCAGAGGCGTTAGGGAAAATTGGCGATCCTCGCAGCTTAGATCCTTTAATTCATGCTCTGGCCGATGAGGACTGGTTGGTTCGTCGGAATGCCGCAGAATCACTGGCTCGCTTCAAGGATAGTCGAGCCATCGATCCCTTGGTCCCCTTGCTCGAAGATGAAAATGAAATGGTTCGGGACACAGCCGAAGGTGCCCTGGCAAGCTTGGGATGGACACCCGGTTCTTTCCATTCATAGTACATTACAATCAATGCTCTTTTGGCTTTTTTTTAACTCTCACTAAGGACACTGACACATTATGGCTAATGAAGCACCCGCAAAACTCATTTCGATCGGGCCCAAGAGCGGCACGAAAAAAGATGGGTTTAATCTTGTGACCGAAAACGTCACCGCGATCAATCTTGAGACAAATCAAATTGAGGTCGAACTCTTGGCGTACGATGGGAAGACCGTTCTTATGGATGTCGGTGAAGAGGCTGCCGAAGACCTTAAAAAGATCAAAATCGGTGACGGTGCGACTCTTCGCGTCGTGGAAGAAGATGGCAAACGAATCGTCAAAAGTTTTCGTATCCGCTCTAAAGACCCCAATATTCAACGAGCCGATGCTGCGCTGCAGGATCTTACCGATACGCACTGGCTCAATCGCAAGCATGCCATTGAAGTCCTTGGCGAACTTCGGGTGGAAGCAGCCGTGAAACCGTTGGTGGAAATGCTCAGCGATGAAGTCGGTGACGTTCGGCAGCGTGCTTATGAGGCCTTGATCAAAATAGGAGCTCCCTGCGTCCCTGACGTCATACCCCTTTTGGTCTCCGAAGATGATGACCTTCGACAATCGGCAACCGAAATTCTTCGAAAGATTGGAAAACCCGCGGTGGAGCCTTTGGCCCGGGCATTAGGGGAGGCTGATGAAAAACTTCAAAAACGCATCATGAAGGTGTTGGACCGCATGGGCTATAAACGCAAATAGGGTACTCGGCAGGGAAAACCAAAGCCGACATCCGCTCGCGTACAAGACCCAGTAGGCAACTGGACGCGCCTTTTGCTTTAATCCTGACTGTTTCTTTGTACAGGCTTGCCAACGGTTTCGAGCAAGAAACGTATCTTGCGATCCCCTAGATTTTTTGAGAAGGATGGGTTCCCACGGTTTTTCGACCCACCGAAAGATAATAAAATCCCTTATCTTCCATCCGTTGTGATTCATAGACATTGCGAAGATCAATGAAAATCCGGGAGTTCACCGCCGCCCCAACCCGATCAAAATCCAAATTTCTAAATTGGTTCCATTCCGTGACTAACACCACGGCATCCGCCCCTTCCATCGTGTGATAGGCATCCTGACAGGGGACCATGGTCGGCAATACCTTCATTGATATCTCCAAGGCCTCCGGATCGTAGGTCCGCACGGTCCCGCCCGCTTTCATGATCTGCTCTGCAAGGAACAGGGCCGGTGAATCCCGGATATCGTCCGTGTTGGGTTTAAAGGCCAATCCGAGCATGGCAATGGTTTTTCCGCCTAACTCTCCAACGGCTTCTCGTATTTTCTCCATCATCCGGACTCGCTGATCGTCGTTCACTCGTTTGGTGGCCTTGGCTATGGTCATTTCATAATCATTTTCGTTTCCGATATTGATCAGTGCGGCCGTATCCTTTCCAAAACACGACCCTCCATATCCTGGACCCGCATGCAGAAATTTCGACCCGATTCGTTTATCTAATCCCATCCCTTTGGCCACCATTTGCACATCGGCTCCCACCCGTTCACAGAGGTTGGCCATTTCATTAATAAATGAGATTTTCGTGGCCAAAAACACATTCGAAGCGTATTTGATCATTTCAGCGGTTGGAATATCAGTAATCACAATAGGCGTTTCAAGGATATACAAGGGACGGTACAAATCTTTCATAATCGCCACCGACTCAGGACTGTCGGCCCCAATCACCACCCGATTGGGCCGCATGAAATCCTCAATCGCCGATCCTTCCCGAAGAAATTCAGGATTCGAGACCACGCCAAAACTAGAGGCGGTTTCCTGGTTTGCCTGAATAATCGATCGAATACGTTTGGCCGTTCCGACCGGGACGGTGGATTTGGTCACAACCACCTTATATCCGGTCATCCGGGTTCCCACATTTTTGGCCACTTCATCGATAAAGGACAGATCGGCAGACCCGTCCTCACGGGAGGGGGTTCCCACGGCAATAAAAATGACGAGGGCTTCATCAACGGCTTTGTGTAAATCGGTGGTAAATCGAAGACGGCCGGCCGTCAGATTCTTGGTCACGAGTTCGGAGAGGCCTGGCTCAAAAAATGGCACCTTGCCTTTCTCTAAAGCCGCAATCCGTTTGGCATCCGTATCCATACACAGCACATTCAAGCCGAATTCCGCAAAACAAGCCCCTGTGACCAATCCAACGTACCCCGTTCCTATCACGCTGACATACATGAACCTATCCTCCTTGATCTCAATATGATATTCCCATTTTACTCGGTTAAAATCTTATTGCACTTAAAAAAGAACGAATAAGTATACCCTATTCAATGTTGCTTGACAGCCTCCAGGGTGCCAACTAGAATCAGTTCAAAATTTCCAACCGAGCGGGAATAGCTCAGTGGTAGAGCATCGCCTTGCCAAGGCGAGGGTCGGGGGTTCAAATCCCCTTTCCCGCTCCAATTCAAGCGGATTTTTCCCCTTCATTACGATTTCTACTTCTCACCTCTCACTTGCTGGGCGGGTGGGGTTCAACTTTTATATTCATGCCGTCTAATGGCTCCCAAAGGCATTCCTCCTTGGTTGGACCGGGAATTTTTACCAATATTTCTAAGTCCTCATTCAAATCTTTGAGAAAATCTTTCATTTGGCCGACTGTCATGGTTCATGCCTTTCTATAAAGAAAGTTAAAAATTTTCCCCCTGTTGTCACTTCTATTCTTTCCTATTCTACCTTAAAGGATATGTAGGCCCTGACGGGTCTCATCACTGTATTTTTTTCTGTTTTTCCGCGCATAGGGCAGCATTTATTTCTTTCCTTCAGTCGGTCACCAAAATCACCCACCACGGCGTGGATTCTTCATGCATCCGGGAAAACTGCCGTGCCGTAAAACTGCTGGGAACGCCTTCCAACACTGCTCCACGTCGAATTTCCACATACCTGAACCGGCAAGACATCTGCACATCTTCCTTTTTCGAACCCACAAAAGGCATAGGATCTCGCAGATTGGCCACCCGGGAAAGGTCTTTTCTCTCCCCGACAGCCATGGTGGACAACTCCTCATAGACTTTCCCAAAAATTTCCGGAAGGAGGGCTTTGGTAAAAATCTCATTTCTTGGGCGGAATCGATCATCGGCCAGCAACTGGCTGAGCATCTCCCAAAAAACCTCATCATCGATAGCCGAAAAAACGCTTACCCTGCTTCGTTCGGCCATGAATCCTAACAGGGCCAGGGGACCCAGAATGTCAAATTTCCAATCGGGGAAGGTTAATGTGCGTCCCTGGTGGGATACCTCTAAAACGGCTTCCCCTTCATAGCGACTCTGGTGATAATTCCCCCGGCTGGATTGAAGATGTGCCTTGATAATTTCAGGAGCCAAGCGACTGGGTTCATAGGCGAAGGTGGGATTGGCCGGAGCATGGCAGGTACTGATAGTGTAACGGGGCAACCGCCCTTTGCTCTTCGAAAATGTTTCCAGGCCCATGCCGCCCCAAAATTTAAAGCGTAATTCTTCGGGCGGGTAGCTCTGTAAATTTCGCTCACGATCCAGATTTTTGTGATAGAGGCCGCCCACCCGAGATCCGGGCATCAACCGATCAAACGCATGCAAAGTCAGTGAAGTACGTTGCGTCCGTAAATACGGGATATAGTGATCCACCAATTCCTGCTCAAAGGACAAATCTCCAGCCCCGACATCTAACAGGGATGGTGTGGCCGTATGCCTTAAAGCGTCATAGGGATTTGAGACATTCCAAATAATTTCCTCCCATCGGGCTTCGGGCAGCTCTTCCGGATTTTCCTTACTTCCGCCATTGACTAAGAGTCCCCATACCATGAGCGCACGCACGGCCTTGGAAGGGGGAAAGCCGGTCAATTCTTTGAGGACCTTGTTCCCCTCTTTGCTTCCGGTGGGTGTCGAGAATTGTTGCAGGGCATCGACTAATCGATCGCGAAGGGAAGGATCAAGAGGGACCTCTTGTATATGATGAATAAGTGCGGGCAGCATGATTTGTAAGGTTTCAGGAACCATGCATTTCCTACTTGCCTCCCAGTGGTGTGGAGAGGATTCCCGACTGACCTTGATTGTCTCCCGAAATGCCGCCAAACCGAGTCGCGGATCATCCATAATGTGTCATCCCTTATGGAAGTGTTGAAAAAGGTCGCCAGCGGCGTTCTCGCTACTTGGCCGTACTCACGTTCTCCTTCGTACGCTCCTTCCGTCCAAGTGACTGCGGCCTTCCCTTCGGCATGACTCAGGGCAAGACTGGACGCACCTTTTTGAACACTCCATGATTTTCTTCCAGTGGGTCTCAGTCCTCACATGTGAATGAAAAGGCCAAATATTTGAATCATTCAACCGCCCCCTGCTGACAGTCCCCTAATTCTATTCTTCACGCACCTTAGCCGCTCTGAATATTCTGAAACAACCGAAGGACTTCCGAAATATTGCCCAAAGGAGAGAACTATGCTACACCTTGCCTCGTTATGATCACCCCTTATTTTCCACGTGCGAAACAACACTTCCTCTCCCTACTCCTGGGCATCATGGTGATGAGCGCCAACGCCGGATGTGCGACATCACAAGCCAACCCGCCGACATTTGCAGTCAACCACATCTACGATGTCTCCCGGCAGAAAGCCATCACATTCGACGATCTTCTCCCCCAACTATTAGCCGCCGATGTGATTTATATCGGCGAAGAACATTATACCCCCTCACATCTTGAGGCAGCCCAGACAATCCTGAATGCTCTCCTTGCCCATGACCGGCACCCGGTGCTGGCCATGGAAATGTTTAGTTGGGATGGACAATCCGGGCTAGACCGGTACATTCAAGAATCCGAATTTACGACAGAACAAATGATAAAGGATTCACAATGGAACACGAATTGGGGTGGGGAGTTTTCAGATTATCAATCGTTGGTGACCTTTGCTAAATCGCATAAACTCAAAATTTTTGGTCTTAACCCGCCACGTCCCCTTGTTCGCCTTGTCGCCACAAAGGGGTTAACCGAAGCCTTGCAAGATCCAGAAATGCGAAAATGGCCAATTCAAGAAATTGTGACCGATAACCCCGCATATGAGCAATTGATCTTTGAACAAATTGAAGCGTGCCATCCTGGCTTGCCAAAGCACGTGTATCGCCGAATCTTCGAAGCATCCATCTTCCGGGATGAGGGCATGGCTCAGATTATCGCCAATTACCTCAACACGCGATCCCGGACTGACGGACCACTGGTGAGCTACACGGGTGGCGGTCATATTCAGTATAAGATCCCTGTCCCTAAGAGAGTGGAACGAAAGCACCCCGGCGCCAAATCCATTACCATTTATCTCGAAGCATGGGATCCCTCCAAAGAACAGGAGGTTCGTTCGGAGATGCAAACCGGCATTGCCGATTTTCTCTGGCTTACCCCTTTGGGCCCCCAAGGCCTTCAGCCCCGTTGCGGCTAACTGTATGTATCCCCAAATTTCTTGAAGAATAAAGGAGAACCAAGTACATGGGCGACCCAATTATCATTGCACAACGAATCCCTTACGTCCTGGACATGGAACCGGGAACCTATTATTGGTGCCGATGTGGGCGATCAAAAACCCAGCCGTTTTGTGATGGGTCTCACACCGGAACCGAATATTCCCCAATCGAGGTGGAACTCAAAGAACCACAAAAGGTGGCTTGGTGCGGGTGCAAGCACAGCAAAAAATCCCCATTCTGCGACGGGACACATTCCAGACTGGAGTCGTAAAATACGGCCCTCGGCCCATTGAAAATTCAGCCAGATATTTTAAACAATCGCGTAGGCCCTGCTTGGATCCTTCATGTAATACCGAGGTCTTCGATTGCTACCATACTCAATACTTCCTCGCAAATTTATGTATTTTAAGCTAGCATAAATAATCTAATTATAATTTACTATTCAATGACTTGCATCACGGAAATAAAATTTACTACAATCCACAACGATTGTGGGTAGCTGATCTTGTTATTGGAATGCTATCCCAAAAATAAAGTTGTGTAAGAAATTTTCAATGTCCGAAAGTGAGGATTTTCGTATGAGGCGGATTACTAGCTTTCTGAGTGCTTTTCTTGTATTAGCCGCAAACCCAGCCTTTGCCAATGCACCAGGCGGAGGATATGAGGGGATTACGGCCATGTACTACGGAATGATCGGAATTATCCTGGCTTACGGGGTCTATGACATTTTCTTCAAAAAGTCATAACGCCTCCCGCATTCCATAACACACCATTGAGAGAATTCCACTTCTTACCCCTTCCCAATCAGGGGAGGGGTGGCATCTATTCCTTGGCCTGATGACTCGATCCAGTTTTGAGTAAAGGCTCCAATGTTTGGAAAACATTCTGAGCCACAATGGTATAGCCTTCTGCCGTAGGATGAACTCCATCTGCCTGATTTAAGCCAGGTTGAGCAGCCACTCCATCTAATAAAAATGGAACCAGTGGAAGACTCAATTCCTTGGCCAGCCGTTCATACATTTCAAAAAACTCCCCCGTGTAGGCTTCGCCATAATTTGGCGGAATGCGCATCCCCGCTAAAATGACCATCACCCCTGCATTCCGCAACCGGTCAATTATGCTACGAAGATTTGCATAAGTCTGTTCCAGGGGTAAGCCCCGGAGTCCATCATTGACTCCCAATTCTAATATGACAACCGTCGGCTGATTTTTTAAAATCCACTCTACCCGTCGCAATCCTCCCGCTGAGGTTTCTCCACTAACCCCGGCATTAACCACCTCATAGTAAAATCCACGTTCCTGTAAATGTTTTTCCAATTGAGCCGGATAGGACTCCTCCGATGACACGCCCAATCCAGCCGTTAAGCTATCACCAAAGGCTACGATTTTTGGAAGAGATTCCTCCTTTCGCACCATTGGTTCGGATAAAGATGGTTCGGCCGGGAATTGGGCCTGAGGGTCTAACAAGTCGGAACTGCGATTCATGGACTCTGATAGACCGGGTGAAGGACTCTCCTCAGGGCCACACCCCCAGATTCCCAGACAGAAGAGCACGAGGACTGATAGGATGCATGTATGCATAATAGCTGGATAGGATCTCTTAACTCTATTATTCACCATTTGAACCGATTTGTGTAATCAACGTGAATGTTTTTTCATCGTCTACCTCCTCTTCGCTCTCTTTGACCGCCCAATCTCCAGCATCCCAGCTTCTCATTTCCGTCAGTCATCTTGGAATGCAGCTTCAGGCGGGGAGCCATTCCGTCCAGATTTTACAGGACATTTCCTTCGAGGTCTTTACTAATCAGGTTGTTGCTATTGTCGGACCGTCCGGAAGCGGTAAATCAACTCTCCTGGGATTGCTTGCAGGCCTCGACCGACCAACTCAGGGGTCTATCCGCATTCACCAGACCGACATCACGACCTTAAGCGAGACCGAAATGGCGCACTTTCGACGCAAGCACATCGGCTATGTGTTTCAAGCCTTTCATCTCATTCCCACTTTGACGGCACTGGAAAATGTGGCACTCCCTTTAGAATTGCAAGGAATAACCACGGGCAACTTACGAGCCAAAACACTGTTACAATCCGTCGGACTCGAACATCGTCTCCACCATTATCCCGTTCAACTCTCCGGTGGGGAACAGCAACGTGTGGCCCTGGCACGCGCCTTTATTGTCCGCCCTCCCCTCCTGCTTGCAGACGAACCCACCGGCAATCTGGATAGTTCAACCGGGGCAATGGTGATTGATCTGCTGTGGGAACTTCATCAACAACACGGCAGCACTCTCGTCTTAGTCACTCACGACATGTCATTGGCCGCTCGGGCTCAACGTATCCTAACCTTGCGGGATGGAGCAATGGTGAACGAGACGACCCCTCCGCTGTTATCCTCCGGCTCAGAGGCATGATCCCTGTTTCTGTCAAACTCGCCTGGCGGGAAATCCAGAGCGCCTGGTCTCGGTTTCTATTTTTATTTCTCTGCATTGCACTTGGTGTCGGCGCCATTGTGGCCGTGGACCTGTTTGCCGTGAATGTCGCACAAGTCATTCTGGGGGATACCCGTGCTCTATTAGGCGGTGATATCGAGCTATCATGGCGGCGGGCGATTTCAGACAAGGGCCATAAAGTGCTGGACTCCCTCACCGACCGGGACATCGTTCTCTCGCACGTGACTGAAATCGCCGCAATGGCGACGGTGAACAACCCTACCTCCCAAGCGGCCCTCCCGAAAATGGCTTCTCAATTGGTGGAACTCAAGGCCATAGATTCTGCGTATCCTCTCTATGGTCGGTTGGTAGCGGAGCCTGATCTCCCGACAGCGCAACTGCTGGATCCGATTCAATCCGGTTGTGGTCGCTCGCCGTGTTTTGGAGCACTTGTCCAGGAATCCTTGCTGATCCGGCTCAATCTGACCGTTGGCAGCGAGCTGCAGATTGGCCAAGGAAACTTCCTTATTACCGCCGTACTGAACAAGGAACCCGACAAGATTGCCAATGGATTTAGTTTGGGCCCCCGGGTCATGATTTCCCAGGACGCGCTCAAGGCCACCGCGTTGATCCAAACCGGAAGCCGGATTCAGGAACGATATCGTCTGTCCTTATCCAACTCCACTTCTCTTGAGCCTTTGATGGGTGAGTTACGCGGGCGTCTCAGCCAGGAAGGGGCCCGGGTCACCTCATTTCGCGATGCCCAGCCACGACTCCGCCGGTTCCTTGACCAATTAAATCTCTATCTGGGGCTTATCGGTTTTACGATCTTATTGGTCGGTGGGATCGGAGTGGCTTGCACGATTCAAGGATTCCTCACACAAAAAATACCCATTATTGCCACACTCAAAACCCTGGGAGCCGATTCTTCACAAATCATTCGCCTTTACCTCACGCAAAGCCTCATCCTGGGAGGGATTGGCAGTCTTCTTGGGGTCATAGTCGGCGTAGTCCTCCACCGAGGCTTACCGCTATTGCTTCAAGGCATTATTCCTGAAACCATGCCGATGAATCCTACTGTCACTCCAATCCTTCGGGGGATCGTTCTTGGCATCCTCGCCACACTGGCCTTCTCACTCTGGCCTCTGTTGGCCATTCGTCATGTCTCTCCGGCATTGGTGAATCGACAAACAGTGACCCACTCCCAGAATATAGCCAACACCCAATCCAGACTTACCCGATGGCGGACCATCCTTACGCATTGGTGGAATGACCGGGCACAGGTCATGGTCGGCATCAGCATGATGGTGGGAGTGACCGGCCTGGCCATGTGGCAAGCCCGCTCACTGACCCTCGGTTTATTTTTTTCCGTTGCCTGTGCGGTGGCCGTTCTCCTCCTCATCGGAGGCACGGGGGTACTGTATGGCATTCTCCGGCATGTGCCGATTCCTCAGCGGTATTTGTTGCGTCATGCAGTGAGAAATCTTCAACGGCCTGGAAACTTTACCAAAGCCATGACGTTGGCCATTGGAATAGGTGTCATGCTTTTAACCACGCTAACCATTGTGCAACGGTCCCTACTTGATCTGATAGGAAACCAGATACCCTCTCAGGCTCCTTCATTTTTTTTCATAGACATCCAACCAGACCAACATTCCCAATTTGAGGACGTGCTACAACAACAATTCCCGGATTCACCGTATAATTTAGTTCCGGTGGTGAGGTCTCGTCTCACCGCCATCAACGGGAAACCCATCGATCCGGAAGAGCATAAAGGCCAACGAAACGGATGGTATTTCACCAGGGAATACGTCTTGACGACATCCCGGAATCTTCCCAAAGATAACGTCCTCACTGAGGGGCAATGGTGGGATCACACCAACCAATCAGACGCGGATGGAGCGATGAAAACGCCCTCAGATTTCCCCTTGGTCTCCGTGGAGGAAGAGGCCGCCAAAAACCTGGGGCTCACCCTAGGCTCAACCCTGACGTTGGATATTCAAGGGGTACCACTTGTCGCAAAAGTGGGCAGCCTTCGACAGGTCGATTGGGGGAGTTTTTCCATAAATTTTTTCATGATTCTCCAGCCTGGGTCTTTTGACGGTGCCCCGTTCACCTACATTGCCACAACCAGAGTGCCAACAACTCTCGAGGTCCCCTTACAACAAGCCATCGTCGCCGTCCTGCCCAATGTCACAGCCATCAAGGTGGGAGATGTGCTGGAGAGTATTGGTCGGATCTTTCACCAATTGGCCCTGGGGATCCAAGCCTTGGCTTTTCTATGTCTGGTCACCGGCGGCGTAGTCATGATTGCGGCGATTTCCATTAACCGGTACCGGCGTCTTCATGAATTGGCAATCGTGAAAGCCCTGGGAGCAAGTCGCGGGCTACTGGTATTTTCGCTGGGAGTTGAATTCGGTGTCATTGGAGCCTTTGCAGGCCTGGTTGGACTAGGATTGGGGTGTCTCCTCTCCTGGTCTCTCTTGTACTTCTTTTTTGACCTGACCTGGACTGTCGATCTCATCATATTGAGCACAGGCTTGCTTTTGACAATTTTACTATGCCTCGCGACGGGCTTTCTCGGAACGTATCGGTTGCTGGGCTTCCCTCCCCTGTCCGTCCTCCGTCAAGAATAGTCAGGGGCTGTTGAAAAAGTCCGCCAGCTGCGTTCTCAGCCCTTTGTCGTGCTCACGTAACAACCTGTACGTTCCGCGCGCCAAATGGCCTGCGGCCTTGCTGGTCGAATCTTATTGAACAGCCCCAAGAAGATGCCGGCATTTCCTCATCCCGATGAACCGAGATTAACTGACCGTGTGCAAATTTCGAATGTTCAACAAGCCTCTTTCGCCAAAGCCCAACCCCTGAACCTCACAAGTGCCCATTTTTCTCCTAATCCTTGAGCCCCTCCCCGATGTTATCCATTTAGATACAGACTGTATGGTGTTGAGTAACAACCTGTCCCACAACTGATGCCCTAATACCTCATCCTCTTTACATTTTTTAAAGAAATTCAAAACCCATTATAAAAATTTTGCTCTCCATTCATCAGAATTTCAATGAGTTACATGTATGATAACCTTAAACTGATCTCTCGCTTTCTCTTTGGGTACATTCTTTGCTTTGTAATGTAAATACCAGAGCAACCACAAAACATTTGAGGGAAGCCATGGAAATTATTTTAGCCATCTGTATCACAGGCATTGGAATCTTCGGAGGAATGCTCGTCATTTGGAATGGTCAGAACTCTGTACCTTCTAAGGCACTTGGCACTTCCCATACACGGTAGAGAGATGGCCAAAACAGATCTGTGCGTACCCGATAGTTGTTCATGAGCCATCTTTGAGTGATTTCACCAACGGTGAATCAATCTTGAATGGGTTCGATCCATCAGGATGGTGGATTCAGTCATAGGGTAAAAAAGGAGACCTTGATGTCAAAAAACATACTCATTATTGATGATGATGAAATGAGTCGCGGATTGCTCCGGATGGTCCTGGAATATGATGGATGTCAGTGCGTGGAAGCCGAAAACGGAGCCAGAGGGTTATCACTTCTTGAATCAAAAACTTTTGATATTGTGATTCTGGATAATGCGATGCCTGTCATGACCGGCATGGATTTTTTGGACCGGTTACAGCATATCCCACGCAAACCCGACATCCCCATCATTATGGTGACCGGGTTCCTCAACGCCGTCGTCCGCGAAAACGCCACCCGCTTAGGAGCCTATGCGATAATCGGTAAACCGTATGATTTTGGTGAATTACGGGCCATTGTCACTCAATTATGTCCTTCAGCCGGTTCTCCACAACCCCCTTCCTTTTTGTTGGCCAACATGTCCCAAACCTATAGCCCCCCTCCGGCTTGAGACAGGGTTGAAGGAATCATTCATTTAAAAACTGCGCTCTCCGGGGCTATTGTCCAAATAACTGTTTCAGAACATCCGCTCCGTCTTGTAAGAGTTGTTGTAATTCCTGTTCATCCCCCTGAAGGGCTTTCTCAATCCTCCGCTCCACGTTCGTTTTGACCTGATGCCCAAAGGATTGCGTATCCAATTGCAGTAGCGGTTTCTGAACGGTTCCCATAACGGTAAAAGGCAGCACCAACCTTCCCTGATGCCACGCAACTTTGGCCATCGGAAACCGCTGAATAATCCGGTCGCCGATCGTCCGTGAAACAGCCAGATTGCCTTGCAGACTCAACGATTCATCAAAGGCGAGACTTCCCACCCCTGTCATTGAGAAATCTGGTGCCTCAACGGTCAATTGCCGAATCATCAGTCCCTTGCCTTCCAGTTCCACGTTGGTATCAATCAAGGAAAATTTTGTCGCACCGGTGGATTCCTCCAGAAGGTCCGGTAGCTGAAGGGCATCTTCAATCCCTTGCATGACATCAAATCCAACTAATTGCCCATCCCGGATCATCAATCGGATTGGTCCGGTCATCTTTAGTGGCCCGGAGGGGGAGTGTGCCGCTCGCGCCACCGTCCAATGCAATTCTCCCACACCGGTCAACCGGGGTGAGGAAGACCGTAAAGCCTGAGTAATTGATTCAACCGCAAAATTCGTGAACGTTCCCTGGAACGAGAGCAAGGGAACAGTTGGTGTCCCATCCCACCTTCCATGGGCCTCAAGATTTCCCCTAAACGCTTGAGCCTTGAGGAACACCAGGTCCACCCTTGTCTCTTGGATCACCGTTTCAAACCGAATCTGCTCCAGTGAAAAGGGGCGGTGCACGGAAAGCGCCCAGGGAAGATCTTCGGAGGCCAGAGCAGGGGCCTCACCTGACAAAATCAGACGTCCAGGGGTACCTTGACCCGAAAGGTGAATCGTCGCCCCACCCGTTTGGAGATCAACGGTCAACGGATCAATCCTCACTCCTGTAAACGATTTCGGGGACCCCTTGGAGATCAGAGATGCCATCAGATGAGCCTGAAGGTCCTTGACGAACACAGGTTTATCCAACGCTATATTCAGGGGCATGTCATCCGTCGATAGGTCTGGAATCTGCACGTCCAACTCAAGTCTTCCATCAATCACCTGGCCCTTTGCGGTTCCCTCTACACGACCTATGCTGCCCGCGAGATCGATCATTGGAAGATCAACAGTGGATTGAAGGGGGCCAAATCGCCCGGTCATTTCCAATGGGAGCTGATTGGGCATCACCACGCCCTTCACGTGCAGACTGGCCATCTGTCCCAATTGAACCGAATTCGTGACCAACTCCAGTTGCTCAAGGTGGTAGGAACGGAATGGTTCTTTGGCACGATCCTCATACTGTAGGATTCCTCCACTCATAGAGAACCGCTCCACCGCAAACACACCGAATAAGGGCTTGAAAGCATTGGCTGGATTCGAACCCCCCTTCTCAGGGGGCTGAAGAGCCGGATCGTTTCCGATGGTGGCCATATTCAACGCCCCATCATGCCTGCGGATGACGTGGACTCTCGGATCATGGAAACGCACATGTTCAACCTGAATGTGCCGGCGCAACAGGGGGAGCCACCGAATCTCCACCTCAGCCGAAGGAATCGTGACAAACGCCTGAGGACTGAACGCCGGGTCATCCCCTATTGTCAGATTTCGCACCCGAAAACCCAGTTGTGGAAAAACCGTCAAGCGGACATCCTGAACATCCACCGGTCGATGAAGGGCCTGCTCCAGAAAGGGGAGATACCGATCCCGATACCGATTCAAATCCAGCAAAACCGGAAGAAGCAGGATGACCACAATCACCAGGCCAATGAGGATAGCGAGACCAACCATGATAGTACTCTTCACGAAGACATGCTCCCGTCATGAGCCAGAGGATTCGGTAGTTTACCATGTTCTATTTCTCTCCGTAGATAAACCATCCTAAGATATCGACACCTCAAGGACTATCAGGTATCTTCAAGGGCCAACAATCACACAAAGAGGATATTTTCCTGTGACCACTGTGAGTGAACCGTCTTCCCCTCTTCCGATTCGTCATGTCGTATTAGTCGACGCCTCAGGCTACATTTTCAGGGCCTTTCATGCCATCAAGATTTTGAACAGTCCGAATGGCACTCCCGTCAACGCCGTCTATGGATACATCACCATGTTGATGAAACTCTTAGAAGATATGCAACCCGACCACATCGCCATCATCTTTGACTCCGCACGCAAAACCTTTCGAAACGATCTGGCCCCCAGCTACAAGGCCAATCGCAGCGAACCACCTGAGGAGTTGGTGCCTCAATTTTCTCTCGTCCGGGAGGCGACACGAGCTTTTAATTTTGATTGCATTGAACTGAACGGTTTCGAAGCCGACGATCTGATCGCTACCTACGCAAAACATGCCATGGAAGCCGGCGCGAATGTGACCATCGTGTCATCGGACAAAGATCTTATGCAGTTAGTATCAGAACAGGTCAGTATGTTCGACCCGATCAAAAGCCGAAAGATCGGTCCCGAGCAAGTTCTGGAAAAATTCGGTGTGCCACCTGAGAAAGTTGTCGACGTGCAGTCCTTGGCAGGAGATTCGACGGACAATGTGCCCGGGGTCCCGGGTATCGGCATCAAAACAGCCGCGCAACTCATTCAGGAATATGGTGACCTGGACACCCTCCTTGCGCGCGCCTCTGAAATCAAGCAAAACAAGCGACGGGAAAGCCTCATTGAGCATGCCGATAAGGCCCGCCTCTCCCGTGAATTAGTCCGGCTTCGTTCCGATGTCCCGCTGCCTTTTCCGCTTGAACAATTAGAGCGACGCCAGCCGAACATGGAATTATTAGTCAACTTCCTCAATGAACAAGGATTCAAATCGATTCTGGCTCGCATACAAAGCCGCGTGAAGGGTGAACAGGAACCCGGGATCACTCCTTCTCCAACACCGGCCAGCGATGCACCAGCCACGAAAGATTCCGAACCAAGGCCGCTGCCTACCCAAGCCCAGTACGAATTAATTCAAAGAGTGTCGGCCCTTCAAGGCTGGATAGATGAGGCGACTCGTCGCGGGGTGGTGGCCGTCGACTGCGAAACCACCTCTCTCGATCAAACCAGAGCTGAGTTGGTTGGGTTCTCACTGAGCCTGGAACCCGGCCAAGCCTGTTATGTACCTGTGGGGCATGTGGCCCCGGGATCCACGTCGCATCAGGATTTGCTCTCACACGATACGTCTGCTGCCTTACCGGAAAGACCGGAACAGATTCCCCTTCAACAGGCGCTCGACATCCTTGGGCCACTGCTGACAGACCCCGGTGTGCTCAAGATCGGGCACAATATCAAATACGATATGGTGGTGTTTCGCCGATATGGCCTCAACGTGTCTCCCGTGGACGATACCATGCTGCTCTCATACGTCTTAGAAGGTGGCATGCATGGCCATGGCATGGACGAACTAGCCGAACATTTTTTGGGCCATACAACGATCAAATTTAAAGACGTCACGGGTACCGGAAAGTCTCAAATCACGTTTGATCAGGTTCCTTTAGAAAAAGCGTTGGAATACGCGGCGGAAGATGCCGAAGTGACCCTGCGGCTGCATCAGGTCCTCAAGCCTCGTCTCATCAGTGAACACATGACCACCGTCTACGAAACGCTCGAGCGTCACTTAATTCCCGTGCTGGCGACCATGGAGCAAACAGGTATCAAAGTCGATGTGTCTCAACTCAAACAGGTCAGCCAGGAGTTTTCTCTTCGTCTACGGGAATTGGAACAAGAGATCCATCGCCTGGCCGGAAAGACCTTCAATGTTGGTTCCCCCAAACAACTCGGCGAAGTGATGTTTGACGACCTCGCCTTGGGAGGGGGTCAAAAAGGCAAAGCCGGCAGCTATAGCACGGGGGTCGATGTCCTCGAATCCTTAGCCGCCCAAGGCCATGAACTCCCGTCACGGGTCCTGGAATGGCGGCATTTGGAAAAACTGCGCAGCACGTATGCCGATGCGCTCATCCGTCAAATCAATCCCGACACGAACCGGGTGCATACCTCCTATGCCATGGCATCTGCCGCAACGGGAAGACTCTCCTCCACAGACCCCAATCTCCAGAACATTCCTATTCGCACCGAAGAAGGTCGAAGAATCCGGCGCGCCTTTGTCGCGGAACCTGGTTGGACACTGCTTTCGCTGGATTATTCACAGATTGAACTGCGTCTGCTCGCCCACGTCGCGGATATTCCCGTACTCAAGAAAGCCTTTTGGGATGGCCACGATATTCATGCACTCACCGCCAGCCAGGTCTTCGGCATTCCCCTGGAACAGATGGATCCGGGAATTCGACGTAAAGCCAAGGCGATAAATTTCGGCATCATTTATGGAATCAGCGCCTTCGGGTTGGCCCGCCAATTGAGCGTGGAGCCGGGCGAAGCCGCTGCCTACATCAAAACCTATTTTGAACAGTATCCCGGCATCCAGGATTACATGGAGCGCACCAAACAATTTTGCCGACAACATGGATACGTCCAGACATTGTTTGGACGTCGGTGCCATGTCCCTGGCATTCATGATAAAAATCCCGCCAGACGAAATTTCTCTGAACGAGCGGCCATCAATGCCCCATTGCAAGGCACGGCGGCCGACATCCTGAAGCGGGCCATGATCCGCGTACCCGCAGCATTGGCACAGCATGGGCTATCCCCCAAGGCGAAAATGCTGTTAACCGTCCACGATGAGTTATTATTCGAGGTAGAAGAAGGGGCGGTCGAGCAAACCACTGCGGTCATCAAGCAGGTCATGGAAGGGGCCACACTGCCTGCCCTACAATTGTCGATCCCGCTCACGGTCGAAGCCGGACAGGGTCACTCCTGGGACAAAGCCCATTAGAGGTTAGGCTCTTCAGGAAATCGTGTGAGTTGTTCGGGCAACACGGATCTGGCAAGGACCCCCTCCTTTGTAAGGAGGGGTAAGGGGAGGTAGAAACGCTCTATGCCAACATGCCGCAAGTGCTGCTGGCGGCATAACATGGGCACACAGTTGAATCTCTACCCCACCTTTAAATCCTCTTCGGGATGAAACCCCTTACAAAGGGGAGGAATATTTCGGCACATGTTCTCAAGCATTGGCCGATGGGTTTGCCCACACTAAACCCGGAAGAACCAAAGGATAAAGGGAGAAGGCAAACGTGAAACGTAAGGGGTAAGGGACCGGAGGATCCTTCCCACTCACTCCTTACTTTTACTTCTCCCGCACGGGTTCACTTTTCAGGAATGGAGGTATATACTTTTGGTGATACCTGGAAGGAGGGAGAGATGAGTAAAGTGTTATCCCTAAAACTCGACGAAAACGCCTACCAAGAAACTGAAGCCATTCGAAAACGTTTGAACATGCCTCGAAACCTGTATATCAAAAAAGCTCTGGCTCACTTCAACGCCCTCTACGCAAGAAAAGCGTTGGCCCAGGACTATCAAAAGGCCTCCCAGCAGGTATCCGCTGCTCATCTCGCCTATTTGAAAGAAACCGAACTTCTCGATGATCTGCCAAACAACCTATGACGCCCCAATATGGCCATCTGTATTTGGCAGACTTGAATCCACGATTTGGAACCGAAGCCGGAAAGATTAGACCGGTTGTCGTCGTTCAAACTGATGCTTTGAATCCCTATCACCTTTCCACGCTCATTTGTCCATTAACCACTCAGGTGCTTGATGTCCACACTCCCCTTCGAGTATCAATTCCTGAAGGGGTCTCAGGGCTGACCGCCATCTCTGACATTTTAGTGGATCAAATCAAGGCCATTGATAATCAACGCTTTCGCAAAGAACTCGGTGCGCTACCCGATCCGTATCTTGCAGAACTTCGAAAAAAACTATTGCAAATCTTGGACTTTGTCGAAGAGAGTCTCTCTTTGGCACCGCCCACTTGAGTCATATCCCATATTCAGAAACCCATGGGTGACCAAAATGCAAACATGGAAAATTGGGGGAGTATTCAAAAATTCCCGTCCAGCAAGGCCGCAGCCACTTGGACGAGCGGAGCGTATGAAGGAGTACGTGAGCACGGCCAAGGGGCGAGAACGCCGCTGGCGGCATTTTTCAACACTCCCCATAAATCTGTTACCCTCTGGAACGCTGTGCTGACAAAGGAGTCGTATGGAAATACCAACATATAAAGAACTGTTGAAATTAATGTGGTTTCTGGTGTGGCGACACGTGGTGATTCTGATGTTTGTGAGTATGACGATCGGATGGGCGGTTCCTGTGATCTTCAATAGCACGATCTCTGCAGACTCTCAGTATATTTTAGAAATCTGTATTTATGGGGTGTTATTCTTCGGCATCACCCCGTTTATATTGAAGACCCTCTTTCAAAAACAATTTCAAGGCTTTCAAGTCATCTTCCAACGCGACCCCGACTCACCACCACTTTCCTCATCCTAAAAATGGGTTCATTCAGCATATGATGATTTCTGTCTCCTTCAGGTGTGTCACTGAAATATTCGTCTCTCCTGGTCCGACGCCTGCCGTCTGGCCTAAAGGAGGGACGCTCTCATCCACCGGCGGGCCTTGTTTGAGCCCGGCGAGTTGGTCCGCCCTCCTTAGATTCGCGTGCCTCCGCTCTCATAAGGCCAGATGGGGCGTCACTGGTTTTGGGTCCTTTTGCCGAAACAAAAGGCCTGCCCTGAGCCAAGCCGAAGGGGCCTCGGCTGCCGGGCCGAAACCCGGCAATACGGGAAATGCCGTGGGGGCGAGATTTGGGAACACAAATAAAATCCCTTCACCTTCCAACAATTTTCTGAACCCCCCATGATGTATTCCTTTGAATACAAACCATCACGAGATGACCCAAGAACCTTAAACTCACTATGATCAAAATTTTTCCTCAATCCACATTCTGAAACTCATATGAAAATCGCCACCTGGAACGTCAACTCCATTAAAGTCCGGATCCCCCACTTGATGGAATGGGTCAAACAGGCCAACCCGGACATTGTCCTGCTGCAAGAACTCAAAACCACTGAGGACCAGTTTCCCAGAATGGCGATTGAGGAACTGGGCTATAATATGGCCATAGTCGGACAAAAAACCTACAACGGAGTCGCCATTCTCTCCAAAGCCCCGATCGAAATCGAACACACCATACTGCCTGGCGCCCCTTCCGACGAACAAGCCCGCTACGTGGAAGCGGTGGTGGGGAACGTTCGAGTAGCTTCAATTTATTTGCCAAATGGGAATCCGGTGGAAACCGAGAAGTTTACATATAAACTTGCCTGGTTAGATCGCCTGATCACGCATGCGCAATCGCTTTTAGCCCTGGAAGAAGCCGTGGTCTTAGGGGGAGACTTTAACGTATGTCCCACCGACCATGACGTCTATGATCCAATGGGATTTGCCGACGACGCCCTCTGTCGTCCTGAGTCACGTGCCCGTTTTCGTGCCCTCTGCCATCTCGGATACACCGATGCCCTTCGAGCCCTGCACCCTAGATTGGGACTCTACACCTATTGGGATTACCAGGCCGGCCGATGGAATCGGGACGAAGGGCTCCGCATCGACCATCTCCTGCTCTCTCCACAAGCGGCAGACCGGTTAGTCGCTGCAGATGTTGATCGGGGACCGCGCGGAATGGACAAACCTTCCGATCACACCCCAGTCTGGTGTGAACTGTCTCCCTTGTAATCGCAACCTAATTCTAGACAAGTTAGGGTCCAAACAATCCGCTAAAAGTCCAGAAACCTCTATCGGGAAGGCACGCTAGGCGGCTTTGGCTTTGGAAAGACGATGCTGGCGCATCCATTCCTTGGCCTCTAGGGTTACATCCATGAGCGTGTCCAAATGCTCTTGGCTGAAGGAATGCCCGTTCTTCCATTCATCCGATTTCGTTTTGTAGGACCGGGTGAACGTGACGGTAAGAAACGGTTGACCTTTTTCCGGGGTCTGCTCCCAGATATCCGCTTGAATGGCTCCGATACGGATTTTGTGAAGTGGTGGGTTTTTACTTTTGGTCGCCATGATGTTTTCTCCTTTGTTGGTTGTTGAAACTTGGCTTCTCACAAGGAACGGAAGCCAATTTCATCAACCCGGAGAAAATGTTTCAGGCGAGCGCCGCCGCGCCGGGTGAGCAGCCGAACATGACAGGAATGGAAGGGACTGAAATGGATGGCGTGGGCGGTGCCGGGCGCAAGGCCCTTTAAAAAACTCCTCTGAAGGGAACAAAGCTGAGAGAGGGAGGAAATCAGTGGATGCTAGACATCACGGAAAATGTTTAAGTGGCCTTAAAAGCCAAACACGTTGAAAATTTTTCGAGAAAGACAGGTATTTTTCAAGTCCAATATACCAATTGGTTCTCTTGGCCATAAAGTAATGTCATAAAACCATTCCAACTCACTCGAAAATGTTCGTCCGTATTTTTAGCTATATTTTTATTGGCCACTTTATGGGGATAATCAGCTCTGAAAACGACATAATCACCTGTTTCAACTTCAATTTCTTGCATGAAACTATCTTTAAATATATCTTCTGGATAGGGGTAGCCTGTTTTAAAAATATTTAAACCCCTCGCAGCATCCAAGTCTCTTTTATCTTGTTCAGTTAATTGTTTCCCATAAACAAACAACGTCCCCTCGCCGGGACGATTGCGTAGATAGAGGTTGTGGGCCAAGATCATATCAGTTGATGCAATTTCAAAATTGTAGGGAGCGAGGGCTCTAACATTAGCTAAATCTTCATGAATAGGAACTATCACAGTACTTCGGCTTGAAAAAATTAATGCGCGATAAAAAGCGGCACTCATCCCTCTATGTGTTACTGGCTTTATTCGATAACTATTCTCTGGATGCATTTCATCTTGGGATAGAGATTCGAACGAATCAAGAGCATTCTGTAATTGGACTTGTACGCCACCAATGTTTTTTAAAATTCGAGCATTAGCTTTTATGGACTCCTTGAAATATTCAAGTGGGTTATTAGGAAACCCAAAAAGACTTGCTCCTAAGGTCCCTCCCGGAACTCCATCACTCCGTAAATCATAATCACTTAAGATAATTTCTGCCTGTTTATCCGCTTCTTTGGGGTCCATTAGTTTAGGTACTTTAGCAGCATGACATATACCCGAAGCCACTGCTCTAATCGCCTTTCCGGGGTCATTAAACTCCTTGTACTTTAATCCAGAAGCAGAAACAGACAAATTTTCATATGACATAAATTCTCCTTCTCTAAAGTTCATTCGATTTAAATTAGGACTTTAATAATCGCATATCATTCCCTTTGCTAAGAAGAGCAATATAAATAGAAGACTGATAAAATAAAACAATCCGCGGGTTAATGGTCAGGACTGGGACCCATTATAGGATAGACAATGAATTTAATAAACTAGAGAGGAAGGCAAAAAACTCCGCAAAGCATTTGCTAGTGCGGAGTTTTTTTAGGTGAGTGGAATTAGGGAAGTTTAATTATTATCTAGCTGCCCCAGCTAACTCTCTACAAATAGTATGTCCTATAGGACTTTGGTTTTTAATTATTCGTTTTCTATCTTCATTTATAATATTTTTCAAAGCTTCTATTGCTGAGCGCATCGTTGGAAAATTCGGCGTAGAACGTAAATCCTTTTCGTGATGTGTTTGAAACCACTTATAAACATTGGAATCAGAAAGGTTCAAGCTTTTCGCTAACTGAGTCGGATGTATCCAATTTCTTTTTTTTGCTAAGACAAGGATTTCGTGAAATGATTCTGGATCGTCTTTAAGGGAGTTTATAAAATCATTTTCGGCCAACGTATCCGCAAACATTTTCCTAACTGCTAAATCCTGCTTTAGGACTTTTTCTGTTAATTTTTCAACACCCATAAAACCTCCCTTATTTCAGTCGGTAATAATAATCTTCACTCTGTAGGGTACATAAACACACGATCGAAATTAAACCAATACTGGTTTAACAAATGAATCTTCACTACTGGAGCAATCCGAGGTCAGCTCAAGTGAATCTATTAGAGTGATTAATAAGATGAAGCTGATCGTACGCGAAAAATATTATCATGTCAATAAAAATTATCATCATAATAATAATTATTCGGATAATTATCGTGAAACTTAAACACAACCACAATAAATGTTTAATAATCAATGCCTTACCAGCCGCAAGCGGACGGGATATGCAAACGGGCATTTTCCCCAAAATGACAGAAAAACGCTCTCATGGTGTAAACAGGAAGGGAAGGGTGATTAGAAGGTTCCGGCTTGAGCGGCAGGGTCTTGGTAGATGTGAGGATGGTGGCGTTAGGCGTGATCTTGGGGAAAAGTCGAATCGGGATTCTGTTCCTTACGTTTTTCTTTCTCCCGTTCTTCAATCGTCAACGCCAAAGCCTCTTCGAAATTTTTAGCAATACCAAAAAAATACATCCTCTTGCCTGTGTCCGGGTTGGCAATAAACTCGCGACCCTGTTCATCGGTTTCGATCTTGACGGCAGGGCTGACTTTTTCCACAACGAATTTTTTGTCGCCCATTTGAATGCTATATTTTTTTATCGTCCATACCAGAATTATAAACGCTTTTGTTTGGCCAGAGTCAAATACCGATAGACAGACGATTTACTGATGCCTAATACTTTGGCAATTTCGGAATCGGTCATCCCTTGTTTGCGTAAGACGGTAACCCGTGTGGGGTCGGCTTTCATCGTGCCGGCCTTCCTGCCGGCATAGATGCCTTTTTTCTTTGCAAGCTTGATCCCGGCGGCTTGGCGCTCTTTCGTATGCTGTAATTAGATTTGCGCCAACCCGAAGAGCACCCCGGCCACGATATGGCCGATCGTACCTTTCAGGTCTATTTGCTGCGTGACCGACACGACGCGCCCTCCCGATGATTTCGCGCCAGACGATCCAATTTCCAGACAATGACAGTTTTAATTGAGCCGTCAAATATTGCTTCCTGCAATTTTTGAAAGGCGGGCCGTTGTAAATTCCGTCCGCTTTCATATCTTCAAACCAGATGATCTGTTTGGCTGGAAGTTTTTGACTGGTGAGCCAATGGGCGATTTCCGCTTTCTGGCTATCGGTTTTTTGGCTGTGGGAAGATATGCGAATATAAACAGCGATCATGTTATTAACAATTTTAAAATGAGTTACTTATGCACAATTCAAAAAAAAGTTAAAAACCTTATTTGTTAGAGCTTTTGGGGTTTTTCTCATTTTTATTTTGCTTCTGCCAGGATGTGAAAAGCAGGCAGAAAAGAAAGTAGAAAATATTCCTAAAGCTGTTTACCTTCATTTTAGGGAACTGGTTTATGCGGGAGATCATCAGAGGGCCTTTCTTTACCTTGATGACCATGCGAAATAGCAAACAGGAGCACTTATGAGGGCTATCGCAACGATGGGAGGCCTTAAATTAAAGAAAGGAAAAAACTTTTCAGATTATGAAGCGTTCGATATGTTGCTCTCTCTTAGGGAAACGGATGAATATGGATTTAAATCACAAAACATTAATGGTGACATAGTTGAAATACATGGCATTTCCAAAAATAGAGGCCGTGCCCAGCCCGTAACGATTGAAATGAAAAAAACTTCTGGAAAATGGCTTATTCATTCAATGGGATCAATAGGCAATTGACGTTAATGCCTTCATGGTGCTTGTGACCTAGTCGGTCCAGTTTCCGGGCAATACCCGTTCTAATGTTTGCGGTAAAGAATTATCTTATAAATTTTTTATGCAAACACCAAAAAAACAACAGACCATTTCTTATAAAGATGCAGGAATTGTTCTTATTGTAGTTAGCATTATTGGTTTGGTGATTAACGTTAAACAATTAATAGCAGGATTTTTTTTTAATACCAGTATTACTCATAAATATCCCTATTGCGATTTACACTGCCGCCACTAGAAAGGTTTGGACATCAAATCCATTATTACTCATTAACCAAACGATAAACTGGGAAAACCCGAGTGCTAGCATATGTGGAATGCTTGCAGCACTATTATTAGCAGTATTTATAGATTTATTAAGGGACAAATGATATTTATGCTCCTCCTAGTTAGGGTACACGCTAAATGAGATGGTCGAAAAATTTCCCAAAAAGCTAAAAAAGACTCATGGATAACGATATTAAGAGATTTGTAGGAGACCCTTATTGAGAGTTATATGCGTTTAAACCCAACCTCGTGGAAACATTTCCTAATCCTTTTGTTCATTGGTGGTATCTGTGGTGTAACTGAAACCGTTTCAGGAAATCCCGGTATCCTAATAACAGCTGCGTATGAGGGAAACATAGAGAAAGTCAGGGTTCTGTTAGCACAAGGTGCGAATGTAAACCAACAAAATTTTAATGGCGAGACAGCGTTACTTTTGGCTTCTGAATATGGCCATGAAGACGTGATGAAAGTCCTGCTCGAAGCAGGGGCGACGGTGAACCACCAAGCCAACGACGGCCATACGGCCTTGATGATGGCAACTCAGATAGGGAACATGGGAATGGTCAGGACGCTCTTAGCTCATCGTGCTGATGTCAACCTTCAAACACAACTTTCACAAACCGTTTTGTCCGCGGCCGCTTCGCGGGGGTACATAGATATGGTTAAGGCATTCTTGGCTCAGGGAGCAAGAGTGAACCACCAAAACAGTTTTGGGTGGACGGCCTTACATTGGGGCTCTGCGAATGGTCATCTGAGTGTTGTAAGAACTTTATTAGACGAGCGCGCCGAGGTAAACATTCAGGGGAAATATGGCGCAACGGCCTTAATGGTGTCTGCTGAAAGGGGACACAAAGAAATAGTTAAGCTACTCTTGGCTCACAGAGCTCATGTTAACCAACAAATGTATAGTAGTGGGTGGACGGCATTGATAGGAGCTTCTGAACATGGCCATGAAGAAATAGTGAAACTACTGCTCGAAGCAGGGGCCAAAGTGAATATTCAAACATCAGATGGCAACAATGCACTCAGTGTGGCAAGAACTCCCCACATCGCTAGCATGCTCAAGGAGGCAGCCGTAAACCAATAAAAGAAACTAATTGCTACTCGTTAAAACTCAATTGCCAATTGTTTTTATGAAGAATGTGGAATGTTTAAAATATCCTATTTTTGCTTTTGTAAAAACCAGAAATAGGGAACTACACAAAACCAACACTTTACAGTATTTAATTCTCATGCTATTTTGGCTTTTATGATAAAAAACAAAAAAGCACAAATTGAAAATGCGCCATGGAACAAGGGAAAAGCCGTTGGCCAAATGACGCCGTTTACTCCGGAACAAGCGCAGGTCATCCGTTCTTTGTTAACGACGGAAAAAAAAATTCGGGATTTGGCGCTCTTTAATGTGGGGATCGATACGATGTTGCGGGCATCTGACCTGCTTCGGCTTTCAACCGCCGATGTCACCGATCATAACGGCGATGTGGTGAGTGAGATTAATATCCGGCAGAAGAAAACCAACCGAGGGCATCTGGTGGCCTTGTCATCCGAAACGCGAGACAGTCTGGCCGATTGGATTTTGCACAGTGGGAAGAAATCAGAGGACTATTTGTGGACGAGTATCGGCAATCGCAAAACCCGCCCTCACTTGACCAGAGAACAATATGCCAACTTGGTCAAACAATGGGCCTATCTCGCCCGCCTAGACCCAAAACGGCATAGCACACATTCCATGCGCCGCACGAAATCTTCAGTCATCTATGACAAAACTCAGAACCTCGCAGCCTGTCAGCAACTCTTAGGACATAAAAGTATTGGAAGCACCGCCCTGTATTTGGGCGTGGACCAAAGGAAGGCTCTCGATTTGGCCAAACGGATAAAAATTTAAGGAAATAAAAATATTTTTCTGTTTGTCGAGCCTAGTTCATGTCCCCTTGGGAATCCCCATGAGCACCATTGAGCACGCTGATCACCATAAGCACACAGAGCACTACGAGCACTACCTTGTAACGCAAATACATTATCATTACTGAACATATTGCTAGTTAATGTAATTAAATAATACAATTAAAGATGATTAAAAGTTTTTTATATTTCAACTAGAACTTTGAGTTAATATTTTCAGTGATGAATAATTTCACCAAAAAATTATATAAGTCTTTGTTTTTATTGGCTTTTTAGCGAATTATGGAGTAATATTAAAAGGTGGGCGGGCACTATTTCTGTGAACATTACTGACCTCCAAGCTCAGCAAAAAAGAAAAATAGGGCTAGGCCTCCAAAACCTAGCCAAGCCCGCCCGCCTTTAAAAAGGAGTATACCATGGCTACTAAAAAGCAGACCCAACTAAGAGCTTCTAAAATGAGTTCACGAACACTGAAGCTTCGAAAACAATTTTGGCCAAAATTGGACGAATCACTTCTCTGGGATCGTAAGACTGCTAAAGGGTTTACTACTCTACCACGTACAATGCCCCATATTTGCGAAATTTTAGACGATCTCGGAGGGAAAGGCACTCCACTATCAAAAGTGTATTTGAGTCTTTGGTGTCGAGTTTTTGATGAGGCATTTTTGGAAATCAAAAGCTACCCAGATTTGGCGTATGAGGCTGGCTTTAGTGGGCAGCGCGCTGTGACTCTATGGAAACAACGAATGTCTTCACTCGTTGACTTAGGTTTCGTGCTGACCAAGGAAGGGACTGGTGGGCAATACGACTATATTCTACTGCTAAACCCATACCCCATTATTAAGAAGCACTACGAGGATGATAAAATTCCAGAACAGAAATATAATATTTTGTTTAATCGGGCTCTAGAGGTTGGGGCCACGGACTTAAATTAAAATTAACAATTCATATTGGAACAGCCGCTGAAAATGGGCGTTTTCAAAATCGAATTTCAGGGGAACCCTATTTGAGAGTAATAAAATGGGGAAAGCTACGGGCTGGGAACGGGTTGAGCTGTAGCCAATTGTCCTTGGTCGGCAAAACTGTAATGCGTATGTTCCCCGATAATGACGTGATCGAGGAGCGTAATACCTAACAACGCTCCAGCCTCTGATAATCGCTTGGTGAGAGCATGGTCTTCCGGGCTTGGGTCGGGATTGCCCGAAGGGTGATTATGAACACCAATGATGGCGGCGGCATTGGCCAGAAGGGCCGCTTTATAAACTTCCCGTGGATGGACAATCGAGACGGTTAACGAGCCGATTGAAACGGTATGTTGAGCGATCACCGTATGCTTGGCATTGAGCAACAGCACGCGAAATTCTTCCCGGTCGAGGCGGAGCATGTCCGCACATAACCGAGCGACATCCTGACTGTGGGCAATGGGGGGATGATAGGGTCCTTCCGTTTCTTGGACCAGCATCACGCGCACCCATGGCACCGAAAGGCTGGG